>NZ_MVOI01000006.1:452039-752039 GCF_002283555.1 Rubrivirga sp. SAORIC476 | reverse complement strand
CGGCCGAGAGCTTCCGGGCGAAGCTGCGCCTGGAGTCGGTCGGGCTCGCCCCCGACGGCGTGGTGACGTTCTCGTTCGAGGATGGCGACCTGTTTTGGGGCCACGCCATCCTGGTCGACCGCGCGGCGGACGGCACGTGGGACGAGGCCGACATCGCCGGGTAACATCGGCCGCCCCCCCAGTCCATAGCTACGTTGCCCCGCGTTCCACAACACCCTTCCGAGACGAATGGGCACCTGGGGACCCGAGATCCTCTCCGACGACTTGGCGGCGGACGTTCACAGCGACTTCCTCGCCCGCTACGACGCGGGCGAGACGGTCGCCGCCATCACCCGCGCGTTGCACCGAACCTACGCTGAGCCGCGGAGCGACCTGGACGAGGGCCCCGTCTTCTGGCTCGCGTTGGCCCAGGCCCAGTGGGAATGCGGCGCGCTCGACCCGGCCGTCCTCGCCGAGGTCGAGGACATCGTCGCCAGCGGGCGCGGTCTCGACCGGTGGCACGAGGCGGGACCGGCGCACCTGCGACCGCGCGAACGGGCGCTGGAGGCGTTTCTGGCCCGGATCCGCATTCCAGCCGAGGCGCCGCGCTCCCGCCAGGGGCGCCGTCTCCGCGATGCGGTCTATGCGGCCGGAGACTGCCTGTCCCTCCGGCTCGACGACGGGGCGTTCGGAGCCGCCGTCGTGCTGGCGGCGCGACGCTCCAAGGAGGGCGACAACCTCATCGGCGTCCTCCGCTACCACGCGCCATCCGCGCCCGAGCCCGGCGTGTTCGAGCGGCGCGACTGGCTCCACCTGACCCACCACCTCTGGAAGGGAAACGCGTCGCTCTACTGGATCGCCGCGCATGATCACGGCCTCTACGCGGAGTCCCTCCAGGTCGTCGGGAGCACGGCACTCAGAGAAGAGGACCCCTCCGACACGGGATCGTATGCGCTGTGGGATTCGCTCTTCACAGACGTCGAGGAGCAGTTCGCGTGGGAGGCGATGCACGACCGCCCGAGCCCGTAGCCGGGCGGTGCGTGCCCCCGGCCTGCCTCCTCGCCTTCGCGCCGAGGCGGGCCTACGGCCACCGCAGCCGCACCGAGACGCCCCGGTGGTCGGACGGCTGCACGCCCCCGACGGGCTCCGCCAGCACGAGACGGGCGGCCTCGGGCGTGAGGCCGGGGCCCGCGAGCACGTGGTCGATGCGCCGCGGCGTGTGGCCGAGCGCTTCCACCAGCGTCGACACCGCGGCGCCGGGGTGGAGGGTGCCGAAGGCGTCGGCGGCGCGGTCGGCCAGCGGCGACAGCTCGGGCGCGTGGGCGGGCGCGTTGAAGTCGCCCGCGACGACCCAGCGCGCGCCGGCGGTCTGGTCGAGGAGCGCGAGGAGGTCGGCGACCTGCTCCGCGCGGATCGCACCGCCCTCCATCGTGTGGTGAAGGTGGGTCGCGACCACATCGAGCGGTCGGCCCCCGATGTCGAGCCGGGCGTGGGCGGCGACGCGGTAGTCGGTCAGCGGGCGAAGGCGGACCCAGTTGGTGTCGAGGACCGGGTGACGGCTCAGGATCGCGTTGCCGTAGCGCTTCGCCCGATCGGGGCCGTCGACGGAAGCGAACACGACCGCATAGCCGAGGCGGTCGCCCAGCGTCTCGGCCTGGTTCGCGAGCCCCTTCGCCGAGTCCTGCAGCACCTCCTGGAGCACGATCACGTCTGGGCGGAGCGCGCCGAGCGTGTCCGCGATGACGCCGAGGCGCGCGGGCCAGTCGGCCTGGTCGTTCCAGAGGTTGAGCGTGACGACGTCGACCGTCGGCGCCGGGGCGGGCGGCGCGGCAGTGCAGCCCACGAGGAAGAGCAGGAGGACGAGAAGCCGCATGCGTGAGGAGAGGCGTAGGAGCGCACCGGCGGTGTGCCCCTACCGAACTCAGATCGTCAACTGGACCTCGTGCACGGCGCCGTCGCGGACCAGCGGCACCCGCCATCCCGTGTGCGGGACGGGCAGGGTCGCGCCGTCGAGGGTGAGGCCGGGCGTCTCGCCGCGCTGGACGGTGATCGTGTAGACCGTCCCCGATCCGTCGGGCAGGCGGTAGCGGATCGCGAAGCCGGGCCAGTCGGCCGGGATGCAGGGGGCGAGGGTGATCGCCTCGCCGCGGTCGAGGCCGAAGCCGAGCACCGACTCGACAGCCACACGTAGCATCCACCCGGCCGAGCCGGTGTACCACGTCCACCCCCCGCGGCCGACGTGGGGGGCGACGCCGTACACGTCGGCCGCGATCACGTAGGGCTCGGTCTTGTAGACGGCGACGGCCTCGGGCGAGTCGCCGTGGCGCACGGGCGAGAGCATCCCCAGCAACGGCGCCGCGCGCTCGCAGCGCCCCGCCTCGGCGAGCGCACGGACGGCCCACAGCGCCGCGTGCGTGTACTGGCCGCCGTTCTCGCGGACGCCCGGCACGTAGCCCTTGATGTACCCCGGGTCGTTGGGCGTCACGTCGAAGGCGGGCGCGAGCAGGCGCAGGATGCCCGCGTCCTCGTCCACGAGCCGCGCCTCCATCGCGTCGAGCGCCTGGGCGGCCCGGTCGGCGGGCGCGACACCCGAGAGGACGGCCCAGGCCTGCGCGAGCGCGTCGATCTGGCACTCGTCGCTCTCGGCCGAGCCCATCACGGCGCCGTTGTCGTAGAACGCGCGGCGGTACCAGTCGCCGTCCCAGCCGTCGGCGTTGAGCGCAGACTGGAGGTGGGCGCGGTGCTGGCGGTAGCGCGCGGCGCGGTCGGCGTCGCCGCGGGCCTCGACGTGCGGCAGGAAGGCGTCGAGCGCGGAGGCCAGGAAGAAGCCCATCCAGACGCTCTCTCCCCGTCCCTCGCGGCCGACCCGGTTCATGCCGTCGTTCCAGTCGCCGGTCCCCATCAGCGGCAGGCCGTGGACGCCGACCGCCAGCGACCGGTCGATGGTGCGCGCGGCGTGCTCGTAGACGCTCGCCGAGGTGCCCGCCTCGGTGGGCTGGAGGAAGACCTCGTCCTGGCCCTCTTCGAGCAGCGGGGCGGTGAGGAAGCGGACCTCCTCGTCGAACACGCCGTCGTCGCCGGTCGTCTCGGCGTAGGCCGAGGCGAGGAGCGGGAGCCAGAGCAGGTCGTCGGCGAAGCGCGTGCGGATGCCCTTCGACAGCGGCGGGTGCCACCAGTGGAGCACGTCGCCCTCCTCGAACTGGTGGGCGGCGTTGCGGAGGATCTGGGCGCGCGTGAGGTCCGGCCGCGCGTAGACGAGCGCCGACGTGTCCTGGAGTTGGTCGCGGTAGCCGTACGCGCCGCCGCTCTGGTAGAACGCCGTCCGCCCCCAGAGGCGGCAGGAGAGGTTCTGGTAGAGCAGCCAGCCGTTGACCATCAGGTCGAGCGCCGGGTCGGGCGTCTGGATCTGGAGCGCGCCCGTCGTCTCCGTCCAGAAGGCGCGCGTCTCGGCGATGGCGTCGGCGACGGCACCGAGATGGGCGAACCGGGCGGCCAGCGCATCCGCCTCGGTCGGGTCGGCGGCCTCGCCGAGCACGAACGCGACCTCCTGGGTTTCGCCAGGGGCGAGCGTCAGCGCGACCCGGTGCACGGCCGCGTCGAGGCCGGGGCCGACGGCCCCGTCCAACGCCCCGCCTGCCACCAGTGCGCGAGGCGCCTCGGGCGTCCCGAACCGGCCGAGGAAGGCGGCCCGGTCGGCGGTGAGCGAGACCTCGGCGCCCTCCGGCGCCACGGCGCGGGCGACGGCAACGCGGTCCGAGAACTCGCCCCGGGCTGTGTTACGGGCCGTCAGGACCTCCCCGACGCGGGCGGTCACGACGTCCCGCGGCGTCTCGCGCGGACCGAGCGTCAGCTGCGCGCTCGCCGTCACGGCGAGTCGGCGCGGCGTGTCTCCGACGTTGGTGAGGCGGAGGACGGTCAGCTTCGCGCTCGCGTCGGGCGCGATCGACATCGTCGTATGCTGCGCGATGCCCTCGACCACCGTTCGCCAGGTCGAGTAGCCGAAGCCGTGGCGCACCTCGACCGGCGCGGCGGCGGGGGTCGGCCCGCCCGTGGGCGACCACAGCGTTCCGGCGTCGAGGTCCTGCAGGTGGAGCGCCTCGCCGGGGTCTTCGACGGGGTCGTTGCCCCACGGCGTGACGCGGTTCTCGCGGCTGTTGGCGCTCCACGTCGACGCCGCGCCGCGCTCGGTGACGAGGAAGCCGCCGTGCTCGTTGGCGATCACGTTGGCCCACGGCAGCGGCGGGAGCGACAGCCGCCCGTCGGTCCCCGGCCGGAGGTGCATCACGTACTCGGTGCCGTCGGCCGAGAAGCCCCCGGTGCCGTTGAACTCGCGGAGGTCGGCGTCGTCCAGGGCGAGGTCGCCCGTGGGGACAGCGGGGCGGGTGCCCTCGGCCAGCATGGCCGGCTTGGCGGACGCAACCGGCAGCGCGTCGTCCGCCCACACGTCGGCGAGCCGGGCCGCCTGCGCCTCCCGGTCCGCGCCGACGACCGGGCCGCCTTCCTCGGCGAGCGCGTCGGGGTCGTCGGCGACGGCGAGGAGGCGGACGGGCAGCCCGAGGTCGGCCCAGTAGCGTTGCCACGCGGCGAGGTGGCGGACCGCCCCCACGCCCGCCTCGGTCCGCACGCGGACGACCACCAGCGGCCCGGCACCGTCGATGGGGAGCGCGTCGCCGTCGGTCGCAGCCGCGCGGAGCGCGGCGGGCGCCCAGAGGCTGGGGTCGCCCATCAGCAACGGCCCGATGAGCGACTGGGCGGCGTCGGCCGCGGCATCGTCCAGGCCGAGGCAGTCGCGGCGGGCCTGCTCGGCGTCCGAGGCCGCCCGGAGGGCCAGGTCGACGGCCCCGAGGTCGCCCAGCGCGCCGGCGTGGGCGGAGACGGCCTCGCGGGACGCACCACCAGCCAGCCCGAACGCGCGCGTCGCGACGCCCTCGGCGGAGACCGCGACCACCGTCCGCAGCGCGACGACGGGGTCGAGCACCGCCCCCACCGTGCCCCCGAGGTCGCCGGAGGCGTCCATCATCGCCGGGTCGGTCCGCCGCCGCCCGCGGCCGACACACCGGAGCCGGTCGGTCTCCCACGACACCGCCGCGGCCGCGTCGTCGAGCCAGTGGCCGAGCCACACCGAGGGGTCCTCGGGCGTCCGCGGGCGACGCTTGGCGAGGAGCACCGGCCGATCGTCGAGGCGCTCCGTCTGCACGAACAGCTTCGAGAACGCCGGGTGCGAGGCATCTGCCGAGCGGTCGTGGAGAACGACCTCTGCCAGCGTCGTCACCTCGATCCGCCGCGCCCGGCCGTCCAGCGAGCGAAGCTGGAGGCGCCCCACGAGCGCGCCCTCAGGCGCCACGGCGAGGCACAGCCGCGTCTCGACGCCCGCATCCTGGCGGACGATCTCGACCGTCCCCACGCCGAAGCGCGCCTCGTAGGCCTCGTCGCCCGGCCGCCACCCGGCGGTCCAGACGTGGCCCGTGTCGAGGTCGCGGAGGAAGAGGGCCAGTCCGTCGGCGTCCTCGACCCGGTCGGCTCGCCAGCGGGTCAGGTCGGAGCCGCCGGAGGTGACGACGCCCGTGCCCGCGGCCGACAGGGCCGCCGTCAGCCCGCCTCCGCCGAGGAGGAGCATCGGACTGACGGGCCGCGCGAGGTCCGCGGTGGTGAAGCGGGTGGAGACTGCGAGTTCCACAGGGAGAGGAGGCTGGGTGTGTGGGAGGGCGGGGTGAGGGAGGAGCTGCGTCGACGGGGCCCCTCCCTCACGCCCCTACCCCTTCACGCCGCCGAGCATGATGCCGCGGACGTAGTGGCGCTGGAGGGCGAGGAAGACGACGAGCACCGGCAGCGTGGTCACGACGGCGCCCGCCATCATGAACTCGTTGTCCTGCACCCGCTCGCGCGTGAGCGTCGCCAGCGCGACGGGCAGGGTGTACAGGTCGTCGTCGGTGAGGACGATCAGAGGCCACATGAAGTCGTTCCACGACCCCATGAAGGTGAACAGGGCCAGCGTCACGAGGACGGGGCGCATGAGAGGCATCGCGATGCGCCAGTAGATCTCGAACTCGGTCGCCCCGTCGATGCGCGCCGCCTCCAGCAGGCTCTCCGGGATCGAGAGCGCGAACTGGCGAATGAGAAAGATGCCGAAGATGCTCGCCGCCGCCGGGACGATGACGCCCGCGTACGAGTTGACCAGCCCGAGCGCGCGCATCTCCAGAAACAGCGGCAGCATCGCCACCTGCGCCGGGATCACGAGCGCGGCCAGCAGCGAGCGGAACAGCTTCTCCCGCCCCCGGAAGCGGAGCTTGGCGAAGGCGTACCCGGCCAGCGAGTTGATGAACAGCGAGACGACGGTGACGGCCGTCGCCACCAGCGCGCTGTTGAGGAGGTAGCGGCCCATGTCGGCGCGCGCGAACAGGGCCTGGTAGTGCTCCAACGTCGGCGTCGACGGCAGCAGCGGCGGCGGAAACGTGCTGGCCTCGCCGCTCGGCATGAACGACGCCGACAGCATCCACAGCAGCGGGAACGCCGTCACGGCCGCGACCCCGAGGAGCGCGACGTGGAGGAGCGTCGTGGTGAGGCGTCGGTTCATCGGGTGGCGGGTGCCTCCACCTCGGTGCCGAGGCGGGCGATGTCGGTGGCGCTCATGGGTCCCCTCGCTGCAGGCGAAGCTGCACGAGCGTCCCGACCAGCATCATCGCGAACAGGACGAAGGCGACGGCGGAGGCGTAGCCCAGATTCCACCACTTGAAGCCCTCCTCGTACATCAGGTAGACCACGCTGACGGTGCTCCTGAGCGGGCCGCCCTCGGTCATCACGTAGGGCTCGGCGAAGAGCTGGAAGTAGCCGATCATGGTGATCACGCCGACGAACAGGAACGTCGGCGCGAGCTCTGGGAGCGTTACGTGGCGGAACTGCGCCCACCACCCGGCCCCGTCGATCCGCGCGGCCTCGTAGAGTTCCTCGGGGACGCCCGCGAGCCCGGCCACGAAGATGATCATGTTGTACCCGAAGTTCTTCCACACGGCCAGCCCGATGATGGCCGGCATCGCCCAGGCCGGGTCGCCCAGCCAGTCGACGCCCTCAATGCCGACCGCGCCCAGCGCCGCGTTGAGCAGCCCGTACTGGCCGTTGTAGAGGTACCGCCAGACGACCGCGACGGCGACGAGCGTGGTCACGACGGGCGCGAAGAAGACCGTCCGCCAGAGCCCCTTCCAGCGCGTCAGCTTCGAGCTAACCAGCAGCGCGGTGCCCAGCGACACGGCCACCGACAACGGGCCGCCGACGACGACGAAGTAGAGCGTATTCCGGAGCGCCTGCCAGAACTCAGCCGACTGCGCCAGTTCCGCGTAGTTCTTCAGCCCCACGAACCGCGCCGTGCTGGGGTCGGCGAGGGCGTAGAGGTCGAAGTCGGTCAGGCTCAGCGCGAGCGCGGCGGCGACCGGCAGGAAGAAGAACAGCCCGATCACCAGCAGCGACGGCGCGATGAACAGCGCCGCCGCCCGGCTGGCGGCCGTCTGCGGCATCCGCGGACGCCACCGGACCCGCCTCGGTGCCGAGGTGGGCACAGCGGGCGGGCCGACGGTCGCCGCGAGGTCGGCGTCGGTATGGGTGACGGTGCTCATCGCCCCACCTCGCGGTCCAGCAGCCAGCGCCGCTTTTCGAGGGCCCGGTCCACGTCCGCGTCCAGCGCGGCGAGCGCTTCGTCGATGGTGCGCTGGCCGCGCGCCGCCGCCTCGGCGTACTGGCGGATGGTCTGCGCGATGCGCTCCTGCTCCGGGATCTTGGGGGTCGGGCGGACGTGCGCCAGTTGCTCGAAGAAGGCCCGCGCGTAGGGATCGGAGGCGAGGCCGGTCGTCTCCCAGACCGACGCCCGCGGCGGGAGGTCGCCCGTGAGCGCGTTGAACTCGGCCTGGATGTCGGGCCGCGAGAGGAACTCGACCAGCAGCCACGCCTCGGCCTTGTGGGGCGACCGCTCGAAGATGACCAGGCTGGCCCCGCCCGCGACCGAGACGCCCGGCGTGCCCGGGTCCGGGCCGGGAATGGGCGCCGTCCCCCAGTCGTCCGGGTGCTCGGTCAGGCGGCGCTGGAACTCGCCGATGTTCCAGGGGCCAGTGATGGTGCTCGCGAAGCGCCCGCGGTCGATCTCCTGGTACAGGTTCGAGATCTCGGTCCCCGAGGTCGCCGGCGCCAGCCCCTCGCGGAAGAGGTCGACGTAGAACGTGAACGCGCGCCGGAAGCCGTCGCTGCGGAAGTTGCCGTAGCGGTCGCCGTCGCGGAGCACGTCGGCGGTGTTGAGGCCGAGGATGAGCGGCGGCTCGAACTCGTTGACGGGGAGCAGGATCGGGTAGCCGCCCTCCGGCTGGACCGCCTTCACGGCGTGCATGGCCTCGACCCACCCGTCCCAGGTGTCCGGCATCGCGTCGTAGCCCGCCTGGGCGAACAGGTCGGTCCGGTAGAAGAGCAGCCGCGTGTCGACGTACCACGGGACGCCCCACAGCCGGCCGTCGATCACGTTGGTGTCCCATACGCCGGAGAAGTAGTCCGCCTCGTCCACCACGGCCGACCGGCGAACGTAGGGCGTGAGGTCCTCCAGCGCGCCGAGCGCCTCCATCTCGGCGACCCACGTGTTGCCGAACTGCGACACGTCGGGCGTGGAGCGGCCCGCGAACGCCGTCAGCAGCTTCTCGTGGACGGAGGTCCAGGGCTGCTGCTGGACCTCGACGCGGATACCGGGGTGCTCGGCCTCGAACCGCTCGATGAGCGGCTGCACCTTCTCTCCCTCGGCGCCCATCGCCCAGAACTCCAGCACCACCTCGTCCGCGTCCGCCTCGGCGCAGCCCGCGAGGGGGCCGAGCGCGACGCCGAGGCCGAGGAGCAGGAGGAGGCGGACGGTCATGGTGGCGTGTGGGCGTGGCCTGGGCGGAGTCGCCCAGCCCCCCTTCGTCTAGTTGCCGGCGAGGACGGTGGCGGCGACGCCGGCGTCGCGGACGCGCTCGAAGAAGACGCGGTGGGCGGCGTCGTTGTAGTGGACGTTGTCGCCCGACCCCCAATCGGCGTCCTGGCCGCCGTCGGTGTCCTCGAAGCCGGTCCAGAAGTCGATGGCGCGGTCGCCGTAGCGGGCCCGGATCTGGTCGCGGACGGCGCGCTGGACCGCGACCTGCTCGGGGTCAGAAAAATCGCGCGGCTGCGTCGTGGTGATCCAGACCGGGACCCCGGCGGCGTCGGCCTTCGCGATCATGGCGTCGAAGTTGGACATCTGCGTCGCCGCATCGACCCCGTAGGCGGCGTCGTTGGACGGCAGGTTGATGACGATGGCGTCCGGATTGCGGGCGAGCGCCGCGTCGATGTTGCGCGCCGGGTCGGGCGCGTTCCGGATGTGGTCAGGAGCGACGGTCCCGCCGGGCATCAGGTGGAACGTCGCATACCCGCCGCGGGCGAGGTTGAGCACGTCGAACCGCGCGTCGACGCCCTCCAGGTGGGTGCGGAAGCGATTCACCCAGGTGCTGTCGCGGTGCGTCGGGCCAGTGCCCTCGGCCGTCGAGGAGCCCAGGACCACCACCAGCAGGCGGTCGGCGCCAGGGCCCTCGGCCACCCGGGCGGGGGGCAGGTCGAGGGCCTCGACGGCTTCGGCGCGGGCGCCGTCGAGCCAGCCACCCTCGAAGCCGGCGCGCTGCAGGCCGCGAACGAGGTAGGGGCTGCGCTTGAGCGTCTCCCAGACGAGCCCCGTCCGGTAGTTCTCGGCCATGATCAGGATCGGGCCCTGGTCGATGCCGAGGTAGTCGTGGTCCACCCAGCCGTACGGCGTGACCTCCGAGTTGCGCTTGATCTGGACGTCCTCGAAGGTGAACGTCGGGTTGACGGCGTCGCGGAAGCCGTAGTCGTCGGTCCAGAGCGCGGGGTAGCGCTCGGCCATCGCCATCAGCGTCGGGATCGTGATCTCGGGCGCGAACGGGATCGAGCCGCCCGCGGCCGTCGGCGTGAGCGTGCCGTCGTCGTTGACGTGGTCCGTGCTGGCGCCGCGCGCCCAGTACGTGTGGAACTGGCGCTCCTCGCCGTTCACCTCGACGGCGGCGTCAGAGGGACCGTCGCTGGCCGTGAGGCCCCAAATCTCGGCCGAGTAGTCGGCCCAGCCGCCCGGGTTGTCGATGGCATAGGCCTGCTGGCTGAGCGTCGCCCGGCGGCTGTTCTCGAAGTAGTCGATGGGCTCGCCCTCCTCGGCCGATCGGTCGCGCATCCACTGGTCCTGGATGCCGCGGAAGTCGACGAACATGTGGCTGTACTGGTGGCCGAAGAGCGGCGTGAAGTTGACGTGCTCGTAGCCGTAGAAGTCTTCCCACTCGTAGGTGCTCGTCCAGGTCGGCCAGACGGACGCGTCGAGGGGGTGCGTCGGGGAACCGAGGCCGAGGAGGTAGAGGATCATCGCCTCGTTGTAGCCCCGCCAGTCGGCGCGCAGGAAGTCGGTTTCCGGGTGCCAGCCCATCGTGAGGCGCGTGTCGCCGGGCTTGCGGAACCACGGCCACTCGACGCGCTGGTAGAGCGAGTCGGCATAGGCCCGGATGTCCTGCTCCGCCTCGGCGGTCCCGTCGAAGTACTCGCGCGAGAACAGGACGCCCGCCATGAGCAGCGCCGTGTCGATGGTAGACAACTCGACGTTGCGGAAGCGCGTCGCGTCGTCGTACTCCAGGAAGTGGTAGAAGTAGCCGCGGTGGCCGGCCGTGCCGACCTGCTCGGGTCCCTGGGGCGCGGTGTAGAGGGTGCGGAGCGTCGTCAGCGTCCGCTCGGCGGCGGCGGCGCGCGTCACGAAGCCGCGCTCGGCGCCGATGCCGTAGGCCGGGAGCGCGAAGCCGATGGCAGCGACCGAGGAGAAGTCGCGGCTCGGGTAGCGGTCGTGCGTGAGGCCGTTCTCCGGGGTCGTCTCCCAGAACCAGCGGAAGGTGCGCGCTTGGAGCGTGTCGAGGAAGGCCTCCTCCTCGGCCGACATCGTGTAGGCGACGCCCTCCACCTCGGCGACCGAGGGGGGCGGAGCCAACGGGGCGGACGGCGCGCACGCGGCGACGGCCAGCAGGGCGAGGAGCAGAGGGAGTCGGGCCATGACTAGAGGCGGCGGAGGACGAGGGTGGACAGGACCGGACGCCCACCGTCTCCGGTGACGGCGAGGACGGGCGCGGTCGGCTGGGCGAGGGTGAACCGGACGCGGCTCTCGACGGCCCACCAGGGATCGGCGAGGTCGAGGCGGAGCATCCCGAGGGCGGGGCCGAGCGGGACGTGGTTCCGCGCCATCGCGGCGTGCTCGGCCTGGAGGCCCCACGCGGCATCCCCGAGCCGTACCGTAACGGTCCCCGGCTCGCCCCCCGCGCGGGCGGCACCGAGCGTGAGGTCGTAGGTCCCGGCGGGCAGCATCGGCAGCGACCAGACCGCAGGCATCTCGCGGAAGGACTGGAAGCGGGCGTCCTCCTCGGTCCCGTCGATGCGGTGGTGCGTGCGGCGGGCCTCCCCCACCGGCATCGGGCCGGGCCAGTCCGCCTCGGCGACGTAGACGAGGCCCGCCGGGTCGGCGAACGAGTGGTCGGCGCCGACGTTGAGGGCGACGGCGGGCGGGGCGTCGGCGGTCCCCTCGAAGAACGCGCCGAGGTCGGCGTAGTGGAGCGTGGTGGCGTGGAACACGGCCTGATCCCCCGACAGGCCGACTGCCTGGAGCGGGTTCTCCCCTGGCACGAGGTCGACCTCGAACACCACGAGCCCATCCTCCGGCACGGCGGGTCCCATGATCTTCGTGCCGACTGTCAGCCCCACCTCGTCGGCGTTCGAAAACACCCGCACGCGCTGGCGGTGCGGCCCGGACCGGTGCGGGTGGTCGTGCTCGACATGGATCACGAGATCGTCGCGGAGCATCGCCCGGTACAGGTGCGCCACGTCCTTCGGCGTCCGGTCGAAGAAGAAGAGCCCTTTCTGGTTGATGCCGTCCTTCGTGTCCTGGCGCCCGGCCGAGCCGAAGTCGAACTGGTTCCAGACCGCACTGCCGACCATCCACGGGCGGTCGAGGACGGTCCGCAGGGACGCCCGGTGGAAGTCCTCGGCGTGCTCGGTCGAGAAGTCGAAGCGGACCGGCCGGTCGCTGTGGATCCGCTCGTCGGAGCCTGCGCCGTACTCGCTCAGCATCAGCGGCACGTCCGGGTGCGCCGTGTGGAGGCTGTCGAGGAAGACGCCGAGGTCGGCGAACGTGTCGTGGTACCAGCCGAAGTAGAGGTTGAAGGCGAACACGTCGGCGGCGTCGGCGATGCGGTACGCGGCCTCGTTGAACGAAACCGCCATCGCGGTGAGGCGCGTGGCGTCCTCGGCCTGGGCGACCGCGTCCAGCCGCTCGGCGAGGGTGCGCACGTCGTCGACGTAATCCGGCGGCGCGTCCTCGGGGATTCGCAGCAGGATCTCGTTCATGTACCCCCACATCACGACGGACGGGTGGTTGTAATGCTGGCGGACCATCTCACGCAGTCGCCGCTCGGCGTTCGCGGCGAAGGCCTCCGATTGCGTGATCGTGTTGACGACCGGGATCTCCTCCCAGACGAGCAGCCCCAGCCGGTCGGCCTCGGCGAGCACGGCCTCGTCCTGCGGGTAGTGGGCCAGGCGGAGGAAGTCGAAGCCGGTCTCCTCCACGATCTGCACGTCGCGCCGGTGCTGGTCGTCGGAGAGCGCGTTGCCGAGGCCCGCCCAGTCCTGGTGGCGGTTCGTGCCGTGGAGCTGGCGACGGACGCCGTTGAGCATGAACCCGTCGCCGTCGGCGGCGACCCAGCGGAAGCCAAGCGGACTCGTGACCGCGTCCTGGTGCCGCCCGGCCGTGACCCGCGTCTCGACGCGGTAGACGGCGGGTGTCTCGGGCGTGTAGAGCGCCGGGTCGGAGATCGCCTCGCTCCACGCCTCGACCTCGACCGTCTCCCCCGCCCCGACTGCCGCGGTCTGCTGCCACACCGCTACGACGCCACCGGCCGGGTCGCGGAGCGTGTGCGTCACCATCGCCTGGACCGCCTCGAGGCCGTCGTTGACCACCCCGGCGCGGGCGCGGACCCGCGTGTCGCCGTCGGCCAGCGCCGGCGTGTCCAGCCGGACGCCCGAGGCGCCCCACGCGGTGCTCAGGTGGACCGCGTCGGTCTCGACCAGCCACACGTCGCGGTAGAGCCCCCCGTAGAACGTAAAGTCGGCATCGAGCGGCGGGATGTCGGCGTCGTGGCGGTTGTCCACGCGCACGGCGACGGTGTTGTCGCCGGGCCGTACAGCGTCGGTCACGTCGAGCGTGAACGCGGTGTAGCCACCCACGTGGCCGCCGACGGGCTGCCCGTTCACCCACACCTCGGCGACCTGATTGGCGCCCTCGACGTGCAGGAACCGGCGACGGCCGGGGCTGCCCGTCTCGGCACCGAGGTGGAGGGTACGCCGGTACCAGCCGATGCCGCGTCGGTAGCCGGGCACGTCGTCGAAGGCGTCCTCGGCGTTCCAGGTGTGCGGGAGGTCGACCTGCTCCCAGTTCGCGTCGTCGAAGGCCGGGGCGTCGGCGCCGGGGGAGTCGTCGTTCCAGAAGCGCCAGCCGTCGTTGACCGAGACCTGCGTCCGCTGGGCGAGCGCGGGCAGGACGAGACCCGAGCAGAGGAGAAGCGCCACCGCTCGCAGGCCGAGCAGAGCCGGACTGCGGTACCCCCTCGCGGGAGACCTCATCGTCGGTGCGGGCGTCCCGGTTCGCATCAGTCGTACACCAGCCGCTCGCCTGCCTTCCAGGAGCCGCGGCGCATCGGGACCCGCATGGCGTCGTCGGCCGCGAGGCGGTCGTAGAGGCGGCTGCGCATCTGGGCGGCTACCTGCGGCAGCGCCTCCACGAGGTTGGTCCGCTCCTCCGGGTCGGCGACGATGTCGTACAGCTCCTCGGTGTCCCAGACGCCGTGGTAGGTGATGAACTTGTACTGGTCGCCGCGCAGCGCGAAGGTCGTCGGCGTGTGGGGGAAGGCGTATTCCCAGTAGTACTCGTAGAGGAACTCGCGGTCGCCCGCGCCGCCGTCGCCGCCACGGAGCAGGTCGAGGAACGAGGTGCCGTCCATGTCGATGGCCGACCGCGTGCCGGTCAGTTCCAGGATCGTCGGCGCGATGTCGAGGTTGCGGACGAGGCCGTCGACGGTCGTGCCGGGCTCGATCCAGCCGGGCGCCCAGGCGAGCATCGGGATCCGGATCGACTCCTCGTAGGCGTTCCGCTTGTCGATCAGGCCGTGCTCGCCGAGCAGGAAGCCGTTGTCGCCGAGGTAGAGGACGAGTGTGGTCTCGTCCAGCCCCAGCTCTTCGAGCGTGTCGAGCACGCGGCCGACCGACTCGTCGGCGGCGAGCAGCGTGGAGGCGTAGCGGCGGTAGAAGTTGTCGAACCCGTCCATGCCCGGTCCGAGGTCGCCGTGGAACATGAAGTCGACGCCGTGCCAGGAGCCGCGCTGCTGGCGGACCCAGTGGGGCTTGCCGAGGTAGTTGCGCTCGGTGAGCCACATCGTCGGCGGGTACGGGATGGTGACGTCGTCGTAAGCGCCGGTGTGGCGCGGCGCGGGCTCGAACTCGGCGTGGACGGCCTTGTGGGACAGCTCCAGGAAGAACGGCTGGTCGCCGTCGCGGCCCTCGCGGAGCCAGTCGACCGCGTAGTCGGTCAGGATGTCGGTCGTGTAGCCGTCGTGCGGGATCTGGGTGCCGTCGACGTTGAGGAGCGGGTTCGTGTAGGCGCCCTGCCCGCGGAAGCTGACCCAGCGGTCGAAGCCGTCGCGCGGGCGGTCGTCGTCCTCGCCCATGTGCCACTTGCCGATGAACGCCGTCTGGTAGCCCGCTTCCTGGAGGTCCTCGGGGAAGAAGCGCGTCCCCTCCGGGATCGGGCTCGTGTTGTCCACGACGCCGTGCGTGTGGGCGTACTGGCCGGTCAGGATGCTCGCGCGGCTCGGCGAGCAGAGGCTCGTGGTGACGAACGCGTTGGCGAGGTGGGCGCCCCCGACCGCCATGCGGTCCAGGTTGGGCGTCCGCAGGAAGACGGGCGCGTCCGGGTGGAAGCCCATGAAGTCGTAGCGGTGGTCGTCGGTCAGGATGACGACCACGTTTCGCGGGGCGGGTCGCTGTGCGATGCGGGGCTGCGCCCACGCGGACGCCGAGGCGAGCACCGCCAGCGCGACCACGAGGGCTCGCTTCACCCGGTCCACGAGGGCGTTGCCCACGAAGGGAATGGACAGCACCGCGAGCAGGATCCAGAGGGCACGCTTCATGAGTCCATCCCGGGCAGGGTGAACCGGCGGACGCGCACCGGCACGGGCTGCGGCTCGTCGTCCTTGCCGAGGAGGCCGCGGAGCAGGCGTTCGAGGGCCTGCCCCCACTTCTTCAAGGTGTTGGCGGCGTCAGTCGACATGAGTCCGGAAGGTGAGGATGGGTTACTCGGCGACGAGTTCGAAGCGGGCGGCCTGCGTCTCGGCCGACGACCCGCCGACCCTGACCGTGAACCAGCCGGGCTCGACGGTCCACTCGCCGTCGCCCCAGAACTGGAGGTCGTCGGGCGTGAGGGAGAACGCGACGGTCTGCGTCTCGCCGGGGGCCAGCTCGATCCGCTCGAAGCCCTTCAGCTCCTGCACGGGGCGCGTGACGCTGGCGGCCTCGTCCCAGACGTAGAGCTGGACGACCTCCACGCCGACACGCTCGCCCGTGTTGGTCACGTCCACCGAGACCACGACCTCGCCCGCCTCGGGCCCGAGGCGGGGGGTGCTGAGACGCGGCGCGCTGTACCCGAACGTGGTGTAGCTCAGGCCGTGGCCGAACGGGTAGAGCGGCTCGACGGGCGCGTCGAGGTAGCGCGAGACGTACTTGTCGCTGGCGCCGGGCACGTCGTGCGGGCGACCGGTGCGGCGATGGTTGTAGTAGAGCGGCTCCTGGCCGGTCACGTGCGGGAACGTGACCGGCAGCTTGCCCGACGGGCTGTGGTACCCGAGGAGCACGTCGGCGACGGCGGGGCCCATCTCGCTGCCCAGGTGCCACACCTCCAGGATCGACGGCGCGATGGCGTCGAGGTCGGTGAGCGCGAGCGGCCGACCATTCGTGAGCAGCACCGCGACCGGCTTGTCCCCGGCCGCGTCGAGGACGCGCCGGGCCAGTTCCAGCTGCGCGCCCGGCAGGCGCGTGTCGGTCCGGCTGGCGGCCTCGCCGGTCAGCTCGCGGTGCTCGCCGAGCACCAGCACGACCGCATCCGAGGTCTCCGCGAGGCGGACGGCCTCGTCGTGGCCGGAGGTGTCCATCGAGAACGCCGTCTCGACCATCTGGAGGAACGGCCCACGCGGCACGACGGGGTAGCCGGGCGCGTAGCGGACCTCGGTGTTCGGCATCGCCTCGATGAGGGCGGGCAGGATGGGCGTCGTCTCGGGCCAGCGGCCCGCCCCCGCCCACGAGCCCATCGCCGAGACCGAGTCGGCCGCGAGCGCGCCGATGACAGCGACCGAGCCGAGGTCGCGGGCCAGCGGCAGCACGGGTCCCGCCGCTCCAGGGCGGGCGTCGTTCTTAAGGAGCACCATCGACTGGCGGGCCACGTCTCGGGCGATCGCGCGGTGCGCGTCCGAGAACAGGACGGTGGCCTCCTTGTCGGGGTCGGAGTACCGGTATGGGTCCTCGAACAGCCCGGCGCGGCGCTTGACGCGGAGCACGCGGCGGACGGCCTCGTCGATCACGTCCATCGGCAACGCGCCGCTCTCGACGAGCGCGGGCAGGTTGCGGGCGTAGATGCCGTCCACCATGCTCATGTCGACGCCCGCGACCAGCGCGCGGCGCCCTGCCTCGGCGCTGTCGGCGGCGATGCCGTGCCACATCAGCTCGCGGACGGCGGTGTAGTCGGCCACGACGAAGCCGTCGAAGCCCCACTCACCGCGGAGCACGTAGGTGAACAGCGCGTGGTCGCCGGTCGAGGGAACGCCGCCGATCTCATTGAAGGCCGACATCAGCGTCTGCGCACCGGCATCGACGGCGGCACGGAACGGAGGCAGGACGACCTCGCGGAGCGTCCGCTCGCTCAGGTCGGCCGTGTTGTAGTCGCGCCCGCCCTCGGCGAAGCCGTAGCCCGCGAAGTGCTTGGCGGTGGCGACCAGCGTCGTGTCCGAGGCGAGGTCCGTGAGCGTGTGGCCCTGGAAGCCGCGCACGCGCGCCTCGGCGAAGCGGCTGCCCAGGAACGGGTCCTCGCCCGCGCCCTCCACGATCCGGCCCCAGCGTCCGTCGCGGGCGATGTCGACCATCGGCGCGAACGTCCAGTGGATGCCGGCCGCCGCGGCCTCGCGGGCGGCGACACGGGCGGCCAGCTCGGCGGCGTCCAGGTTCCAGCTGGCGGTCTCCGCGAGCGGCACCGGGAAGACGGTCCGGAAGCCGTGCACCACGTCGTAGCCGATGATCAGCGGGATGCCGAGGCGGGACTCTTCGACGGCCACCTCCTGCGCCCGGCGCGTGGCCTCAGCGCCGTACACGTTGAGGAACGAGCCCACGCCGCCCGCGCGGATCACGTCCTCACCGCCCTGCGTGACGGCGGGCCCGGTCACGGCCCACTGGCCAGTGTACTGCGTCAGCTGGCCGAGCTTCTCCTCCACCGTCATCCGGGAGAGCAGGTCCTCGACGAGGGCCGCCTCGGCGTCCCAGTCGTAGCCCGCGTAGAAGGCCGGCGCAGGCTGGGCGCTCGCGGCGACGGTCAGCAAGGCGAGGGCGAGTACGGAACGGCGAATCAGCATCAGCGGGCGACGACGAGGGTGCGGGTGCGGACGAGGCCAGCGGCCTCCAGACGGACGATGTAGATGCCAGAGGCCACCGCCTCGGCATTCCAGTCGACGGTGGCGGCCCCTGCCGGGTGCTCGCCGTCGAGCAGGCGGGCGACCTCGCGGCCGAGCACGTCGACTACGGTCAGGCGAACGGGGCCGGCGGTGGCCAGCGACACGCCGAGGCGGACGCTTCCGGTGGTCGGGTTGGGCGCGGGCAGGGCCAGCGAGACGGTCGCCTCGGGGCCGGGCTCGTCAGCCACGGCAGGCACGTCGAAGCCCGCCCGCTCCAGGCCGACGCGCACGTCGGGGTGCGTCATGAACGACTCCCAGATGGCGCCCGTCCGGTCGTTCTCGATCATGAGCACGATCGGCCCCTGGTCGATGCCCAGTACGTCGCTCGCGAACCAGTTCTCCTGGATGTTGTAGGCGTCGCGGAGGCCGTAGTCACCCCAGAGGCGGGCGTAGTAGCGCTCGTAGAACGTCCGCAGGGCTGCGCGCGAGAGATCGGGCGTGAAGGCGTACGAGCCGCCTGCGGCGGTCGGCGTGATGGTCCCGTTGTCGCTCTGGGCGGGCGGCGCGCCGTGGGCGCGGTACCCGAACGGGTCGTCGGACGCCGTCAATCCCCACTCGTCGGCCGAGTAGTTGGGGTAGCCGCCGGGGTTGGCGATGGCGTAGTTGCGGCTGGCGAGCGTCGCGCGGCGGCTGTTCTCGAAGTAGGTGATGCCCCGGCCCCGCATGTAGTCGTCCTGCATGTTGCGGAAGTCGACCCAGACGTGGCTGTACTGGTGGCCGAAGAGCGGCGGGAAGGTGAGGAACGTGTAGCCGTACTGCGTCTGCCACTGGCTGCCGTAGCCGCCCGTCCACGCCTCCCAGGCGTCGTCCGCCAGAGGGAACGTCGGGGAGCCCATTCCCAGGATGTAGAGGAGCATGGCCTCGTTGTAGCCATTCCAGTCGCACAGATTGCCGTTGCAGATGTTGAATCCCTCCTCGGGCTTCCAGCCCAGCGTCACGAGCGGCGCCCGGTTGGCGGCCCACTGCCAGTCGACGCGCCGCCAGATCAGGTCGGCACGCGCGCGGATCGTCGCCTCGTCGCCGGTGCCGTCGTAGTACTGCGCCGCGTGGAGGACGCCGCCCAGCAGCAGCGCCGTGTCGATGGTCGAGAGTTCGTTCGTCCCCTGCCGCTCCCCGGTCTGCATGTTGAGGAAGTGGTAGAAGAAGCCCTTGTAGCCGCACGTGCCCGACGCCGCGTTGCCCTGGGGGCACGTCGCGAAGAAGTCCAGCGTCGCGAGCGTCCGCGCGACGCCCTGCTCGCGCGTGATCCAGCCCCGGTCGATGGCGACCGTGATGGCCGACAGCCCGAACCCGACCGACGCGATGGACGACGCCGAGCCCGGCGTGCTGCGGTCCTTGACGAGCCCGTTGGCCGGGTTTGCCTCGCGCCAGAAAAACTCGAACGCCCGCCGCGCCGTCTCGTCGATGTAAGGATCGGTCGCGCCCCCTACCGTCGCCTCGACCGCCTCCGAGTCCGCGCCCAGGATCGGGGCCGAGAGGCCGTTGTTCTGGACCGACCGTAGGACGTAGCGAACCGCCTCGCCATTCTCGGCGGTGAGGTCGAAGAAGGCGTCCCGCCGGACCACGTCGGGTGTGATCCGCTCGAACGGGCCGCCCGCGAGCGACTGGCGATAGACGACCACGCCGCTCGCTCCGGGAGCGGGCGCCCACCGCAGCCAGACCGTCTCGTCCCCCGCCTCGGCGGTGAGGCCGGTCGGCGGTGCCGGGCCATCGGGCACGCCGGTGTCGGCTCGCGCCGAGACCGCGTCGATCCAGAGCGTGCGCTCCGACGAGCCCGCCTCGGTGCTCTCCAGGACCACGCCCGCGATCTGCCCGAGGCCGACCGTGCCGAGCGGGCCGAAGTCGCGGATCGAGACGGCGCGCCGCTGCCACGTCGCCGGGTCGTCGTCGGTGCCGCTGGTGAAGACGGCCAGCCGGTAAGCGTCGCCGAGCGTCGGCGGGGTGGCGGGCGTGCCCTGCACCTGGACGCGCCACGTCTGGCGGAGCCGCCCCGTCGCCGGCTCCTCGGTCAGCACCTCGATGTACTCGCCGCTGGCGCTCAGCGTCCCGTCGCCGTCCGTGTCGACGAACCGGAACGCCAGTTCCAGGCCGCCCTCCGTGGCGACGGTGAACCTGGCGGGCACCGCCGGAACGCCGATGGCAGGGCTCGAGGTGGCGACGACCTGATTCGAGAACGTGATGCGGATCGACTCCGGATAGCCGGGCCGCGCGAGGTCGGCCGGGAGCACGTCGAGGTAGTCCACCGACACCGCGAGATCGGTCGCCGAGCCGTCTAGGAAACCGCTCCGGCTCGCCGCGAACCCGACCTGCGTGCCGAAGTCGAGCGGAAGCGCCGCCGTCTGGTCGCCGTCGGCATCCTGCAGGCGGACCTGCGGCAGCGCCACGCCGGGCACACCGACCGGCCCGTTGAGGAAGAGCACGAGGCTGTCCGCCTCAGTCAGGTCGAGCGGCGCGAAGCCGGGCGCACCGACGAGGATCTGCCACCTGCCGCCGTCACCTGACGCGTAAGTCAGCACCCCGACGTCCGTCCCGCTGGCGGCGGGACCCGAGGCGAGGGGCATCCGACCATCGACGAGGTCGAGCGTCGCGTTCCCCACCGCACCTCCGTCCGACGCCTCGTAGACCCCGCCATCTCCGCCGTCGTCCTCATCGAAGATCGGCGTCGCCGTCTGGGCACCCGCCGCAGTGGCGAGCAGGGCGGCGAGGAGAAAGGCGGACCGACGGATCACAAGAGAGGGGAGCCTGAAGAGGTCCCCTTCCGAACAGGAGGGGACGGGAGTGAACTCGGTGGGCTGGGCCTCAGACGATCTCCTCCCTCTGCCTCCCCCTCGGGGGGAAGGCGTCGCAGGAGGGACCGCGCCTAGAAGCCGAGGCCGAGGGTGAAGCGCTGGGTGGCGCCGAGGCGGCTGCCGTGGTCGGCCCAGGCGTAGTCGAACTGGAGATCGAAGCCGCTCACGCGGTAGGCGACGCCGCCACCGAGGCGAAGGCCGCCCTCTCCGTCCTCCAGGAACAGGTCCTGGTAGCCCGCGCGTGCCGAGATCAGGTTGGCGTACGTCCACTCGCCGCCCACGCTGATGCTGTTGCTGTTATCGCTCGGCTGGTAGGCGTCGGCGGCGAGCGTGAGCTGGCTGTCGCCCATGCGGACGGGCACGCTCATGCCGACCCGGAAGAACACCGGCAGCGCGTACTCCTCGGTCACCAGGGCGGCCGGGAGGTTGTCGTTGTCGCCGAAGACGTCTGGGTCCTGGTCGTACCGGATCCGCAGGTCGGTGCCGTCGAAGGAAGCTGGGACGCCGAAGTTGGAGATGCTGGCCCCGAGGACGGCTTGGAAGGGCAGCTCGTAGATGACGCCCGCGTCCAGCGCGATCGTCTGCGCGGAGCTGCGCCAGATCGTCTCCTGGACGTACTTGACGGTCGCCCCCGCGCCGAAGCGGTCCGTGAACTGCCGCCCGACGCCGATGCCGATGGCGAGATCCTCGACGGAGTAGCGCTCGCCCGTGCCCAGCGGCTGCTCGGCCGTCCGCACGTCGATGTCGCCCGAACTCAGCGACGACACCGAGAGGGCGACCGTCGTCGCAGAGCCCATCTTGAGCCCCACCGCGGCATAGTTGTAGTCGATGCCCGCCAGCCACGAGCTGTGCGAGAAGCCCGCGTTGGAGCCGGTCTGGAAGCCGAGCGCGCCAGGGTTGTAGTACGCCGACATCACGTCGGTCCGGGCGGTCGCGCCGACGTTGCCCTGCGCCGCGAGTGCGGCGCTGGGCTCGATCTGCAAGAACTGCCCGAACGTGGTGCCGGTCTTGGTCTGGGCGCTCAGAGGCGCCGCGGCGACGAGGGCCGCCAGGAGGAGAAGCGTGCGTGTCATGGCGGCTACTTGATGATGGCGAACCGGCCGACCGACTCGCCCACGTCGGGGGCGTCGACGTGGAAGAGGTACAGGCCCGGCGCGACCTCCAGGTTGTCCTTCGAGCGGAGGTCCCACGGCACCATGCCGGTCGTGAACCCGTCGTGCTGGAGCGTCTGGACGAGGTCGCCGGTGACGGTGTAGATGCGGATCGTGGCCCCCGCCGGGATGGCTCGGAACTCGATCCGCCGCGGGCCGCGCCCGGCGGTCGCGAAGCGCTCCGGCTCGAACGAGGCCGCGGCGACGTACGGGTTGGGCACCACGTACGGCTCCTGCTCCTCGAACTGGTTGGCCGCCCGCGCGGCGTCGACGAAGGCGGGCGAGGTCGTGAACTCGAACGCGTCGCCGGGCCCGAACGGCGTCAGCACGACGAGGCGGTAGACATCGCCCTGGCCCGGCGCGTCGGCGCCCTCGACCCACTCGATGCGCCAGGTCGGGCGGAGGGCCCCGCTGGCGTTGCGCGTGAGCAGGTCGATGAACTCGCCGCTCGCGCTCAGGGTGTTGTCGCCGTTGAGCTCACGGTAGAAAAACTCGTACTCGAAGCCCGAGGTGGCGCCGACGGGCTTGAACTTGGCCGGGGTCGCGGGCTGGCCGATGGCGGCCCGGGAGGTCGAGATCGGCGTGTCGGCGAAGGTCAGGATCACGTCCTCGGGGTACCCCTCGCGGATCAGGTTCCGCGGGATCGACCCCGTGTGGCTGCCCAGCAGTACCGTCGACGTGCTGCCCGAGGTGAAGCCGCTCGCGTCGGGTTCCACCTGGACGCCGTCGAGCGTCGTGACGATGGGCTGGATGCCGAACGCGATCGGGCCGGTGCGCTCGCCGCTGAAGTCGGTGCCGCCCTCGAAGACCGGCTCGCCGGTCGACAGGTCGATCAGCGAGTAGGTCCGCGCGGCGACGCTGTCGGCCGAGCCCTGGAACTCGACCCGGAAGCGGCCCTCCGGGACGTCATCCGAGTTGACGATCTCCGCGCTGACCGTTCCGGTGCCGGTGCCGGAGGTCTGGGTGACCTCGCTGGCCGTCGCGCCGACGTAGCCCGGCACGCGCGCGTTGGGGCGCACCTGCACGACGTTCGGCGGCAGGATGGTGCCGCCGCGGAGCGTCCGCGAGACCGTGATCGGGCTCTCGGAGGGGTAGAAGTTGAAGGCCTCCGAGCCGCTGTCATAGGACGTGACGGCGTAGTAGTAGGTCTGGCCGTTGACCACGTCGTCGTCGGTCCAGCGGTGGGTCAGACCCGTGTCGCTGCCGAGGTAGTACTGGATGCCGCTGACGGAGATGTTCGAGTAGCCGGTGATCCCGTTGGCGAGGTCGAACTGGGCCTCGGGCCGGCCGTTGCCCAGCGGGCCCGTGCCGCGCCCGTCGAGGATGACCTGCGGGTCGAGGAAGTTGGGGTCCGTGGACCGGTAGATCCGGTAGCCCTCGAAGTCGTTGAGGTTTGTCACCGGGTCGATGGAACGCTCGGCGCGCGTGTCCCAGACGAGCGTGACCTTGCCGTCCTCGGCGAACGCCTGGACAGTCGGCAGCGGCGGCGGCGTCGCGAAGCGGTAGTTGGCGTCGTAGATCGACTGGACCACCTCGACGTTGTCCTGCAGGTCGGTCAGGTTGGAGCCGTAGGCCAGCGCGAGGCTGAAGCGCTCGCGGCGCCCGATGTCGAGCGTGAACGGCCCCGAGGCGAAGAGGAACCCGACGTTGTAGTTGTTGACGATCGTCGGGTCGAAGGCGACGTTCGGGTCGGGGTTCGAGAACTGGTTGTAGAGCCGCTCCGGCCAGTTCTGCTCGTTGGTGAAGAACACGATGCCGTCGGTCTCGCCGGCCCCTCGGATGCGGTTCAGCTTGAAACCCGTCAGGCCGATCTGGTCCGACTCTGTGATGTCGGTCTGGTTGAAGTTGGGCTCGCCGTCGGTGGGCATGCCGTCGTTCTCGCCGGTGTCCGGGACGCCCGACCCGAACGTGGCGTCGTCGGCGTAGACGCCGTCGCGGCCGGTGTCGGAGAACTCGGCGGTCCAGTCGAGGTCCTCGTCGCCGGTCCACCACACGCCCGCCACATAGGCCGGGCGGGTCTCCAGGGCGCCGTACTCGGTCTCGAACTGGCTCAGGTCGTAGCCCCGCGCGAGCATGGCGGCGCGGATGTTCTCCTGGCCCTCGATCCGGTCTCCGGGCCCGTTGTCGCGGCGCTCGTCGATGATGCCGTCGTCGTCGTTGTCGATGCCGTCGGTGGCGTCGCCGGGGGTTTCGAGGTAGGCGTAGCCGAGGTAGCCCGTCTTCTCACAGTTGGACCGGAGGCTGACCCCGTTGCCGCCCTCGTCCCACGTGTAGACGAGGTCCAGGTCCCGGCCCTCGACGTTCTGCACGAAGCGCGCGTTGTCGTCGTCGCTCTCGGCGACGCCGTCGCACGAGATGCCCGAGCCCCCCACGCCCGAGTCCATGTAGAGGCCGAAGATGATGTCGTCGTACTGGGTCGTCGACTCGTTGACGATGTCGTAGTGCCAGAAGATGACGTCCTGCGCCTGCGGGTTGGACCACTGGAAGCCGCGGACCTCGACGCGGAGCCCGAGGCCGCGCCGCGTCCGGTCGCGGCTGTCCGGGAAGAAGCCGAACGCGTCGTAGAGGTTGTCGTCCATGACGTAGAACGACTCTTGGTCGGCGTTGGGGCGCTTGCCGAAGAAGCCGTTCCACGAGCCGCACCAGCCCGGATCGTCCGGGTCGTCGCGCTTGTCGTACCAGCACTCGGTGGGGTCGGAGGCGGGATCGAAGACGCCACCTGGGGCCGCCGCGCCGGGCCACGTCCGGAAGTCGTTCGAGATGGCCGTCGAGCGCCCCGCGTTGATGGTCGGGTCCGCCTCGGCGTAGCCGGGGCGGGGCTCGAACCGCATGATGCGGCTGGAGATGGGGCTGGTGGCCTGCCGCTCGCGGAAGCCGGTCAGCATGATGTAGGCCTGGGTCCCGTTGGCCTGGGTGACCTTCGCGAGCACGTAGGGCGTGATGCCGTCGGAGTAGTTGAGGCCGATCCCACGAGGGACCTCGACGGAGTGGAACACGCTCAGGTCGGCGCCGCCCTGGAAGTCGCCCACCATGCCGTAGTTGTAGAACAACGTCCGCATGCGGTTGGCGTCGTGGAGGCCCTGCCGCTCGGCGTTGATGCTGCCGCGGAACTCGGGCGGCGTGACGGGCAGGGGCGTCTGCGCGCTCACGGCCACCGAGGCGAGCAGGAGGAGGACGGGGAGAAGTCGGTTCATCCGATCAGAGTGTGGGGGGAGGGGGGCGCGGCGGAGGCAGCGAGGACGACCGTCCTCGGGCTTCGGCCAGGCTCCCCGCTCAGCGGCGGGTGGGACGCGCGAGGTTGACGGAGAGGCCGATCTCGATCCGGCGCGGGGCCGCGAACCGACCCGGGTTGGGATTGAGCTGCGTCTCGGGGTTGAGCGTGTAGTACGGGCTGCCGGTGTCGGCGTAGACGAAGCCGTTCTGGTAGTAGCTGTCGAACACGTTGAAGACGCGGAGGAAGGCGGAGCCCCCGCCCGGCCCGATGCTGAGCACCTTCTCGGCGCGGAGGTCGACCGTGACCGAGAGGTCCTTGCGGCCCGAGTTGGGCTCCAGGTTGGCGCCGAAGCCCGTGCCCAGTGAGGGTGTGTAGGGCTGACCGGAGCCCATCCGCAGGATGCCCGTGACGTTGTAGCTGTTCGGCTGCGAGAGGATGGCGGTCGCGTTGAGCGTGTGCCGCTGGTCCCAGTTGAACGGCGCCACGCGCGGGAGCGCGTCGTCGCCGCCCTGGACACGGTTGAAAGTCTCCCGCGGGTCGGACGTGTTGCCGGTCGCGATCTGGAACGAGTAGTCCAGCGTCGTCGAGAGCGGGCCGAGGTTGCGCTGGTTGACCGAGACCGTGAAGCCCCGCACGTTGCCGAAGTCGACGTTGGTCCAGCGGGCGTACTGCGCCGCCGTGTAGGTCTGGATGAACTCGACGCCGAGCAGGCTCCGGATGTCCTTGTAGAACAGGCTCACGTCGAGGCCGAGGTCGCGCGTGACCTGGCTCTTGAAGCCGAACTCGTACTGGGCCGTGAACTCGGGGTCGAGGTCCGGATTGCCGAGGATGCCCTGGCTGCCCTCGTTGCCCTGCTGGAGGTCGCGCAGCACCGAGTAGTCGGCGTTGTTGAAGAACGTCCCGAGGCCGGGGAGCTGGTAGAAGTGGCCGTACGAAAAGAACAGCGAGGCGCGGTCGAGGAAGGGGAATGAGACGCCGAGGCGCGGCGCGAACACCACCTTCGGCGTCGTGTCCACCGGGACCGACTCGGGGGCGCCGTCGATGGAGTTGGCCGGGTTCTGGAGGTCGCTCGGGACGGTCGCGTTGGCGTCGAAGAACTCCATCCGCAGGCCGGCCCGCACGCGCAGGTCGCCCCACTCGATGCGGTCCTGGACGAACGCGGCGCCCTGGACGGGCTGGAAGTCGATCACCTGGGCGCCCAGCGTGTCGCGCAGCACGCCGAGGCGCTGCACGCCGTCGATGACGAGCGCGCGGACCGAGCCCGGCGTGCCGAACTCGACGTCGGAGCGCTGGACCTCGAAGCCGCCCTTGATGAGGTGCACGTTCGTGACCTGCGCCGTCATCGCGCCCTTCGCCACGAGCGCGTTCGTCCGCTGCACGAAGCGCCCGAGGTCGTTGCCCTGGATGATGGCGCCATTTCCGAAGTTCTGCGACCCGATCGGGCGGCCCGCGGCGGCGTACGGCGAGTCGTCCGGGAGCGCGAACCGGGTGCCCGTCTCGGGCAGCGTGCCCAGGCTCTCGAAGCGGTAGTCGGCGAAGTTGAAGACGTTCTGGCGCAGGTTCAGCTCGTAGAACACGTTGTTCGAGAGCGTGTGCTGCAGGCCGAAGCCGTGCACGTACGAGACCTCGTGCTGCTGCCGCTGCCCGTCCGGGTTGAAGCGGTAGGCGTAGTTCGCGTTCTGCCCGTCGCGGACGCTGCCGATGACCTGGTAGTCCATCCGCACGTTGCGAATCGACGTGTTCTGGACCTTCGCCAGGTACGACCACCGCTCGCTGAAGCCCAGCGGGACCACCGCGCCGTCTCCGGTCGGGAGGAAGACGTTGCTCTCGAAGTTGCTGGAGTCGGTCGGCACGAACGTGCGGACGCCCGCCAGTTCGGACTCGCTGCGGAAGCGCTGGCCGTTGAACAGGAACGTCGTGTTGGGCACGACCGGGACCGGGCCGCTCAGGCTCGCCTGCAGGTTCAGCCGCGACATCGGATCGACGTCGCTGATGTAGGGGATCTGGGCGACCGTCGCCACTGAGTCGCGTCCGCCGATGAACGTGCGGACCTGCGTCGAGTCGTTGCCGGGGCTGATGAAGTCGCCCCCGAAGATCTCGAACGAGGCCTCGTAGCGGCTCGGGTCGCCGCTGCGGAGGACGGCGTTGACGACGCCCGAGAGCGCCTGCCCGTACTCGGCGTCGAACGTGCCCGAGATGACCTGCACCTCCTGGAGCACGCTCCGGTCGAGCGTCAGCGTGGACGTGTTGTCGTAGGGGTTGTTGACCGAGACGCCGTCCACTTGGAACTGGACCTCACCGATGCGTCCGCCGCGAAAGTGGCCGTCGACGACGCCCGCCTGCAGGTTGACCACGTCGCCGAGTTCCTGGACGGGCAGCGCCGCGATCTCGTCGCGGCCGATGGTGGCCAGCGTGCTCGTCTGGGTGACGTCCACGATGGGCTGGTCGGCGGTGACCACCACCTCCTCGCCGCGCACGGTCTCGTCCACCAGCGTCACGTTGAGCGTGGTGGTGGTGTTGGACGCCATCTGGACGCCCTCGATGAGCTGCGTCTGGTAGCCGATGCTGCTGACGCGCACCGAGACGGTCCCCGGCGGGATGCGGAGGATGTTGTAGACGCCGTCGAGGTCGGTCGCGGCGCCGTACGTGGTGCCGACGACCAGGACGGAGGCGGAGATGAGCGGCTGGCCGTCCTGGTCGACCACGCGGCCGGAGAGCTTGCCGGTCTGGGCGCTCGCGCTCGCGGCCGTCGCCAGGAAGGCGAGGGAGACGAGCGCCAGCGTCGTGAGACGGGAGAGCAGGGAGAACCGAGAGGTCATGGGAATCACGGAGGGCAGTCGCGAACACCGGGGCGGGCACCACGCCCGCCCCGGATCGAATCGAACAGGGGCCGGGAGCGCGTGCCCCCGGCCCGGGTCACCTAGCGGACGACCATCATGCGGCCGGTCACGGCCGCGCCGTCGTCGAGACGGACGCGGTAGATGTACGCGCCGGTGCTCAGGCCCGCCGTGTCGACGGTGATGGCGCGCTCACCCGCAACCTGGGCGCCGCCGTCGATCGTCTGCACGAGACGGCCGAGGACGTCGAACACCTCGACGGTCACCTCGGCGGTGCGGTCGAGCGAGAAGCGGACCTGCGTGCGGTCGGTGGCCGGGTTCGGCGCCGTGCCGAGGGCGCGGAGGCCGTCGCTCTCGGGGCCGCGGTCGCTGGCCGTGTTGACGAGCGCGGACGAGCTCAGGAGGCCGTAGAGGCTCGCCCCATTGTTCCGCTCTCCGATCACCCACGTCCGCGTGCCGTAGCTCTGCGCGTCGTCCTCCAGCGAGTCCCCGTCGAAGTAGTTGAGCGCGATGTAGATCTGCTCGTCGTCGAGGTTGGCCGGGAAGCCGAGCGCCGTCAGGTCGATGGCGACCTCCATCTGGTAGCCCGCGTCGATGTCCGACGGGTCGGCCGGGGTGGACCCGTTCTTCATCGAGACCCCCGCCATGATGGCGGACGGGTTCTCCTCGGCGAGCGTGGCCGCGTAGTTGCCGAGGCGGGCCGTGCCGGTCGAGTCGACGGAGAAGTCGAACTGAACGCCGGCCAGCGAACCGCCGAGGCCGTCCTTGAGGCTGTCGCGCGCCGCGATCGTGAAGCGGAAGCCGTCGCGGGTGTTCTCCGACTCCGACCCGTTGACCGCCTGGTCATCGGTGTCGAGGCCGATGTAGAGCATGTTCTCCCGGTAGTACATGTGGAACCGGCCCTCGGTCGGGTCGAGCACCGGGTTGGCGTCCGGGTGGAAGTAGAACGTGTAGTTCGGGGCGGCCGCGCCCGGGAGGCCGGCGTCGAGTTCCTCGGCCGTGGCCTGGTACTTGATCTTGAACTGCGGGTCGACGAGGCTCCAGACCGGCTCGTCCAGCACGCCGTCGATGGTCGGGGCGGGCGTGTTCATGCCGCTCGGGACCGTGAACTCGGGTTCGGTGTAGGCCGGGACGGGGCCGGACGACACGGTCACGCTCGGGTCGCCCGCGATGAAGGCCATGCCCTCGTTGAAGTTGTTGAACCAGCGGCCCTGCCACCACGTCCAGTGGCGCATGAAGCGCTCCGCGTCGATCGGCCACGAGAAGTCGCGGTCCATGATGGACATCGTCAGCGGCATGCGCGCCATCGGCTGCGTGAGGTCCCAGCCGAGCGAGTCGAGCCGGATCCGCATCTCGAACGTGTAGCCGTTGTCGGCCACGAAGCTGCTGCCGCCGTTGTAGTCGTCGTTGGCGACGCCGTCGACGACGGCGGCGAACTCCCAGGCCTCGGGGCTACGCGGCGTGGCGGA
The DNA here is from genome assembly GCF_002283555.1 of Rubrivirga sp. SAORIC476. NCBI lineage: Bacteria > Pseudomonadati > Rhodothermota > Rhodothermia > Rhodothermales > Rubricoccaceae > Rubrivirga > Rubrivirga sp. SAORIC476. The sequence goes on along the minus strand of NZ_MVOI01000006.1, from coordinate 722,763 downwards.
CATCATGTCGCCCGCGGTGTAGCCGAAGTCGGTGCTCCACGCCTTCGGCGCGATGCCCGGCACCTGGCCGCCGGTGGCGGTCGTGTCGCTCGGGTGCTGCCAGCCGTAGAACATCTCCTCGCGGACGGCCGAGGACTCGAAGTAGTCATCCCGGTCGGTGAACGTCGTCGGACGGTCGAGCGGGCGGACGAGCGTCATCATCAGGCCGTCGCCGACGAAGAAGCCGCGGTCGCCGCCGATGGAGGCGTCCTGCGCCTGGAGGCCGAGGTACAGCTCGTTCCCCTTGCGGAGGAAGTAGACGGTCGCGTTGGTGGGGTCGAGGGGGGCGTCGAGGCCGGCCGGGTTGTCCCGGATCGACTGGCCGCTGCCGGGCAGCGGGTGGACGCCGTCCCAGGCGATGGTGTAGGTCTCGGCCTGGGCCCAGACGGCCTCGTCGAGGTTGCCGTCGACGGCGATGGTCGCGGAGCCGATGTCTCGGGCCCACATGACGTCCTGCCCCACCCGGTCGGGCTGGGCAATGGCGGTGCCGGCCAGCAGGAGGCCGAGCACGGAGAGGGTAGCGAAGCGTTGCATGGAGAGGTGGGGTTGTGGGGAGGACCGGCCGGGCCGGGGTGGGGGAACGAAGGGGGTCAGGCGCCGCAGGACTCGCGGACGATGAGGCGCGTGGGGAGCGTGGTGGTCTGGGAGGCCGCGTCGGAGAGGACCGCCTCGACGGCGCGGGTGCCCATCTCGTGGATCGGCACGTGGACCGAGGTGAGCGCGGGCGTGACGTACTGGGCGACCGGGATGTCGTCGAAGCCCGCCAGCGCGAGGTCGCGGGGCACGTCCAGGCCCGCCTCGCGGATCGCACGGAGGGCGCCGATGGCCATCGAGTCGTTGGCCGCGAAGACGGCCGTGGGCCGGTCGGCGAGGGCCAGCAGCGTCGCGGCGGCGGCGTGGCCCGACTGCTCGGTGAAGTCGCCGCCAACCACGAGCGCGGGGTCGGCGTCGAGGCCGCCCTCGGCGACCGCGCGGCGGTAGCCCGCCAGCCGCGCCTGCGCGTCCGTGTTGACGGCGGCGCCGCCGATGAGGGCGATCCGGCGGTGCCCGAGGCCGGCAAGGTGGCGGACCATCGCGGCAGCGCCCTCCTCGTTGTCGATCGTCACGGCCGCGTGGCCCGTGAGCGCGCTGCCGAGGAGCACCACCGGGAGGTCGGCCGGAAGGTTGGCCCGCAACACGTCGGCCTCGATGTCGGGCGACATCACCACGAGCCCATCGACGCGGCCGACGAGCGTCCGGAGCGCCGAGACCAGCTCGTCGGGGCCGTCGTGGACCGACGACAGGAGCGTGTGGTAGCGATGGGCGCGGACGGCGCCCTCGATGCCTCGGATGACCTCCGAGTAGAACTCGCCGTAGAGGTTCGGCAGCAGCACGCCGATGGTCTCAGTGGTGCTGGTGGTCAGGCTCCGCGCGGTGCCGTTGGGGACGTAGCGGAGGTCCCCGGCCGTCTTCAGGATGCGGCGGCGCGTGCCCTCCCCCACCGGCCCGCTCGCGTTGAGCACGCGCGACACGGTCGCGACCGAGACCCCAGCCTGCCGAGCAACGTCGCGCATGGTGACCGCCATGATGGAAGCGCTACCGAATCCAGTGAAAAGAAATGACCTATCGACCCGTCCGGACCGGAAACAGCGATGTAACCGGTTACAGTCTCAACGTAAGCCCTTCCGGTGTGCCTGTCAAGGGACGAGCGGGCGCCTCGTGCAATCAGTCCGCCCCGACACTCGGCTGCTCCCCGACGAAGAGCGCACCGCGGCCCCGAGCGCCCCCGCGAAGCCGCGGCCTGCGGACCGGAGCCCTCCTCTTCTCCTCTTCTCTCGGAAACGCGCCCCGGCCGGGGCGTTCTTGCGGCATGGCGCGCCTCCCTCCCCCCTCTCTTCCTCCCGATGTGCTCGTCCTCGGCGGCGGCGCAGCCGGGCTGATGGCGGCGCTGACGGCGGGCCGAGCCGGGGCGCGCGTCGTGCTCCTCGAGAAGACGCGCCGGGTGGGGACCAAGATCGTGATCAGCGGCGGCGGCCGGTGCAACGTGCTGCCGTCGGTGCTGGACGAGCGAGTGTTCGTGACCGACTCGTCGCGGCGGCTCATGAGCCGCATTCTGGCGTCGTGGCCGCTGGCCGACCAGCGCCGCTTCTTCGAGGACGACCTCGGCGTACCGCTGGCCCTGGAGCCCGAGACGGGCAAGCTGTTCCCCGTGTCCAACCGCGCCTCCGATGTCCGCGACGCGCTGGTCGGCGCCGCCGAGGCGGCCGGGGTCGAGATCCGCACCGGGGCCGACGTGACGGCCCTCTCTCCCGCGGACGAGGGGTGGGCGGCGACGCTCCGCGACGGCCCGACGCTTTCGGCTCGCACCGTGATCGTCGCGACCGGCGGCCTGTCGGTGCCCAAGACCGGCAGCGACGGCTTCGGCCTGCGGCTGGCGCGGACGACGGGCCACCGCATGGAACCGACCTACCCCGCCCTCGCCCCGCTCACCGCCGACCTGGCCCCACACGCCGATCTGGCGGGCGTCTCGGTGCCCGACGCGCAGGTCCGCGTGCCGCTGACGAAGGGGGCCTTCGAGACCGCCGGCGGCTTCCTGTTCACCCACCGCGGCTACTCCGGCCCGGCCGTCCTCAACGTGTCGCACCTGACCGCGCTCGGACGTGCGCGCGGAGACGCTCCCGCCGTCCACGTCGCCTGGACCGACACGTCGGCGGCCGACTGGGAGGCCGCGCTCACCGAGCCCGGCCGTGGGCTGGTCGCCGCGACGCTCCGCGCCGCCCTCCCCGCTCGTCTCGCCGACCGCCTCCTGGCCGACGCCGGCGTACCGCCCGACCGCGCCCGCGCCGACCTCCGCAAGGACGAGCGCCGTCGCCTCCTGGATGCCTTGACGGCGTATGCCCTGCCGTGGACCGGCGACGAGGGCTACAAGAAGGCCGAAGTCACGGGCGGCGGGGTCGGCCTGGGGGAGGTAAACCCGCGGACGATGGAGAGCAATCGCCAGCCCGGGCTCTTCTTCGCGGGCGAGGTGCTCGACGCGTTCGGTCCCATCGGCGGCTACAACTTCTTCTGGGCCTGGGCGACGGGGCGGCTCGCAGGCCTCGGCGCCGCTACGAACTGACCGACCCGGCCCGCCTCGGCATGGAGGCGAGAGGACGAGCCGTACTCTGCGGTCCCCATTCCGCACCGCCATGCCCTGGCCCTCCCTCCCCCTCGACGACTGGCGCGACACGGTCGCCACGCTCCACCGCTGGGCTCAACTCGTCGGCAAGGTGCGACTGGCCTACGCGCCCTGGGTCAACCACTCCTGGCACGTACCCCTCTACGTCACCGCGAGAGGGCTGTCGACCTCGCTCGTTCCGATGGCCGACGGCGGGTTCGAGGTCACGTTCGACCTCGTCGATCACCGGCTGCGGATCGAGACCACCGGGGGCGACCGCCGCTCGTTCGCGCTCCGCCCGATGACCGTCGCCGCGTTCCACGATCTCCTGATGGGCGCCCTCGCCGAGGTGGGCATCGAGGCGGACGTGTGGCCGATGCCGGTCGAGATCCCGGACCCGGTCACGCCGTTCCCCGACGACGCCGAGCACGCGGCCTACGACCCCGAGGCCGTCGCGCGTTTCTGGCAGGTGCTCGTGAGCGTCCAGCGCGTGCTGACGCGCTTCCGAGCCGGGTTCACGGGCAAGGTCAGCCCCGTCCACTTCTTCTGGGGCGCGTTCGACCTCGCCGTGACACGCTTTTCCGGACGGACGGCGCCGACGCACCCCGGCGGCGCCCCTCACCTCGCCGACTGGGTGATGGCGGAGGCCTACTCGCACGAGGTGTCGAGCGCGGGCTTCTGGCCGGGCGAGGGGCTGGGAGAACCGGCCTTCTACTCGTACGCCTACCCGGAGCCCGACGGCTACCGCGCGGCCTCCGTCGAGCCCGAGGCGGCGTTCTATCACGCCGAGCTGGGCGAGTTCATCCTGCCGTACGAGGCCGTCCGCACGGCCGAGGACCCGGACGCGGCGCTGCTCGCCTTCCTGCAGACCACCTACGCCGCCGCCGCCGACCTCGGCGACTGGGACCGCGACGCCCTCGAATGGAACGGCCCCCTCGCCGACGACGCGACGAGGGGGCCGGACGGCTGACCCAGCGGCGGGAGCCTACTGGTTCTCCGCGTTGTCGCCGAGGTCGACGTTGCTGTCGACGGCGTCGTGGACGTCCTGGGCGCCCTCCCGGATGGCCGCGCCCGCCTCAGCGGCGCCTTCGCGGAGGTTCTCACCGGCAGCGTTGGCGCCCTCCTGGATGTCGTTGCCGAGCGCGTCGAGGCCCGCCTCGGCGTCGGCGGCGGCGGCCTCGGCATCAGCCTCGACCTCGTCGTCGAGCGTCAGTTCGGTGTCGGTGTCGACGTCGCCGTCGGACTCGATTTCGGTCTGGGTTTCGGTCTCACAGCCCGTCAGGACCGTGGCGGTGCCGAAGGCGAACGTGAGGGACAGGGCGAGTAGGAAACGGGACATGGAGTCGGGAGAGGAAGGAGCGCTGTCACACGACGATGGCTCCGGTCGGATCCCCAGCCCCCGTCCGTGCTGCAAAGCGCCTCCTCCCAACGACCTGTTCTCGTGCGCGATAGGCGGTTCGTGGAGATCGTGCCGACGCCGAGCGCGGTCGCCGTATCGTTCTCCCAGACTGCCCCGCGCCCTGGATGATCGAGTCGCCCGACGCCCTCCGCCCGCTCTTCCCGACGCCCACCGACCGCGCGCTGCGAAAGTCCATCGATCACCTGGACGCCCACTGCCGAGAGTTCCTGGCGCTGTCGCCGTTCGTCGTTCTCGCCACCTCCGGCGCGGACGGACGGCACGATGCGTCGCCGAGAGGCGGCGCCCCCGGCTTCGTCCGCGTCGTGGACGCCCACACCCTGTGGCTGCCGGACGCGCCCGGCAACAACCGCCTCGACTCGCTCGCCAACGTCGCCGAGGTCGGCCGGGTGGGGGTGCTGGTGCTCGTGCCCGGCATCGACGAGACGCTGCGCGTCAACGGTACCGCCCGCGTCCGCGCCGACGACGAGGCGCTGGCCACCTTCGCCGACGAGCGCCGGCCGCCACGCGTGGTGCTGGAGATCACCGTCGAGGAAGCCTACCTCCACTGCGCCAAGGCGCTGATGCGGTCGCAGCTGTGGAACCCGGACGTTCGGCAGGAGCGGTCGGCGCTGCCCCCCACCCGCACCATCCTGAGCGACCACACCGGCATCGCCCAGCCGCCGGAGACGCAGGCGGAGATGGTCGCCCGCTACGCGCCGGACCTGTAAGCCCACCTCCGCCCTCGCACCGAAACCTCCGGCCTCGGCACCGAGGTGGGACGGGTCAGCGCTGGAGTTGGCAGCCGGTGAACGTCTCGCCGTCCACTTCCAGGAGCGCCTCGTCGCCGTTCGTCCAGACCGTCACGTCGCCGTCCTGATACTTCGCCCCGCTGGCGGCGCGGACCTGGCCGAGCACGAGGTAGCGGCTCCCGAAGCGCGCAGGCAGCCAGAGCGCGACCTCGCCCGGTCCGGTCCGGATGCGGAACGTGAAGCCGCCGCCATCGCAGCCGTACACGAGCGTGCGCCCGGTGGGCTGAGGCGCCATGCCGAGGTCGTCCATGCGGGCGAGCAGCATCTCGCCGGCCCCGCCTCGAAGCGACAACTGGCCGCCCGCCACGGACGCGTGGTCGACGCCATTGAGCAGGCGCAGGAACGTGTCTCCCTGCGACGGCGGCGGACACGCCATCAGCGTCGAGACGACCTGGTCGAGGCGAATGTGACCCTCCGCGCCCAGGGTGAAAGAGCCACCGAAGCGATTGCAGTCCGCCCGGCCGCTGACACGGCCTTCGGCGTCGAACGTGAGCGTCAGCTCGGCCCCCGGCTCCGGGCGCAGCGGGGTGCCGTCGGGTAGGGTCATCTCAACCAAGCGCCACTCGGGGCCGACCAGTGCGTCGGCCTCGGGAGTCGCGCGGGCCTCGCCGACTTGGACGACGCGGATCTCGACTTCGTCGGCAGGGGCGCCGTTCGTGAGGACCGGGATGGCCGTGTCGGTGGTCCAGAGGAGCGAGCCTGCGCCGTCGCGGATCTCGGCCCGCACCACGTACCGGTGCCGGGCGTCGACGCGGCCCGGGTCGTAGGAGAGCGCGTACGGGATCGGGACGTTGCGGCCCCCAAGGCGGATCGTCTGCTCGGCCAGCGTGACCGAGGGCGCGTCGGCGAGACTCACGTCCAGCAGGCGGACCGTGACGACGGCGTCAGGCGGGAGCGCGATGCGCTGGAGGTACGTGACGGTGCCCGTCAGTGCGGGGTCGGCCCCCGCGGGCACGGGCTGAACGGAGGCGCAGCCGACGGTGGCGAGGAGAAGAGACAGCAACAGGAGGCGCATGGCGACGAGGGGACAGCGAGAAGAGAGTCGAGCGTGTCCAACGTTCGTCCGTCAGTCTCCATGTCACGCGCGGAGGAATCCCGTGTGGAGCCCCATGCAACGGCTCTCCGCTCCGGCAGAGACTCCGTGCGATACAGCGACGCCCCGCCAGCGCGAGCCGACGGGGCGTCCACGAACCGAGGCACGGCTACATCCGAGCGAACGAGAGGCCCGCGGCGATCATCCCGAGGACGACCAGGACGATGAAGAAGAAGAGCGCGACGGTGTCTCCCTTCCGAGACGGAGTCGGAGTGGGGGTGGGAAGGCCCACAGTGGGGCCAACGGGGGTAGGCATGACAACCGGAGACGAGGAGGACGGAACGCCCGGGAAGGCCGGGCGAGACGATGGAGGCAGTGCCTCCCGCGCGACCGCGCGGTTCGTCTCCTCAGAGTCTCAGAACATCTCCACGCCGGGGGTCCGCGACGAGCCGAGGCCCACAGCCGCCCTCCCACGCCGCAATGGCGAAGTCGCGTTCGACATCCACCGGCCGCCGCCCATCGGCGCCGGGGCGGGGCAACAGACGCAGCACCGGCCCCCTCTCGTCCTGCCCGGTCAGGGCAGGCCTCAGCGCAGGCTCGATGGAGACGGCCGATGGGCCGCCAGGACGCGTCACCTGCCCGCTCTCCGGCGGGGCGTCCGCGTGCACCGTGCGCGCCTGGCCCGTCGCCGAAGCGAGGGCCAGCAGGCCGACGAGCAGGCCGAGGCGAGCAGTCACGAGGTGGAGCGGCGTGGACCGCGCTCCCACGATTCATCCCGCCGGGCGTTCCCTCGCTGCGAGGTGAAGTTGCCTCTAGAGGTTCTGCTCCGTCTCGAACAGCGCGTCGTACGCCTGGTCGTCCGCGATGATCTCCAGCATCGATGGGGACAGGCTCACGAATCGGCCCACCGCGTCCCAGGTGCTGAACACCGCGACGGGGTTCTTCGTCGCCAGCCGCCTGGAGAACAGGTAACTCATCGCCGTCTCCACAGGCTTGGTCGACAGGATTGCGACCGCTCCCTGGCTCGCATCCTCGGACGACAGGATCATGTCCGAGAGCGCCTGGATGCCCTGCCTGTTTAAACCGAGGTCGGCCTCCCGTATGTCGGCGATGATGCTGAACGACTTATCGTAGGCAGGGTCCTGCCAGATTCGCTCGGTGATCTCCTCCACCTCGGTCAACGAGACGTGCCCCCGGAGCCGCTCGACAATGAGCCGCTGCTCGGAAAGGATGATGTAGTCGATCACAAAAGTCTAGCATGTACGAGTGAGAAACGTCGCATCGAGGCGAACGGGCTCATGGGATACCGTCGCCTCGACCATCGAGAGCCCATGGCAGCGCTCGACGGCACCGCGACCACTCGGTTGCACCGGATTCGTGAAGGAACTCCCCTAGAGTCCCGCCCCGGTCGCCGACGTTCCCTCCGAACGTGAGCCCTGGCGCCGAGGACTGCCTCGACGTCCTATGCGGAGAGGGGGGGATTCGAACCCCCGGTACACCTTTCGGCGCACGCCGCTTTAGCAAAGCGGTGGTTTCAGCCACTCACCCACCTCTCCGGTGCCGGCCGTCAGCGAGGAGCCGCGGGCCGGGTCGCGAAGATAAGAGCGTGCCGCGACGCCCGGCAATCGAAATGAGCGTGACGGTCCGCCCCAGAGCCGGAGACTCTCAGTCAGAGCCGCTGCCGTAGTATCGGACACGCTCCCTCGGTGTCGATGCGTCCTCTCCTCCTCCTCGCCGTCGCCGTCGCCGTCGCGACCGCCCTCCCGGCGACCTCGCAGCCACACACGTCGCACGAGGCCGTCGGCTGCTTCGCGGGGACATGCCTCAACGGGACAGGCGTGGCGACGGCGAACGGCCATACCTACCGGGGCTCCTTTCGCGAAGGACGCCCGTTCGGCTCGGGCGTGCTGACGCTCGAATCCGGGACCCGCATCGAGGCCACTTTCGACGGCGAGGGGGGCGCCGAGGGATCCGTCGTCAGGACCAGCGGCTGGCGCTACCAGGGAGGCCTGCTGGAAACCGACCCGGACGCGCTGGGGCCGCTCGTCCCGCACGGACAGGGCCGAGCAGACTACCCGAGCGGGGACCGCTACGAAGGTGGCTGGCGAAACGGGAAACTGCATGGCCAGGGGGTCAACACGTTCGCCAACGGGAACCGCTACGAGGGGGCCTTCGCCAATGGGAAGCGCTGGGGCCTCGGCGTCTTTCTCTTCGCCGACGGCCGGCGCTATGAAGGAGCCTGGCAAGACGACGCGTATCACGGCCGCGGGGTCCACTCCTGGCCGGATGGGCGGCGCTACGAAGGCCTGTTCGTATCGGGCGAGCGCCAGGGCGAGGGCCTCTTCACATGGCCCGACGGGCGGCGCTACGAAGGGCAGTTCGAGTCCGGCACGCGCCAGGGCATCGGCGTGTTCACATGGCCCGATGGGCGGCGCTACGAGGGGCAGTTCGCATCCGGCGAACGCCACGGGACCGGCGTCTTCACGTTCTCAGACGGAAAGCGCTTCGACGGGACCTGGGTGGACGACGCCCCCGTGGACGGCACGCTGATCCCTCTCGACGGGGAGCCGTACCCCGTTCGCTTCGAAGGAGGCGAGTTCGTCCGCACGGAGTAGGGGCCGCGGGCGTGGGCTCCACTGTCCGTCGGACGGGCCTGCGCCGGTAGCTTGGCGCGTCTTCTGCCGACCCTTGTGACGCTTCGCCTTCTCACACTGCTTCTCTTCGCGCCGTTCGCGGGCGCCCAGACGGTCGTGCTGGCGGGCGGCGGCGGCGAGGGCGATGCGGGCGACACGGCGGCGTGGTCCTACGGCCTCTACGGCGCGCTCGTCGAGAACGGCGACACCGACGGCGACGGCGTGATCCGGGTCGCGGTGGTCTCGCGCAACGCCGAGACGCAGTGGCTGCCCGGCTACTTCGAATGGCTCGGCGCCGAGCGCGGCCTGACGGTCGACGCCGCGAACGTGCGCGTCTCGTCGCGCGGCACGGCCAACAGCCCGACGGCGACGGCGACGCTGGCGACGGCCGACGTGATCTTCCTCAAGGGCGGCGACCAGGGCGCGTACTACGACCTGTGGAACGACACGCTCGTCGAGGCCCACGTCCGCGCGCTGGTCGCGGGGGGCGGCGCCGTCGGGGGGACGAGCGCGGGTGCGATGAGTCTCGCCGAGCACTGCCTCTGCGGCGGGCGCGACCTCATCTCGGCCGACGTGATGAAGAACGCCCGCACCGACTGGATGGACGACGCCTCCGAGCCCGGCACGTCGGGCATCCACAGCGACTTCCTGGGCGTGCTGCCGGGCGTGACCGTCGAGACGCACTATACCGAGCGCGGCCGCCTCGGGCGCATGCTGGGCGTGCTCGCGGCGACGACCGAGCAGGCGGGCACCGACGCCGTCCTGGCCGTCGGCGTGGAGCGCCAGACGGGCGTGGTGATCCGCGACGGCGTGGCGACGGTCCACGGTGAGGGCGCCGTGGCATTCGTCCGCCCTACCGGCCAGACGCTGCGCGTCCGCGACGCGGGCGAGCCGCTCGTCTACACACACCTGCGGCTGGACCGGCTGACGGACGGCTGGGCCTACCACCTCGCGCGGCGGCGGCCCGTCCTCGACCCGCTCCCCGAGGGCGCCGAGGCGGTCTCCTTCGCGCCCGGCGGCGCCAACAGCGGCCCGCTCCGCATCTTCGGCGACGACCCGAACGGCGCGGACGCCTTCGCCTGGGTCGCCACCCACGACCCGAGCCCGTACACGCTGACGCCGTCGACGGCCTCCGTGGTCGTGCGCGACGCGGTCGGGTTCACGGGCGCGGGTGTCAACGACGGGCACCGGGGCGACCGGCAGGAGACCCTCTTCCGGGCGCTCTACGACCACCCGGAGGCCCTCGGCGTGCTCCTGTTCGATGCGTATGACGGTGCGGCGGCGGGCGCCCTCACGCGCCGCTCGTCCACGCCCGACCGCCTCTTCCCCGCCGGCGAGATGGCAACGATCGTGGTCGACGGGTCGACGATGACGCACAAGGGGCTCGCGCCGACGGTCAACCGCTACGGCGTGCGCTCAGCGGCGCTGGTGAACGCGCGCCTCCACGTGCTCGCACCGGCGGCCGAATACCGCTTCCTCCAGATCGACACGCGGACGCGCCGTGTGCGCGGCACCCATCCTGCTCTGCACCGAGGCTCGGCCCGTTCCTCCATCGTGCCGATGCTCTCCATGTCCCCCAACCCGGCGCGCGACTCGGTCCGCATCGACATCGAGGCGGCGGGGGCGGTGACGGTCGAGATCGTCGACGCGCTGGGCCGCCGCGTCCGCTTGGTGAGCGAGGGGGCCGGGTCGCGGACGGTGACGGTGGACGTGGGTGACCTGCCGAGCGGGGTCTATTCGGTTCGCGTCGCGGGCGATGGCGAGCGGATCGCCACGCCCCTCACGGTGGTGCGGTAGGGGGCGGGGGGTTACTCCTCGCCGTGCCCGTGGCCCGACTGCCAGAGCATCGCGTCCGACGCGCCCAGGCGCTCGAACCAGAACGTCGGCCGGGCGACGGCCTCGGGCCAGACCTGGTCCATCGTCTCGGCCTCGAAGACGCGCCCGTTGGCGACGGTGTAGCGGATGTTCTGCGTCTGCCGGAGATCGGCGAGCGGGTCGCCGTCGAGCACGAGGAAGTCGGCCAGCTTGCCCGCGGTGATGGAGCCGAGGTCGGCCTCCATGCCGAGGTACTCGGCGCCGCCCAGCGTGGCGACCCGGATGGCCTCCAGCGGGCTCATGCCACCCTGCTCCATCATCCACAGCTCCCACTGCGCGCCGAGCCCCTGGAGCTGACCGTGGGCGCCGAGTTGAACGCCCACGCCCCGCTGGCTCAGGTCGTTCACCGAGGCGGACAGGGTCGGGTGCCACCATTCGGTGTCCGGCGCGAGCGTCCGCCGCCGCGAGCGCGCGTCGACGGTGCCACGCGGCGTGAACCGCAGCAGGCGCTCGTTTTCCCACACGTTCGACTCGGCGTACCAGTAGTTCTCGCCCCACAGCCCGCCGTAGCCGACGATCAGCGTGGGCGTGTAGGCGACGTCGGTCTCGCCCCAGAGCGTCAGCACGTCGTTGTAGAGCGGCGCCACCGGGACGGCGTGCTCGATGCCCGTGTGACCGTCAACCACCATGTTGACGTTGTGGAAGAACGTCGAGCCGCCCTCGGGCATGACGAGCATGTCGAGTTCGCGAGCCGCCGCGAGCACCTGCTGGCGCTGGTCGCGGCGCGGCTGGTTGTAGCTCTTGACGGAGAAGGCGCCCACGGCCTGGAGCCGCCGGAGGTGGCTCCGCGCGTCGTCGAGGGCGTTGATCTGGACGCGGATGTCGCCGTCGGCGCCGTAGAGAATGGAGCCGGTCGAGAAGACGCGCGGCCCGACGGTCGCGCCCGCCTTGACCATCTCCGACAGGCTGAACACCAGCTCTGTCGAGGCCGACGGGTCGTGCATCGTCGTCACGCCGAAGGCCAGGTTGGCGTAGTAGATCCAGTTGGCCTGCGGGAGCGGGCCGCTGCCGAAGTGCCCGTGGGCGTGGACGTCCACGATGCCCGGCATGATCGTCGCCCCGGCCACGTCGATCACCTCGGCGCCGCGTGGCACGGCCACCTCGGCGCGCGGGCCGACCGCCTCGATCCGGTTGCCGCGCACCACGACCGTCCCGTCCTCGATCACCCGGTCGCCCTCGACCGTCACGATGCGGGCACCGACGAAGGCAACCGTGCCCTCAGGTTGCGCATGGGCCACGACGAGCCCGATGGGCGTGCCCGTCGAGTCGGGCGCCGGGAGGTCGTCCGGCGCGCCGGGGCGGAAGGCGAAGGCGTCGTCGAGGGAGCGCGTGAACACCTCCTCGCCGATCAGCCAGCGCAGCGTGCTCGCGTCGGTCCAGTGGAGGTCCGTCCCCGCGTCGCGGCTGACGCGCGTGACCGGAATGGCTCCGGTGTCCTTGCTCAGCGCCACCGGCCCGCCCGTCTGCGGGAACGGCGCCACGTAGACGTTGAACGCCTCCACGAAGGCGACGTACCGCCCGTCGGGGCTGGGGACGAGGTCGGTGGCGTACTCCAGCGTGAAGTGGGTTCGCTCGCCGCACTCCTGAGGCTGGCAGTCCGCGCCATCCAGGTCGATGCTCCGGACCTGCTTCGAGAGGCCGCCGCCGGTGAGGTAGATCAGCCGCGTGCCGTCGGCGGAGAACCGCGGGTCGCGCCCGCCGGTGGTGACGCGGCGCGCGTCGGAGCCGTCGGCGTCCATCACGTAGAGGCCGGTGTCGAGCGTGTGGAGCCCGCCACGAAGGCCGCTGCCGCCGCTGCGCTCGTAGACGATCTGCCGCCCGTCGGGCGAGAACCGGGGCGTCTCGTAGTGGCCGGGCCGCGTCGTGAGCACGCGCGAGCGCCCGCTGCCGAGGTCGAGCAGGCGGACGGCGCCGAGGTCGCCGTCGCTCCAGGTCGTGTAGACGAGCAAGCGGCCGTCGGGCGAGAAGGCCGGGTCGTACTCGAAGTGCTCGGCCTCGGTGACGCGCCGGGGCGAGCCGCCGTCGCGCGTCTGCCAGAGGTGGCCGAGGGCGCTGAAGACGAGCGTCCGCCCGTCCGGCGAGGTCGCCGCGTCGCGGATCATGCGGACCGTGAGCCGGTCCTCGGCCGCCGGGCGCGTGCTGCGGACGGCCTCGGTGACCGTCTGGTCCACCTCGGCCGAGAACGGGATGGCCGTCATCGCGCCCGTCGCGGCGTCGACGCGGTGGAGGCCGCCGTTGGCCCAGAGCACGAGCGCCGAGCCGTCCGGCGTCCACGCGAAGTTGGGGTAGACGCCGAAGATGGCCCACGTCTCCTGCTGGTCGCGGCTGAGGCCTCCCGTGAGCGGCGTCTCGGCGCCCGTCTCGGTGTCGTAGAGGAAGAGCGCCGTCTCGTCGCGCACGCGGCGCACGAAGGCGAGGCGCCGACCGTCGGGCGAGGGCTGCGGGCGCGCGGCGCCGCCGGGCCCCTGCAGGATCGTGTCCAGCTCGCCCGTCGTTCGGTCCAGCCGGCGGATGGCGTAGATGCCGGCGTTGGGGTCCTTGTTGTACTCGAAGCTCGGGCCCGGCGTCAGGTCTTCGGAGAAGTAGACATAGCGGCCGTCGGGCGACACGGCGGGCTCGCCCGCGTCCTGCTGGTCGTTGCGGCGCTCGGTCAGGCGGAGGCCTGCGCCGCCAGAGCGGTGGTAGAGCCACAGCTCGCCCGCGCCCAGCGAGCGGCCGGACGTAAAGTGCTTCCGCGCGATCAGGTACTCGCCATCGGGGGTCCAGACAGCGTTGTTGAGCAGGCGGAAGTCCTCCTCGGTGACCTGCTGGGGGTCGGAGCCGTCGGCCGCCATCGTCCAGATGTTGTCGCCGCCCGCGCGGTCGGACGTGAACGAGAGGCGCGTGCCGTCGGGCGAGAAGCGCGGCTGGAGGTCGAACGCGGGGCCGGACGTGAGGCGCCGCGCGGTGCCGCCCTCGATGGGCAGCAGGTACAGGTCACCCAGCAGGTCGAACACGATCGTCCGCCCGTCGGGGCTCACGTCGAGGTTCATCCACGTCCCCTCGGTGGTGGTGAAGCGGACGGCTTTCGTGGGGCCGTGGGGCGCGGACACGTCCCAGGTGTCCGACACCTCGGCGGTGGTGTCGGGCGGCGCAGCGGCGGCGGGCTGGAGGGGCGCGTGCTGCGCCGAGGCGCTGAGCGTGAGGACGAGCGAGAGCGCGAGAAGGCGGAGCACGGGCGGTCGGGCAGGGAAGACGGAAGCGCAAGAAACCACCGCCGGGCAGGCAGAGGCGGGCCTTCCTGCCTCCTCCGCCGAAGGAACGCCGAGGCGGGCAGCCTCGCCTTCGGGGATGGGCCGACGTAGGTTCTCGGCCCCTGTCTCTCCCCTGCCGATGCGCCCCCTCGCTGCCGCCCTCGTCCTCCTCCTCGCCCCCACCGTCCAGGCGCAGTCGGACGCGTCGGACCCCTGGCCCGCCATTCGCGCCGAGCGGATCGCGACGCTCCTCCCGGACGCGATGGACCGCGCGGGGGTCGAGGCCTGGCTGATCCTGTGCCGCGAGAACGACAACGACCCGATGGCCCGGCACGTGGGCTGCGAGAACGCAGGCGGCGAGATGGCCGTCGTGTTCTTCCGGACCGTCGAGGGCGTTCGCTCGGTCGCGGTGTCCCCCTCCGGCGAGGCGACGGCGCTGGCGGAGATCGGCCTGCACGAGGTGATCGAGATCCCACGCGGCGAGTCGGTCTGGCCGACCGTCCGCGCGCTCATCGACGACGACGCGCCGGTCGACATCGCCATCAACCGCGGCCGCACGCCCATCGCCGACGGCCTCTCGTCGACCCAGTACGAGCGGATGCAGGAGGGCCTCGGGCCGGACTGGATGGCGTTCACCGTCTCGGCCGAGCGCCTCATCTCCGAGTGGCTGTCCGTCAAGACACCCGCCGAGGTGGACTTCATGCGCCGCGCGGCCTCGCTCACGGCGCTCTGGCAGGAGCTGGCCTACGCCGCGGCCGTGCCCGGCGTCACCACCGACCGAGACATCGCCGACTTCCTGGAGGCCAAGATGGCCGAGGCGGGCGTCGGGGACGGGTGGGCGGCGGACCAGAACCCGGCCGTCAACTCGGGGCGCGACCGGGGCCACTCGCACCCGACCGACCGCGTCATCCAGCCGGGCGACTTCATCCAGACCGACTTCGGCATCCGCGTCGGGGACATGTGGGTGACGGACATCCAGCGGTTCGCGTACGTGCTGGCGCCCGGTGAGACCGAGCCGCCCGCGGAGGCGCTCGCACGCTGGGAGGCCGCCAAGCGCGGCAGCCGCGCGGCTTTTGCCGCCATGCGCCCCGGCGTCCGCGGCGTCGACGTGGACCGCGCGCAGCGGGCGGTGATGGAGGCCAACGGGTCGCTGCCGGTCATGTGGAGCACCGGCCACCCGGTCGGCTATTGGGCGCACGACTCTGGGCCGAGCCTCGGCGGCGGGCAGGCTGGGCGGACGCCTGCAGGTGCCCAGTTGGACGTCCTCCGCCCCGGCATGACGTTCGCCTTCGACGGCTTCCACGCGTGGCCGCTGGAGGGCGAGGACACGAAGACGATCTCGGTCGAGGAGATGGTGGTCATCACAGAGACGGGCGCCGAGTGGCTGACGCCGCCGCAGGAAGACCTCATCCTGATTCGCTCCCGCTGACCCCGCCCGCCTCGGCGCCGAGGTGAGGGCACTCCCCCACGACGGGGAGGCGCGACGGCAGACCGGGCGGTAGGCTGCCGCCTCCTTCCTGCCCTCCGGCTCCCCATGCGCCCGCTCCTCCTCGCCCTTCTCCTCTCAGGCTCTGCCCTCGCCCAGCCGGTCGACACGGCGCGCGGAGAACCCCACACGGTCGAGGTTTCCGCAGGCGACGCCCTGCTGATCCGGGTCGCCAACCACCGGTACGGCCCGGCGTCGAGCGCCGTCCCCGTCGCCATCGTCCAGCCCGATGGGGCAGTACTGGACGAGCAGGAGTACGAGCCGGGCGTGTCGTTCTACATCACCACCGGGACCTCCCGCGTCGTCCCGGACGCCCAGCCGGGCACCTGGACCACCACGTTCCTGGGCGAGGATGAGAGGGTCGAGGCGCTCTCGGTCGAGTTGGTCGCGGCGCCGACGCTCCCGCTCTCGCTCCACGAAGCCGCCCTCTTCGACGATCTCGCCGCTCTGGAAGCCGCGCTCACCGCGGACGAAGGCGCCGTGCATCGGCAGGACGCGAGCTACCGGACAGCCCTCCACGTCGCCGCCGCGGCCGGGCACCTCGCTGCCGCTCGCATGCTGCTCGACGCGGGCGCGGACCCGAACGCGATGGCCGGGACCGACGGAGGCGGCTACCAGATGACGATGACGCTCTACCGACCGCTCCACGAAGCCGCGGACGCGGGCCACGCGGACCTCATCGACCTCCTGATGGACGCAGGCGCCGACCCCAACGCCACCGATGCCCAGGGCATGACCTCACCGCCGCTCGTCTCCGCGGTCTACGGAGGGCGCCTCGACGTGGTCCGCCTGCTGCTGGACCGTGGCGCCGACCCGACGGCGCCGACCGCCGAGGGCCAGACTCCCGCCGACCTCGCCGCCGACCTTGCCGAGGCCGACTGGACCGACGACGAGGCGCGTCCGGTGCTGCGTGAGATCGCCACCCTGCTGTCGGCTCGGTAACCCCACACCTCTCCGTCATCGACATGCGCCTTCTCTGCTTCACCCTCCTGACCGGCCTCCTCGCAGGCTGCGGCTCCACTCCCGTCGCGACGGCCCAGCCGACGCCCCCCGCGCCCGACGCTGTCGTCCGCCTCGCCGAGCAGGGCCGGACCGACGCGCTCGCGCGCGCCCTCGATGCCGGGGCCGACCCGAACGCGGTCGGGCGCGGGATGGGGCTGGACCGCTGGACGCCGCTCATCGGGGCGGCCGCGAACGACCGGCCCGAGGCGGTCCGCCTGCTGCTGGAGCGCGGCGCCGACCCGATGTTGCCGGACTCGACCGGCAACACGCCGCTCCGCTACAGCGCCGAGGGCCTGAGCCCGGAATCCGCCCGTCTCCTCATCGAGGCTGGCGTCGACCTGGAGGCGCGCAACGAGGAGGGCACGACGCCGCTCGGCTGGGCCGTCTTCAAAGGGGCCGACGACGTGGTCACGGTCCTGCTCGACGCTGGGGCGGACATCGAGGGACCCGGGCCGGGTGGCCGGTCGCCGCTCAGTCGCGCCATCCGCACCTTCGGCGACTCGTTCGGCAACGCGACCACGGTGGCGCTACTGCTGGACCGCGGCGCCGACCCGACTGTCTCCGATGATCGTGGCCAGACGCCCCTCCACCGGGCCATCAGCGACACGCCGGGCGGGCTGCTCGTCACCGCCCTCCTGCTCGACCGCGGCGCCGACACGGGCACGCGCGACAACCAGGGACAGACGCCGGGCGAACTGGCCCACGAACGCGGCGCGGCGCGCATCTTCTCCTTCTACGTCGGCGAGGCGCAGACGCTCGCCCAGGCCGACCTGCTGCTCGCCATCCTCGACGACGACGCCGAGGCGGTCCGCACCGCGCTCGCAGCGGGAGCGCCCCCGAACGCGGGCGTCCGCGGCGACGACTTCTACTCGGACGACTTCGTCGACGACGGCGGCCCCCTCCACCTCGCGGCCCACGTGGGCGCGAGCGAGGCGGTGATCCAGGTCCTCGCTGAGGGCAGGGCGACGCTCGACGCGGTCAACGGCGCCGGACACCCGGCCGTCAAGGTCGCCGCCGAGCGGGGAAACACCGCCACACTCGCCGCGCTGCTAGCCGCGGGCGCGGCTCCCGAGAGCACGACTGAGCACCCCTTCCTCGGCATGGAGCCGATCCACTGGGCCGCAGCGGCGGGCGAGGCCGGGGCCGTCCAGATGCTGCTCGACGCAGGTGCCTCGCCCGACTACTCGACCAACGCGAGCATGGGCTACGGCTACAACGCGCTCGGCTTCGCGGTCCACTTCGGTCACCTCGAGACGGTCCGCGCGCTGCTGGACGCCGGGATGGAGACCGGGCAGGTCGGCGAGAACCCGTATACGGCGCTCGACGTGGCGATCCAGCGGGGGTGGCCGGAGGTCGAGGCGCTCCTCCGCACCCGCGGCGGCCAGACGACGGCCGAGATGGCGCAGGCCGAGGCCGAGGCTCTCCTCGCCGAGGACGGGCCGGAAGGCGCCTGGAGCACCGCCTCGAATGACCAGAACACCGCCCTGATGCGCGCGCTGCTCGCGCTCGGCCAGACACCCCCGACCGACTTCCTCGCCGGGGCCTGGTACGCGCTCCAGTTCGAGCCCGACCTCGTCCCGCTGCTCGTCGACGCAGGCGCCGACGTGAACGCGACGGAGGGCGGCGGCATGACGCCCCTCCACTACGCCGCCGCCGACGGCCTCGGCCCGCTCGTATCCGTGCTGCTGGATGCGGGCGCCGACGCCTCGGCCACCGACGAGTCCGGCAAGACGCCGCTCGACTGGGCCCTCGAGTACGGCGACTCCGAGACGATCGCCCTCCTGTCTGAGGACGCTCCCTGACCCCGCCCGCCTCGGTGTCGAGGTGCAGGGACCCGAGGCGAAGAGCCTCAACGCACGACCGCCCCGGCTCGCGAGAACCGGGGCGGTCGAAGGGGTCGGCCCGAGAGGGTCGCGCTACTGCGCGGCCAGGGCGTCGGCGCCGGACGAGATCTCGATGATCTCCGTCGTGATGGCCGCCTGACGGACGCGGTTGTACGTCAGCTTGAGGTCCTTGAGGAGCTCGCCCGCGTTGGTCGTGGCAGCGTCCATGGCCACCATCCGGGCGCCCTGCTCGGAGGCGTTGGACTCCAGGAAGGCGCGCCAGAGCTGGTACTGGAGATACTCCGGGATGAGGCGCTCCAGCAGCACGTCGGCCGAGGGCTCGAAGAGGTACTCGACCTCCGAGACCTCGCCGCCGTCTGTGTCGACATCCGCCGCGTCCTCCATGACCGGCGTAAAGAACGTCTCCGCCGGGATCGGGAGGAGTTGCTCGGCGACGCGGTTCTGCGTGATCGTGTTCTTGAACTCGTTGTAGACGACCTCCACCACGTCCCACTCCCCGTCGACGAAGCCCTCCACGGCAAGGTCCACGATCTCGCCCGCGAGCGGGAAGCGAAGATCGTTGAAGACGCCCTGGTAGTCGCCCACCATCTCGAAGCCGCGCTTCGAGAAGTACTCATGGGCCTTGCGCCCGACGCCGACGATGCGGAGCGTGCCCGCGTCGCGCTGCGCCTGGAAGCGCTCGGCGATGGTCGCCTCGGCCACCTTGAGGAGGTTGGCGTTGAAGGCGCCTGCGAGCCCACGGTCACTCGTCACCACGATCAGCAGCGCGCCGCCGACGCCCTCGCGCTCCTCGAAGAGCGGGTGCGTCGCCACGTCGAGCCGCTGGCGGAGGTGTCCGATCATCTCTCGGATCTTGAACGCGTAGGGGCGCGCGGCGAAGATCCGCTCCTGCGCCTTCCGCAGCTTCGCCGCGGCGACCATCTTCATGGCGCGCGTGATCTGCTGCGTGTTCTGGACCGAGCCGATCCGGCTGCGGATGTCGCGAAGAGAAGCCATGCGTGGAAGGGGGCGTCAGGAGAGGGGCGTATCGCAACACGCCCCCACGTCAGGATTACGCGGTGTAGCGAGCCGACAGGTCGGCGGCCTCCTGCTCGAACGCGGCCGTGGCCTCGTCGGAGAGCTTGCCGGTCGTGGCGACGGCCGTGAGCACGTCGGCGTGCTTCAGGCGAAGCGCCTCGCGGAAGTCCTTCTCGAAGGCGCGCACCTGCTCGACCGGAACGTCGTCGATGAGGCCCTGGCCGGCCACGTAGATGATCGCGACCTGCTCGGCGACCGGCACCGGCTCGTACTGGCCCTGCTTGAGGACCTCCACGAGGCGGGCGCCTCGGTTGAGCTGGCGCTGCGTGGCCGGGTCGAGGTCGGAGCCGAACTTGGCGAACGCCTCCAGGTTGCGGTACTGCGCCAGGTCGAGGCGGAGGGTGCCGGAGACCTTCTTCATCGCCTTGATCTGCGCGTTGCCACCCACACGCGACACCGAGATGCCGACGTTGATGGCTGGGCGGACGCCGGAGTTGAAGAGGTTCGACTCCAGGAAGATCTGGCCGTCCGTGATCGAGATCACGTTGGTCGGGATGTACGCGGACACGTCACCGGCCTGCGTCTCGATGACCGGCAGCGCCGTCAGCGAGCCGCCGCCCTTGACCTTGCCCTGGAGGGCCTCCGGGAGGTCGTTCATGTCTCGCGCGATCGAGTCGTCGGCCGTGATCTTGGCCGCGCGCTCCAGCAGGCGGGAGTGCAGGTAGAACACGTCGCCGGGGTACGCCTCGCGGCCCGGCGGGCGGCGGAGCAGCAGCGACACCTCGCGGTAGGCGACGGCCTGCTTCGAGAGGTCGTCGTAGATGCAGAGCGCGTGGCGGCCCGTGTCGCGGAACAGCTCGCCGATGCAGGCGCCGGCGAACGGCGCGATGAACTGGAGCGGCGCGGGCGCCGAGGCGGGCGCGCTCACGATAACCGTGTACTCCATCGCCCCATAGCGCTCGAGCGCCGCCTGGAGCGTGGCCACCGTCGACGCCTTCTGGCCGATGGCGACGTAGATGCAGTAGACCGGCTTCTCGCCCTCGGCGTGGGTCGTCTTCTGCGACAGGATGGTGTCCAGCAGGACGGCCGTCTTGCCCGTCTGGCGGTCGCCGATGACCAGCTCGCGCTGGCCGCGGCCGATCGGCACCATCGCATCGATGGCCTTGATGCCCGTCTGGAGGGGCTCCGTGACCGGCTCACGATAGATGACGCCCGGCGCCTTGCGCTCGATGGGCATCTCGAAGGTCTCGCCCGTGATCGGGCCCTTGCCATCGAGCGGGTTGCCGAGCGGGTCCACCACGCGGCCGAGCATGCCCTCGCCCACCTTGATGGAGGCGATGCGGCCAGAGCGACGCGCCTCGTGGCCCTCCTTGACCTCGTTGGCACCGCCGAACAGCACCGCGCCGACGTTGTCCTCTTCGAGGTTGAGGACCATGCCGGTCACGCCGGTCTGGGGGAACTCGATGAGCTCACCGGCCTGCACCTTGCTCAGGCCGTAGAGCCGGGCGATGCCGTCGCCCACCTGGAGCACGGTGCCGACCTCGTAGGTGTCGGTCTCGGAGGAGAAGTTGCCGAGCTCCTCGCGGAGCACGCCGGTCACTTCGTCGGGGCGGATCGCAGTTGCCATGGGGGGTGCGTGTTTCGTGTTACGTGTTGCGTGTTTCGTACCGCGTGGCGACGCTGAGGACGCGGCACGCAATACGCAACAGGAATCAGTTCAGACTGACGGCGGCGCGCTCAGCGAGCTGGCCGCGGAGGGTGTCGAGCTGGTGCTTGACGCTGCGGTCGTAGACGACGTCGCCCAGCCGGACGACGAGGCCGCCGATGAGCGACGGGTCGACGCGGAGGTCCATGCGGACCGTCGAGCCGGAGCGGGCTTCGAGTGCCGCCTTGAGGCGGTCGGCCGCGTCCGGCGACAGCGGGGTCGCAGTGCGGACGAGCGCCTCGACCGTGTTCGTCCGCTCGTCGCGGAGTTGGCGGTAGGCGTCGAGGATGGCCGGGATCTGGCCGTCGCGCTGCTTAGACACGAGCAGCTTCAGGAAGCGCAACGTGAGGTCGGAGACCTTGCCGTCGAAGAGGCGGCTCAGGATGGCCAGCTTCTTGTCGTGCGAGACGACGGGGCTGGTCAGCGCGACCTGCAGGTCCCGCGAGCCGGACAGGGTCTCCGTGAGGAGCGCCACGTCGGCGTCGGACGCGTCGAGGGCGCCCATGGACTGGGCCTCCTCGGTGAGGGCCTGGGCGTAGCGGCGAGCGACGGGGTCCATAGGAGTTCGGAGTTCGGGGTTCAGAGCTCGGGGTCGTCAGAGGCGAACTCTGGACCCTGGACTCTCAACTCGGAACTAGTTCTGGGGCAGGTCGGCGATGAACTGGTCGACGAGGCCGCGCTGCTGGTCCGCGTCGATCTCCTTGCGGAGGATCTTCTCGGCGGCTCCGACGGCCAGGGCGGCCACCTCGGCGCGGAGCTCGGAGAGCGCCTGCTGCTTCTGGCGGTCGATGTCGGCCTCGGCCTTGGCCTGGCGCTCGGCCAGCTTGGCGTCGAGGGACGCCGTGGCGGCCTCCGACTGACGCGTGGCCTCCGCGCGGGCGTCCGCGAGGATGGACTGCGCCTGCCGCTCGGCGTCGCGCCGTGCCGATTCGTTGTCGGCCTGGAGTTGCTTCGCCTCGGCGAGGGCGCGCTCGGCGCGGGTGATCGACTCCTCGATCGTGCTCTCACGCTCCTCCAGGGCAGACGTGATCGGGCCCCAGGCGAACTTGCGGAGCAAGATCATCAGGAGCAGGAACGCGATGCCGAGCCAGATCGCGAGGCCGAAGTTGGCCGAGAGCAGGCTGGCGGCGAGGACGAGAGCCATCGGGAGAGCGGTCTAAGGGGTAGGGTCGGGCATGATGCACGGCCCCGCTCTCTGGCGGGGCCGTGCTCCCGGGCACGGTCGGTCGGGCCACTGAGGCGGCGGCCCGGGGCGACCTAGGCGATCGCCATGAGGATGCAGACGATCAGGCCGAAGAACGTGGCGCCCTCGATGAGCGCGGCGGCGATGATCATCGTGGTCCGGATGTCACCGGCAGCCTCGGGCTGACGGGCCGAGCCTTCGAGGGCGGCGGCGGCGAGACGGCCGATGCCGAGGCCGGCACCGAGGACGCAGAGGCCGGCACCGAGACCGGCGGCGAGGTAACCGAGAGCGATGGACTCCATGAGTCGAGAGGGTTGGGTGGTGTGGTCTAGAAGAGGGCGAGACGCCCGGGAGTGCGGCCGAGGCCGCTGCGGCGGATGCCGCGGGGTGTGGTTACGCGAGGGCGGCTTCCGTGCCGACGGTCCGCTCGCTGATCTTGTGAGGCTCGTGGAACCCGTTCGACTGCGACACCGCGATGTCGTGCGTCGTCAGGCCGTGGTCCTCCGAGTGATCGTGGTCGTGCTCGTGCTCGGCGGTCGCCATCCCGATGAACAGCGCCGAGAGGATCGTGAACACGTAGGCCTGGATGAAGGCCACCAGCAGCTCGAGGGCGTAGACGAAGAGCGTCAGCCCGAGCGCCGGGATCGAGGTGCCGTAGCCCGCCGCCTCGTTCAAGCCGCCCACGATGAAGATGAGACCGATCAGGTTCAGGATCACCAGGTGGCCCGCCGTCATGTTGGCGAACAGACGGACGGCCAGGGCGAACGGCTTGGTGAACAGGCCCAGGATCTCGATCGGGACGAGAATCGGCTTGACGAACCACGGGATGCCGGGGGGCCACAGAATGTGCATCCAGTAGTCCTTCGTTCCGGCGGCCTGGGTCAGCACGAACGTGAACAGGGCCAGCACGGTGGTCACCGTGATGTTGGCCGTCGCCGTCGCGCCGAAGGGCATCAGCCCCAGCAGGTTACAGATCAGGATGAAGAAGAAGACCGTCAGCAGGTACGGCAGGTACCGGTCGGTCTTGGCGCCCAGGTTGGGACGGGCGATCTCGTCGCGGACGTAGATCACCATCGCCTCCAGCATGTTCTGGAGCAGGCCACGCGGCGCGGACGTCCGCCCGACGCCCTTCTTGTACTTGCCTGCCATCGGGACGAACAGCAGGAAGAGGACGCCGATGGCGAGGAAGATGAACACCAGATGCCGCGAGATGGACATGTCGACCAGGATCTCGGCTCCGCCGGTCGCGACGAGGTGCGCGTCGTAGGGCGCGTCCGCCGTCACGCCCTCACCGAGGATTTCCTCGCGGTTCGCCTCTTCCAGTCCCTCGACGGTCAGCGCGCCCTCCTCCGTGTGGGCCTCGTCCGCGTGCTCGCCCTCCTCGTGCGCCTCGATCATGTACTCGCCCGACGCCACGGCGGCCGTCGACGAGCCGTAGAAGTCGAATCCGATGGAGCCGTCGCGACGCGTGACGAACAGGCGCGGCAGCTCGACCTTGCCGATCGGCGAGAAGTCGAGGTAGTAGCCGTCGGACGTGTGATGGACAGCGTCGAGCGTCTCGCCATCGCCCGCGGCGAACGCGGGAGAGGAGACGCTGAGGGCGACCGACAGGAGCAGGGCGAGACGAGCGATTCGCATCGGAGCTAGGCGTCGGCTGGGGGCTGGGAGGTGCCGGAGGAGCGGCTGAACACGATGGCGATCTCGGCGAGGAGGCCGCACACGAAGAGGAAACCGAGGCCGATGATGAACGCGCCCCGGTGCACGGGCAACAGCGCGAGCACCGCCGCCACAGTGCCGAGGATGACGACCATCCGGACCACCATGCCACCCAGCACGAGATGCAGGGCCTTGCCGGGCTCTCCGGCCATCGCGATACGCGCCGTCCATGCCGCTGCCACCGCGTTGATCGCGCCAACGAAGGCACCGAGGAGCAGGCTGGCAGTGACGGTCATCGAGACGGCGAGATCCGGACGGAGGTATGGCGGGTCTCAAAAGCTAGTCAGCCGCTCTGGCAGGCTCCCCCAAGCCGGGGTGAAGACCGGCAGCCCGGAGGGTGAAGAGGGGGCAAAGTGGACCCCTATACAGGCTTTCCGCACCTGCTCATCCCCGCGTGGTTCTGGGGCTACGCACCGCGGTCGTCCTGCCCAGCCAGCCAGGCCACGAACGCGTCGAGCGCGCGGCCTCGATGGCTGATGCGGTTCTTCTCGGCCGTCGACATCTGCGCGAAGGTCCGTCCGTCTCCATCTGCCGGACGAAACAGCGCGTCGTAGCCGAATCCCCCGTCGCCCACCTCTCCCTCGGTGATCACGCCCTCACAGACGCCGTCGAACGCGAGCGCCTGACCGTCCCTGTCGACGAACACGAGCACGGTGCGGAATCGCGCGGCTCGGTCGGCGACGCCGTGGAGGTCGGCGATCAGCTTGTGGCGGTTGGCCGCGTCGTCGGCATCGGACCCCGCGAAGCGCGCCGAGTAGACGCCGGGCGCCCCGCCCAGGGCGTCGACTTCGAGGCCGGTGTCGTCGGCGAGAGCGGGGAGCCCCGTGTGACGGGCCAGCGCGCGGGCCTTCTTGTCCGCGTTCCCGCGGAGGGTGTCGGCGTCCTCGACCACCTCGGGCGCGCCGAGGTCGGCGGCGGAGACGAGGTCCACGCTGAGCGGGCCGAGGCGGGCCTGGAGTTCGGCGACCTTGCCGGGGTTGCGGGTGGCGAGGACGAGGCGCATCGGAGGAGAGGGGGGCACGGAGGGAATCTGACACCCTTCTCCCTTCTACGCCACCGTCGCGAGCCGGAACCGTGTGGCGAGCGTCGCACCCTCCACCCGCTATTCACCGATCCTCGGCCGGGCGTGCTTGGTAGGAGCGCGCTGACCTCCTAGCTTTATCGGCTGCGCTCCGCACCCGCCCGCACCCCTCACTCACAGACAGGTATCGCCTTGGCCATCGGCATCAAAGTACGCGACAAGGAGTCCATCGACCGCGCCCTCCGCCGCTTCAAGCGGACCGTCAACCGCGCCCGCGTCCTCCGGACGTACCGCGAGAACATGGCCTACACGAAGCCGTCGGCTGTGAAGCGCGAGGAGCGCAAGGAGGCCGCCAAGAAGGCCCGCCGCGCCAACCGCCGCCGGTACTAGGCACTGAGCTACAGCCTCGTCGGCGGACGCCGCTGACGGGTCGCCACCCGCCTCGGGCTCGGTCCGGGGCGGGTGTTTTGCGTCGGCCGAGTGCGGTCAGGCGTCGGCGCGCGGCGGAACGGCGTGCCGCGTCTCCCCCGCCCCGTGGACGACGAACTTCTGCGTCGTGAGTGCCTCCAGGCCCATCGGCCCGAAGGCGTGCAGCTTGGTCGTCGAGATGCCGATCTCGGCGCCCAGTCCCAGCTCGCCGCCGTCGGAGAAGCGTGACGAGGCGTTGACGAGCACCACCGAGGCGTCGGCCTCACGCACCCAGCGGCGGGCGTTCGTGACGCTCTCGGTCGCGATGACCTCGGTGTGGAGTGAGCCGTACGTCGCCACGTGGTCGAGCGCCTGGTCGAGGTCGTCGACCACGCGGACGGCCAGGATCGGCGCCAGGAACTCTGCCTCGTAGTCCGCCTCGGTCGCCTGCGGGACCGTGTCGCCGAGGATCTGGCGGGTGCGGTCGTCCCCACGGAGCTGACCGCCGTTCGCGGTCATCTCGGCGAAGGCACGCGGCAGGAAAGCCTCTGCGACGGACGCGTGGACGAGCAGCGTTTCGAGCGCGTTGCAGACGCCCGGACGCGACAGCTTGCCGTCGAGCAGCAGGTCGAGAGCGACCCCGAGGTCGGCGGTCTCGTCCACGAACAGGTGGCAGACGCCCTTGTAGTGCTTGATGACGGGCACGCGGCTGTGCTCGTCGACGAACCGGATCAGCCCCTCGCCGCCGCGCGGAATGACGAGGTCGAGGTGCTCGTTCATCCGAATGAGGTCCTTGATCGCCTCCCGGTCGGTCGTCGGCACGAGGGTGACGACGGCCGGGTCGATGCCCTCGTGCGCCAGCGCTTCGTGGAGCGCCGAGGCGACGGCGCGGTTCGAGTGGATGGCCTCGGAGCCGCCCCGGAGGACGACGGCGTTCCCGGCCTTGAAGCACAGCCCGGCAGCGTCGGAGGTGACGTTGGGACGGGCCTCATAGATCATCGCGATCACACCCAGCGGCACCCGCATCCGGCCAACCTCGATGCCACTCGGGCGGCGCCGGACGTCGGCGATCTGGCCGACCGGATCGTCGAACCCGGCGACCTCGCGCAGCGCGTCGGCCATTTTGTCGATGCGCTCGGGCGTGAGCGTCAGGCGGTCGGTCATCGCGTCCGACAGGCCGCGCTCGGCGGCCGCGTCGAGGTCGAGTCGGTTGGCGGCCAAGATCTCGGTCCGGCGGCCCAGGAGGGCCTCCGCCATCGCACGGAGGGCGCGGTTCTTGGCCTCCGTGGACAGCGAGGCGGCCTGGCGCGAGGCCGCCTTGCAGGCAGACACGAGGTCGTAGAGGGACGGGTCGAGATCGGACATCAGGCAGGAGGGTCGACGAGCACAAGGTCGTCACGGTGGATGACGGCGGCGGGACCGGCGTAGCCGAGTTCGGCCTCCACGTCGGCGCTGTGGCGGCCCTGGATGCGGATCAGTTCATGGGCGGCGTAGCGCGAGACGCCGCGCGCGAACACCTCGCCCGACTCGGTGGCGACCTCGACCGGGTCGCCGCGGTGGACCTCGCCCGCGACCGTGACGAGCCCCGAGGCGAGCAGCGAGGCGCCGGACTGGCGGAGGGCGCGGGCGGCGCCGTCGTCCACGGTGAGGCGCCCGGCGACAGGCGTAGCGTGGAGAAGCCAGTGCTTGCGCGCGGGCATGGGCGGGTCGAGGGCGCGGAAGAGCGTCCCCTGCAATACACCCTCGGCGAGTGCGCCGAGACGGGTCGCAGCGGTGCCGTCCAGCAGTACCGTGTCGATGCCTCGCGCCGTCGCCTTCTCGGCGGCCTGCACCTTGGTCCGCATCCCCCCGGTGCCGCCAGCGGTCCCGGCCCCGCCCGCCATCGCGCGCACCGCCGCGTCGACACGGTCCACGACGGGCACGAGGCGGGCATCGGGGTACGAGCGCGGGTCGGCGTCGTAGAGGCCGGCCACGTCCGACAAGATCACGAGCAGGTCGGCCTCGGTAAGGACGGCCACGTGGGCGGCGAGGTTGTCGTTGTCGCCCACCTTCAGCTCGTCCACGGCGACGGTGTCGTTCTCGTTCACGACCGGCACGACGCCGCGGGCGAGCAACTCGGCCATGGTCGCGCGGGCGTTCAGGAAGCGGTCTCGGTGGACGAGGTCGTCGTGCGTGAGCAGCACCTGAGCGACGGGGGCGTCCAGCAGGTCTCCCCAGAGCGCCATCAGGCGGGGCTGGCCGATGGCCGCGAGCGCCTGCTTCTCGGGGATGGTGCGGGGCCGACGCCCGCCCGTCGCCGCGAGCCCCGCCGCGACCGCGCCCGACGACACGACCACGACCTCGCGCCCCGCCGCCCGGCTGGTGGTCACGAAGGCCGCGATGGCCCCGAGGTAGCGGTCACTCGGCGGCCCGTCCGGCGCCACGAGTGCGCTGCCCACCTTGATCACGACGCGTCGAGGGGAACGGAGGCGCAAAGCGACGGCCTGGGAGTCAGCCACCGCCTTCGATCTCTGCGACCTGCGCGCCCAGGTGCCGTCGCGCTTCCGCGAGCAGCAAGGCGGGAATCGTGTCCACGAGCGTGCTGCCCCCCTCGGAGAAGAGAACCGCCACGTCCGTGTCAGTGTCGCCCCAGAGGTAGTCGTGGATCACCACGGCTCCGCCCCCGTCCTCCAGGTACGGCGCGATCCCCCGGAGGACGGAGAGGAAGACCATCCACTCGAAGTAGTTCTCGGAGAACAGCGCGACCGAGAGCGTCCACGTCTCGTCGTCTCGCTCCTGCCGGACGTTGCCCTCGACCGGCTGCTCGTCCTCGCCGAGCCACTGATCGAGCACGGCCCCCGTCGGCTCCCCGCTGCCGCGCATCTCGGCCAGTGCCGCGGCGGAGGGAGGCTCCCCATGCATCGGGCGCGTGGCGGCCCACTCCACCCAGTCCGGGAAGTCGGCCGGGGCGGAGACGGGAGACGCTCGGAACGCCTGGTAGGCCGCGGGACGGATCGCGAAGCGCGCGTAGAGCGAGGACGGTTCGGACACGGCGACTAGTCGGCTAGTCCCAGCGCGCCCCGGAGGATCGCCGCCTGCTCGGCCGCGTGGACGCGCGCCGAGCCCGTCGCCGGGCTGGCGGCGGCGCGGCGACCGGCGTACTGGATGCGATTCGAGCAGTCGCCGTTGGCCGCTTCCAGCAGGTCGTCGAACAGCGGCCGCACGAAGGTCCACGCGCCCATGTTGGCAGGCTCCTCTTGGAGCCAGACGACCGGCTTGCCCGCGAACCGCGCCAGCTCCTCGCGGACGGCGGCCTCAGGGAACGGGTAGAACTGCTCCAGCCGCGCCACCGACGCCGAGGCGCCAGACTCGTCGCGCGCCTTGATCGCGTCATACACCACCTTGCCCGAGCAGATCACGAGGCGGTCCGCCTCGGGCTGGTCGCCGGCGATGAACGGCTGGTAGGCGCCGTCGGCCAGGTCCTCGACACGCGTCACGGCCTGCGGGTGACGCAGGAGCGACTTGGGCGTCATCAGAATGAGCGGCTTCTTGGCGTCGCGCAGCACCTGGCGGCGCAGCGCGTGGAAGTAGTTGGCCGGGGTCGAGTAGTTGGCCACAATCAGGTTGTCCTCGGCGCACGCCTGGAGGAAGCGCTCCAGACGGCCCGACGAGTGCTCCGGCCCCTGTCCCTCGTAGCCGTGCGGCAGCAGCATCACCAGCGACGACGTCTGGCCCCACTTGGCCTCGGCCGCCGTGATGAACTGGTCGATCATGATCTGGGCGCCGTTGACGAAGTCGCCGAACTGGCCCTCCCACAGCACCAGCGCCGACGGGTCGGCGACGGTGTAGCCGTACTCGAAGCCGAGCGCGGCGTACTCGCTCAGCAGCGAGTCGTAGACCTGGAAGCGTGCCTGACCGTCGCCCGGGCCGCCCGGCGTGAGGTGGTTGAGCGGCAGGTAGCGGTGCGCGTCGCCCTGGTCGTAGAGAATCGCGTGGCGCTGGCTGAAGGTGCCGCGCCCGGAGTCCTGCCCCGAGAGCCGCACCGGCGTGCCCTCTAGCAGGAGCGTCCCGAAGGCGAGCGCCTCCGCGAGCGCCCAGTCGATGGTCCCCTCCTCGAACTGCTTCCGGCGGCGGTCCACCACGAGGCGGCCCAGCTTCTTGTGGACCTGGAAGTCGTCCGGCAGCGAGACGAGCGCGTCCACGACCGTGCCCAGCGCCTCGCGCGAGGCGGCCGTCGACACGTCGGCGTTGGGGTCGGCGGCCACGGGGACCGAGACCGGCTGGAGGTCCTTGCGCTGCTCGGCGAGGTCCTTGGTCTCCTCGAAGGCGCGGTCGAGGATGCCCTTGAAGTCGTCGAGGATGCCCTCGGCCTCCTCGGGCGTCAGCTCGCCGCGGCGCAGCAGCAGCTCCAGGTAGAGCTTCCGCACCGACCGGTGCGTCCCGATCTCCTCATACATGAGCGGCTGCGTGTAGGACGGCTCGTCGCCCTCGTTGTGGCCGTACTTGCGGTAGCAGACGAGGTCGATCACCACGTCCTTGTTGAAGACGTTGCGGTAGTCCAGCGCCAGCCGCGCCACGCGGACGGCCGCCTCGGGGTCGTCGCCGTTGACGTGGAAGATGGGCGCCTGGATCATGCGCGCGATGTCGGTCGCGTAGGCCGAGGAGCGCGAGTGCATCGGGAGCGTCGTGAACCCGATCTGGTTGTTCACCACGAGGTGGACCGTGCCGCCCGTGCGGTAGCCCTCCAACTGGCTCAGGTTGAGCGTCTCGGCGACCACGCCCTGGCCCGCGAACGCGGCGTCGCCGTGGAGCAGGATCGGCAGCACCCGGTCGCGGAGCAGCTTCTCGCTCGCGTCGGGGTGCGCCTCCAGCACGCGCTGCTGCTTGGCCCGCACCATGCCCTCCACCACCGGGTTGACGGCTTCGAGGTGGCTCGGGTTGGACGCCAGCGTGAGCCGCGTCGTCGCGCCGTTGGGCGACGTGTGGGTGCCGGTCTGTCCCATGTGGTACTTCACGTCGCCCGAGCCCTGGACCGCGTCCGGGTCGACGGTGCCCTCGAACTCGCCGAAGACGCGGTCGTAGGGCTTGCCCATGATGTTGGTGAGCACGTTCAGGCGACCGCGGTGAGCCATCCCGATCACCACGTCCTCCGTCTCCTGGTCGGCTGCGTCCGAGAGGACGGCGTCGAGCAGCGGGATCATCGTCTCGGCGCCCTCCAGCGAGAAGCGCTTGTGGCCGATGTACTTCGTGTGGATGAACTGCTCCAGGGCCTCGGCCTCGTTGAGCTTCTCGAAGATGCGCTTCTTGCGCGCCGTGTCGATGGGCTCGCGGAACTGCTGCGGCTCGATCCGCTCGATCAGCCAGCGCTTCTCCGCAGGGGAGGAGATGTGCATGAACTCGCTCCCGACGTGCCCCGTGTAGGTGTCCCAGAGCGTGTCCAGGATGTCGCGGAGCGTCATGCGGGGGTTGCCCCCCAGCCCGCCGCCGACGCCTGCCATGCCGCCGGTGAAGAACATCCGGTCGAGGTCCCAGACGGTGAGGCCGTAGGAAGCCGGGTCCAGCTCAGTGTGGTTGCGCGGCTCGTAGCCGAGCGGGTTGGTGTCGGCCAGCAGGTGGCCGCGGACGCGGTACGCACGGATCAGCTCGTAGACGCGGGCCTGCTTCTCGACCTTGGTGGCCTTGGCACCGGAGCCGAGCGCCGCCTTACCGAGCGAGGGCGTCGAGTCGGACCGGCCGGTGAATGCCGGGACGTGGAGGCCGAGGCTCTGGAAGATGTCGTCGTAGAACCCGTCGTCGCCGTCGAGCAAGGACGCGATGCGGTTCAGGAACTCGCCCGACTCGGCGCCCTGGATGACCCGGTGGTCGTAGGTGCTGGTCATGGTCATCACCGGCGACAGCCCGAGGCGGGACAGCTCGCTCGCGTCCATGCCCGCGTACTCGGGCGGGTAGCCGATGCCGCCGACCGCCACGATGACGCTCTGGCCGGGCATCAGCCGCGGCACGCTCATCTGGGTCCCGATGCCGCCGGGGTTGGTCAGCGTGGCGGTGGTGCCCGCGAAGTCCTCCAGCGTCAGCTTGCCGCCGAGGGCGCGCTTGACGATGTCGTTGTAGCCGCCGAGGAAGGCCGCGAACGGCATCGAGCCGGCGTCCTTGATGTTGGGCACGAGCAGCTGGCGCTGGCCGCGCTTCTCGATGTCGATGGCGAGGCCGAAGGCCGTCGAGGCCGGGGTGATCCGCTCCGGCGTGCCTGCCTGCTCGCGGAACGCGCTTCGCATCGCCGGGACCGCCTCCATCGCGCGCACGATGGCGAACGCGATCAGGTGGGTGAACGTGACCTTGTTGCCGCCGGTCTTCCGCTGATGGCGGTTGATGAGGCGCCGGTTCTCGGAGAGCAGCTTGACCGGGATCTCGCGCACCGACGTGGCGGTCGGGATCGTGAGGCTAGCCTCCATGTTCTCCACGATCCGCGCGCCGACGCCCTTGATGGCCTTGGACTCGGCGCCCTCGGGCAACGAGATCTCGGGCGCCTCCAGCCGGGCCGGCAGCGCCGCCCCATCGCCGGACGCGCCGTTCGACGCCGGGGCCGTCGGCCTCGGGGCGGGCGCAGAGGATGCCGACGCCTCGCTCGACGTGGCCGAGGCGGGCCGGGTCGGCGCCCCGTCGCCCTGGGCCTTGACGGCCGCGCGGGGCTGGTCCTCGGGCAGGATCATGCGCACCTTGCCGTCCGTCTCGGACGCCTCGGCGCCGAGGGAGGCCGAGTAACTCGGGCCGGGGTCGAAGTCGGCGAAGAACTCGCGCCAGCTCTCACTGACGGACGCGGGGTCCTGGCGGTACTGGGCGTAGAGATCCTCGACGTAACCGCTGTTGAATCCAAACATGCTGGGCGGCCGATGCAGGCCGAAAAGGGGGACGGAGGGCAGCACGCGAAGGTACGCGCCCCCACGCGGGACGGATTCCTGAAGACGCGACGAGGCCCCAAACGCGGACGGGCCGCCCCCGGTGAGAGGGGACGGCCCGCAGAAGCGAGGGGCGAGGGGGCTAGCGGCCCCGGCCGCCGCGGTGCCCACGGCCTCGGCGCCCCTGGCCGTCGCCACCACCGGCCAGCGCGGAGTACACGAAGGCGATGTCCTTCTGGTCCTCGGTGAGCACGTCGTCGCGTTCGCCGCGGGCTTCCCGCATCGTCTCGCGCTGGGCGCGCTGCGCCTCACGGAAAGCCTCCCGGTCGAGTCGGCCGTCAGCGTCGAGGTACGGACGCATGTCGAGCGGCTCGGGCGCGTTGCGGACGCGGTCCAAGCGGCGGGCCTCCATCTGCTGCTTCTGCGCGGCGGTCAGGCCGAGGGCCTGCTCCCGCGCCGCCTGGGCCGCGTCGCGGGACGCCTGCCGCTCGGCCCTCTCTGCGGCGACGTCGGCCGGGAGTACCTCGGCGCTGCGGCGAACGCCCTCCTCACGGAGTGCGCGCGTCTGTGCCAGGAAGGCCTCGTCGGAGATCGCACCGTCGCGGAGCTGGTCGGCCAGCGCCTCCGCCTGGGCGCGTACGTCCGAGCGGATGGCGCGGAGCGCGTCGCGCTGCTCGTCGGTCAGCGTCAGGCGGTCGGCACGGCCCTGCCGGCTGCCGCGCTCCTGGCGACCCTCACGAGCCGTACGGTCCTGGCGATCCCCGCGCGTCGCGCGGTCCCCGCGTCGGCCCTGGCGGCCTTCCCCGCTCCGAGCGCCACTCTCGGAGCGGCGGGCGGTGCGAGCCTCCTGGAGTTGGTCGATCTGGGCGTCCGTGAGAACGGCCGACACCTCGGCGGCGGCGGCCCAGAGGTCGGCACGGTCTGCCTCGGCGTACTCGGTGGCGAGGGCGTCCAGCGAGGCGCTCTGCTGAGTGGAAAGGGTGAGGCCATCCGTGAGACGGTCGAGGCGAGCGTCGAGGCCGCGCGGCTGGGCGTCGGCGGCGGACACGCCGAGGCCGATCAGGACGGCGAGTCCGGCGCGGCGGAAGAACTGAGAAGAGCGGGTCATGGTCGGGGGGAAGTGGGGGGACATGCAGTTGCCGGGACGGTACGCTCCCCCAGCCCCGGTTCGTCTGCCCCGATCCCGATGCCGCACGACCGACGGACACCCGACACCATTCCGCTACAATCGCGGCCGGTTCGAGACGGAAGCCCGGGTCCGAGGACCGAAGACTGCCGCGATGCCCCCGACCTCGGCGCCGAGGCGGAGGCGCTCTCGGCCATGTCCCGAACCCTCCGTGGCCCTACGCCGTCCGCACCCAGCGCCAGAGGTCGGCGAACGACGCCCGCTTGCCGTAGCTCAGGATGCCGACCCGGTAGATCCGCGCCGCGAGCGCGATCATGCCCACGAACGCCCCCGCGAGCAGCACCAGCGACAGCCCGATCTGCCACGCGGGCACGTCCGTGATCGCCATGCGGACCACCATCAGGATCGGCGAGGTCAGCGGGAAGAGCGACAGGAACAGGCTCAGGCCGCTGTCGGGATTGTTAGCGACGAGCGTCAGACAGAGGATCGGGATCATGATCGGGATCACCACGACCGCCTGGAGGCTCTGCGCGTCGGCCTCCTGGTCCACCGCGCTCCCGACGGCCGCGAACACGCTGGAGTAGAGCATGTACCCGCCGACGAAGAACAGCACGAAAGCGACCAGAAGGTCGGGCGAGAGCATGCCCGCCAGCATCTCCGGCCCGAAGGGCACGTCATCGGGCGCCGGACTGGCGGCCGCCTCCGGGGCGAGCGCGAGCAGCAGCGGCCCCACGGCGAGGCTCAGCCCGAACGACAGCACGCCCCACGCCAGCAGCTGCGACAGCCCCACGGCCCCGATCCCGAGCACCTTGCCCATCATCAGCTCGAACGGGCGGACGCTGGACGCGATCACCTCGACGATGCGATTGGCCTTCTCCTCGATCACACCCCGCATCACCATCATGCCGAACACCAGAATGGCGATGTAGAGGAGCAGGCTGAGGAGGTTGGCGAGGAGGTAGCGCCCGATCGCATCGTCGGCCTGGTCGCCGTCCTCGGAGACCGTCACGCGGTCGAGCGGCACGTCCGAGGAGAACGCGGCGACCGCCTCGGGGCTCGCCCCGGCGGCCTCGGCCCGTGCCCGGCGGACGGCCTCCCGGGTGGCGCCGCTCACCCCGCCGCCCGAGTCGAGCCCGCCTCGTGCGAAGTAGCGCGCCCGGACGCCCTCCTCTCCTGCGACGAGTCCGTCCGGCAGCACCAGCACCCCATCCAGCGCACCGTCGAGGACGCGTGCGCGGAGCGTGTCCAGCGGGGCGTCGGAAACGCTCACGTCGGCGGCGTCGCCGAGGGACCGGGCCACGTCCGTGCCCAACGCCGCGTCGCCCACGACGGCGATGCGGTCCACGTCGCCGTCGTCGGAGAACGCGAGCATGGGCAGCGCGAAGACGGCCAGCGACAGCAGCGGCACGGCCAGCGTGGCCACGGCGAACCACACCGAGCGGACGCGCCGCAGGTACTCGCTGGTCGCGATCAGGAGGGTCTTGTTCATGGAGTGCAGTGGCGTGGTTCGTGCTGCGTCGCCCGCCCGAGCCCTGTCGCTCGACCGTGCCGTCCGCGACACGCGATACGGATCAGGCGGCGGACTCGACCGGGGCGATCCCAGCCCCCGCGACGGCCTGCCGGAAGATGTCGACGAGGGGCGGCTCGTGAACCTCGAACCGGTCGACCTCGACGCCGCCCGCCAGCGCCGCGGCTAGCACGTCGCGCGGCGCGGCGCCCGCGAGGCGGACCGAGACGAGGCCGCCGGTCCGGCTCAGCACCCGGACCGCGTTGGCATCGACGAGAGGGTCCAGCCACGTGCCGTCGCCGTCGAACGCCACTGAGACCGTGTCGCGACCGAAGCGCCGCTTGACCTCGCGGAGTGGGCCCGCCAGCACCACGCGGCCGTGGGCCATCAGGCAGAGGTCGTCGCAGAGGGCCTCCACCGACTCCATGCGGTGGCTCGCAAAGAGCACCGTCCGCCCTCCCTCACGCAATTCGCCGATCACCTCGACCAGCAGGTCCGCGTTGATCGGGTCCAGCCCGGAGAACGGCTCGTCGAGGATAACCAGCGTCGGGTCGTGGACGACCGTCGAGATGAACTGGACCTTCTGCTGCATGCCCTTGGACAGCTCCTCGGTCTTCTTGCCTGCCCAGTCCAGCCCGTCGAAGCGGTCGAGCCACCGGCGCACGGAGGCCGTCGCGTCCGCCTCGGTCATGCCCTTCAGACGCGCGAGGTAGACGAGCTGCTCGCCGACCTTCAGCTTGCGGTACAGGCCGCGCTCCTCGGGGAGGTAGCCCATCCGCGCCTGCGAGGCGGGCCCGACGGGGGTGCCGCCGAGCGTGATCGTGCCCTCGTCCGGCGTCGTGATGTTCGTCACCATCCGGATGGTGGACGTCTTGCCGGCGCCGTTCGGACCGAGCAGCCCGAACAGCCGTCCGGGCTCGGCCGTGAACGAGACGCCGTCCACGGCGACCGTTTGACCATAGCGCTTGGTCACGTTTTCGAGACAGAGCGCGGCAGTCATTTGAGTCGGCGGGCGCAGGGAACGGAGCGAGAAGGACGCGGTACGGTCCGGGTTCGCGGAGGTTACTCCGTCCCCCCGGGCGCTGCACCCTTCCCCTCCTATGCTGCGCCTCTTCTTCTCTCTCTCCCTCCTGTCCGTCCTCGCTCTCGGCACCGCGGGGTGCGACTCCGAGGAGAGCCTCCTCGGCGAGTTCGAGGGCCGCATCGCGGTCGGCCCCGAGGCGCGCGTGGTGGACGGCGAGGCCGTCTACACCGTCGTCAACGGCCCCTACGGTCCCGAGTTCGTGATCGGGCTGTTCGTCGGCGACCTCTACGACAGCGACTTCGACGAGTACGACTACGTGCTCTTCCGCCGCCCCGGAGACCGCCCCGGCGTCGGCGCGTACGCCATCGACGACGACCCGACCCGCGCGTTCGGCGCGACCATCGCCCGCGTCGAGGAGGCCGACGAGCCGCTCGACGCGGTCGGCGCGATCCTCAACGGCGTCGGCGGCACGCTGGCGCTGACGCGCATCGACGGCTACGGCTTCATCACGGGCTCCTTCCAGTTCGACGCCCGAGGCGTCATGGCGGCCCCGCCGAACCGGTCCGTCGACGGCAACGCGCGCGGCACCTTCGAGGCGCGCTACGAGCCGCCGTCCGTCTTCCGCCGCCTCGGCCTGGATCTGGGCATCTGAGGCGCCGAGCCGACTCCCCCTCGCGCGCTCAGATCAGGCCTACCCGGTCGTCGGGGATGGGGAGCACGTACTGCGGTGCCAGCGTCTCCTGGTGGACGCCCAGCTGGCCGGTGCCCCGGAAGTCGACGAGGACGTGCTTCTCGGTCTGGCTGACCACCTCGCCGATGCCGTAGAAGGCGGGCGCGGGTCCGTAGTACACCAGTTCGCCGGTCTGGACCTCGGACGCCCGGGCGCGCTTGAAGAACGGCGGCACAACCGGCAGCAGCTCCAGCCGGTACGGCGGGCGCGGGTTCGGGAGCGAGGGGGCGGTCGGGGCAGGCATCGAAGTCCGATCGGGGCGCCACCGAACTGCCGACGGCGCACGGTAGTATAGGGGTCGCTCCTCTCGGGGTCCCCTCTCCCCTCCCCTCTCCATGGTCTACGACCGCCGCATTCTCGACCGCCAGGTCGGCCGCAACGCCCAGCTCTTCGCCGAGGCGACGGGCGCGTTGCCCTCCGCCGAGGAGCGCTTCCCCTACGTCCGCATTCTGGTCGCGCTCATCGAGAACTCCCACCCGGAGTGGAGTCAGGCGCCACAGAAGCCGCAGCAGGTCGCCGAGCTGGCCGTGGCGCTCAGCAACCGGACCCTCGACCCGACCGAGGTGGCCGACGTCGTCCGCGTGCGCGACGAAGAGCGAGGGCTCGGCGCTGCGTAGCGCTACCCGTCGAACACGGACAGGAACGCGGTCCACGGCCCGACCTCGTCGCGGGACTGCCGGGCCAGCGTCCGTGCGATCTGGACGATGTGCCCGTGGTCGTGCACGACCCACGTCGCCAGCAGTTGCCGCAGCGTGACGAGGCCGAACGTCGGGTGGATGCCCGTCCGCTCCAGGTCCACCTCGGTGAGGTGGGCGGACCGGAGCCACGCGAGGTTTTCGGCGCGCGCGTCCGCGAAGGCGTCGAGCCACGCCGTCAGCGGGCGGTCTGTCGCCTGCTCGACCGAGCCGCCGATGTCGTACGGCGCGAAGGTCGGCGTCTCCTTCGCCAGGATCGCTCTCGCGCGAACCGTCCAGTCGACCCGTTCGCCATCGACGAGGTGGGCGACGACCTGCCGCGGGCTCCACGTGCCCGGCCCCTCGGTGCCGTCGACCCACTCGTCGGGGAGCGTCCTCAGCAGTGCGTCGAGGACGGCGGGCGTGCGGGCGAGGGCGGCCACGACGGCGTCGAGGCGGAAGGGGATCTGCGACACGGCGTCAGCGCACGCGGCCGGGGTTCGCCTTGATGAACGCCGCCCAGTCCTTCGGCGCTCCCGAGGCGGCCCCACTCGTCGCGCGGCGGGCGTGGCAGAGGGCGACCGCCAGCGCGTCCGAGGCGTCAAGCGCGCCGGAGTCCTCCAGCGTGAGGATCGCGCGGACCATGAACGCGACCTGCTCCTTGGCCGCCCGCCCCTTGCCCGTGACCGCCTTCTTGACCTCCGCCGGCGCGTACTGCGCGACCGGCAGTTCGCGGTGCATCGCGGCCAGCATCACCGTCGCTTCCACGCGGACGAGCTTGCGGAGCGACTGGACGTTCTGGCCCAGGAACGGCACCTCGACGGCCACCTCGTCGGGCAGGTGGCGGTCCACCAACTCGAGGATGCGGTCGTAGATGGTCCGCAGCCGGAGTGTGTGGTCCATGCCGTCCGGCAGGTCGATGGTGCCGAAGTCGAGCGCTCGCTCGTTGCGGTTCTCGATCTCGATCACGCCGAAGCCCGCCGTGCGTGTGCCGGGGTCGATGCCGAGGACGATCATGGAGGAGAGGGGCAAGAGGCACGAGACGTGGGACATGAGGCGAACGCCTCGCGCCCGCTACCCCTCGTAGGCGGCCAGTGCGGCGTCGTCGACCTGGAGCGTCGAGTAGACCGCCTGGATGTCCTGATGGTCGTCCAGTTGGTCGAGGAGGCGGAGGACCTTGGCGGCGTCCGACGGATCGAGCGCCGTGGTCGTGGTGGGGATGCGGACCAGGCCCGCCTCGGAGGTCTCGATGCCCGCCTCGGCGAGCGCCGCCTGCACGTCACCGAAGGCCTCCACGGGCGCCTCGACCACGAACACCGCTCCCTCCTCGCCCTCATCGCGGCGAAGGTCCTCGGCGCCTGCCTCGGCGACGAGGAGGAACACATCGTCCTCGGTGACCGGCGCGTCGCCCTCGTCGGCGCGGACGGGAATCTCGAAGACCGCCTTCTGGTCGAACAGGAACGCGACCGAGCCCGAGGTCCCGAGGTTACCGCCCGCCTTCGAGAAGAGGCTCCGGAGGTCGGCAACGGTGCGGTTGGTGTTGTCGGTGAGCGTCTCGACGAAGACCGCGATGCCGTTGGAGGCGTAGCCCTCGTAGGTGCCCTCCTCGTAGTCGGCCCCCTCGATCTCGCCGGTGCCGCGCTTGATGGCCCGCTCGATGTTGTCCTTGGGCATGTTGGCCGCCTTCGCCTGGTCGACCGCGAGCGCCAGCCGGGCGTTCATGTCGGGCGAGCCGCCGCCGTCCCGCGCCGCGATCATGATGTCACGCGTGATGCGGGCCCAGACCTTGGAGCGCTTCGCGTCCGCGGCGCCCTTCTTGCGCTTGATCTTCGACCATTTGTTGTGGCCTGCCATGTCGAATGCTGCTGAGTGTCGGTGCTCCGAAGGTACGGAGCGCCCGCACTGCTCCCGAGCCGCAGCGCGCGCCACGCGTTCCCCTTTTCTGCCTCGCGAACCGTCGGGATCGGAGACTGGAGAGACACGAGCACGCAGAGACGCGTCCACTGCCGGGAGAGTCGGAGGGCGAATTCCACGCCCCCGCACAGGGCCGGATGAACCGTCGGAGTCTCCTCGCGTTCACGACTGTCTATGCGCTTCGTTCTGTTCGCCCTCCTCGCTCTCGGATCCTGCGCCGACGCCACCCGCACTGCGCCAGGGCCCGAGCAGCCCGACGTCCTCCCCTACCGCCTCGACGCGCCCGACGCCGTGATCGCTCTGTCGGGCGAGCTGACGGAAACATCCGCGCTGACGGTCCTCCCGAGCGGCCGGCTGGGCACCCTCCAGGACGAGACCGGGACGCTCTACGAGATCCACCCCGCGACCGGTGCCGTCGTCGACCGGCTCGTGTTCGACGGCGCCGGCGACTTCGAGGGACTCGAACTGGCAGGCGACGCCGTCTGGGCGCTCCGCAGCGACGGCGACCTGTTCCGCCTGGCCCGCGACTCGACCGGCACCCCCACCGCCCGCAAGGTCGAGACGCCGCTCAAGAGCCGCAACGACACCGAGGGGCTGGCCTACGATGCGGCCAATCACCGCCTCCTCGTCGCTTGCAAGGAGTGGCCCGGCCACGACCTCGACGACGTCCGCGCGATCTACGCCTTCGACCTCGCCACCGAGACGATGGCCGAGCGGCCGGTCTACCTCCTCGACCAGGCCGCCGTCGACACCGACCTTCGCTTCCGGCCGTCCGCGCTCGCGATTCACCCGGCGACGGGGCAGATCTACGTGCTCTCGTCCGTTCGCCGCGCCATCGCCGTTCTCGACCCCGACGGCACGCTGCTCGGCGTCGCCGACCTCCACCTCGACGCCGCGCCCCAGCCCGAGGGCATCGCCTTCGCGGCCGACGGCACGCTGTACATCTCCAGTGAGGGGACCACCGGTCCCGGCACTCTCCTCCGCTTCGCTCCCACCCGCTAGGCTGCATGCGCCGACTGCTTCCTCTCCTCACGCTCCTCGCCCTCGTCGGCGGGTGTGCGACGACCGCCACCTACGTCGCCCCTGAGCGCCGGGCCGAGCCCGTGCCGCCGCTGCCCGGCGGTGAGATCGCGCACCGCGTGTTCCTGACCGGCAACACCGGCGACCTCGCCGACGGTGGCTCCGAGGCCGTCCTGCGCGCCTTCGCCACCGACGCCCGCGCCGCGGGCGAGAACGCCACCATCGCCCTCCTGGGCGACGTGACCGCCGACGGCATCCCGGCCGACGACGACCCGGCCCGCGCCGCAGCCGAGGCGCCTGTGCGCGCCCTCATCGCCGCGCTCGACGGCGTGCAGGGGGATGTGATCGTGGTCCCCGGCGACCGAGACTGGCGCCAGGGCGAGGACGGCCTCAAGCGCCTCGAAGACATTCTGGACGACGCCTTCGACACCGACGTGCTGACGCCGGGAGACCAGGCGGGCGGCCCGCGCGAGTCGTCGCCCGCGGAGGGCCTCCGGCTGATCGCCCTCGACACCGCGTGGTGGCTCGTCGACGCGGCCGACCGGCCCGACGGCGAGGCGGAAGACCAGGACATCCGCACGCCGGGCGACGTGACGCGCGTCCTGGAGCAGATCGTGCTCGACCGCGACGACGACCGGATCGTGGTGCTGGCTCACCACCCGCTCATCTCGCGCGGGCCCTATGGCGGCTTCCGCGGCGACCCGCTCACGGGCCTCGCGGCGCGGACGGTCGGCTTCAGCGCGCAGGACCTCGCCTCGCCTCGCTACCGCGCGCTGCGGACCTCGCTCGGGCGCGTGGCGGGCCTCCACAACGGCCTCGTCTGGGCGGCTTCGCATGACCGCATCCTCCAGACCTACGACGATGTCATCAACACGCTCCGGGCGCAGACCCACCTCGTGTCCGGCACGGGCGGCGGCGAGACGGCGCGGGCGGGCGCGGGCGGCGCGCAGTACGTGTCGTCCCAGCCCGGCTACCAGCGCCTCGTCTACTTCGCCGACGGCCGCCTCTGGACCGAGACCGTCGAGGTGGATGGCGCGGGCACGCCGCAGGTCGTCTTCCGCGCCGAGATCTCCGGCCCCAACGCCGAACTCGTGCCGGACCGCCTGCCCGACGCCATCGACCCGGCCGATCTGCCGGACACCGACGCCGTCGTGACCCGCGCCGCCGATGAGGACTTCCAGACGGACCGGTTCCAGAACGACCGCCTGACGCGCGCCCTCTTGGGCCGCAACTACCGCGACTCCTGGAAGACGCCAGTCGCGTTCCGCACCATCGACCTCGGCACCGAGTTCGGCGGGCTGGAGCCGGTCAAGATGGGCGGTGGCCAGCAGACGACCTCCCTCCGCCTGCTCGGCGGCGACGGCCACGAGTACGGCCTCCGCCTGCTGGAGAAGAGCGGCCTCTCCCAGGTGCCCTACGAACTCCGCGACGGCCTCGTGGGCGACCTCGTGCTGGAGCTCCGCGCGGCCATGAACCCGTACGCCTCGCTCGTGGCCGCGCCGCTGGCCCGCGCCGCAGGCGTCGCCCAGCCGTCGCCCGAGATCGTCTACATCCCCGACGACCCCCGCCTCGGGCGCTACCGCGAGACGTTCGGCGACAAGCTGGCCCTCTTCGAGGTCCGCCCCGACGACGACATGTCGGACGTGCCCGGCTTCGAAGGCATGTACGACGTGGGGTCGTCGGCCAACCTCCGCGAGGACCTGCGCGAGGACCAGGACCACCGCGTCGACCAGGAGGCCTTCCTCCGGGCGCGCCTCTTCGACCTGTTCATCGCCGACTGGGACCGCCACGCCGACCAGTGGCGCTGGGCGGCCTTCGAGCCCGGCGACCTGGACCCGACGCTCACCGGCGAGGACTCCACCAAGGGCAAGATCTACCGCCCCATCGCCCGCGACCGCGACTTCGCGCTCTACGACATCGGCGGGCTGCTCCAGTACCCGCTGCAGAAGTTCTACGACCGTCGCCTGAACGGGCTCGGGGAGCAGAGCAAGAGCGTCCGCGGGCTGATGCAGAACGGCTTCTACCAGGACCGGCGCTTCCTCAACGCCCTCGACGCGGCCGAGTGGGAGGCCGCCATCTCCAGCCTCCAGGCGTCGCTCACCGACGCTGCCATCGACCGCGCCGTCCGCGCCCTTCCGGAGCCCATCTATGCCGAGGTGGGAGACTACTGGACGACCGTGCTCCGCGGGCGCCGAGACCGCCTGGCCGAGATGGCACAGGAGTACTACGACCTCCAGGCCCACACCGTCGACGTGCTGGGCAGCGACGAGCGGGAGGCCTTCGACGCCGTGCGTTCCCCCGACGGGCGGCTCACCGTCACCGTCCGCTCGTACAAGGGCGGCGAGGACGGGCGCGAGCTCTACCGCCGCGAGTTCCTGCCGTCGGAGACCGAGGAGGTGCGCCTGTACGGCTTCGCCGGGCGCGACGTGTTCCGCCTGACCGGCGAGGGGCCGGACCGGATCGCGCTCCGCGTGATCGCGGGGGCCGGCGACGACGAGATCATCGCCCCCGCCGGCCACGTCGCCATCTACGACACGCCCGACGGCGCCACCCTCTCCGACCTCGGCCCCCGCGTCGAGGACCAGCGCTCCGACGACCCCGACGTGAACCGCTACGACGAGACTGAGCACGTGCTCGGCGACCGCAAGCTGTTCCCCACCGCGGGCTACCGCGCCACCGACGGCGTCCTGATCGGGGCGACGGCCGTGTGGAACGTGCCTGGCTTCCGGCTCCGCCCGTTCGCCGCGACGCACACGCTCTCGGTGAACTACGCCACGACCACGAGCGGGGTCGCGGGCTCCTACACGGGGCGGATGAAGAAGGCCGTCGGCGCGTTCGACCTCGACGTGGACGCCTTCGCATCGACGCCGCGCTACGCGCGCAACTTCTACGGCCTCGGCAACGGCTCGCGGAACATCCCCGGCGACCTCGCCCGCGTGGACCTCGCGCAGGTCCGTGCACGGGCGGGCTTCGGGACGCCGCTGGGCCAGGGCCTCCGGCTCATCGTCGGCCCGACGGCCCGCTTCGC
Organism: Rubrivirga sp. SAORIC476; assembly: GCF_002283555.1. Classification (NCBI taxonomy): domain Bacteria; kingdom Pseudomonadati; phylum Rhodothermota; class Rhodothermia; order Rhodothermales; family Rubricoccaceae; genus Rubrivirga; species Rubrivirga sp. SAORIC476. The sequence goes on along the minus strand of NZ_MVOI01000006.1, from coordinate 679,326 downwards.
GGACGCCTCGCGAGGCGAGCTCGCGATTCTGCCAGACGATGGCCCGACGCCCCTCTCGCAGCTCCCCGACGCGTCGTTCGAGGCGCAGGCGCATGCGGGCGGCTTCGGGCGCCTGGAGGCGTCGACGGCGTCGCTCGGCCCGAATCCCTTCCAGGGCCTCCGGGTGATGGCCGAAGGCTCGGTCTTCGCCGGGCTGACCGGCCCCGCCGACACGTACGGCACCGTCGGCGGCGAAGCGGTCGCCTACATCCCGGTCCGCCTCGCGCCGCAGCTCACGCTGGCCCTCCGCGCCGGTGCCGAGCACCGCATCGGCGACTTCCCGTTTTTCGACGGCGCCGTGCTCGGCGGGCCGGGCACGGTCCGCGGGTACCGCCGCGAGCGGTTCACCGGTCGGACGGCCGCGTCGGCCTCGGCCGAGGCGCGGATGAAGCTGTTCAACGTCGACGCCTACGTGCTGCCGCTCCAGGTCGGCGCCCTCGGCTTCGTCGACGCCGGCCGCGTCTGGGACAACCGGTACGTGAACTGCGGCATCACCGGCGACTGCGTCCCGCCACTCACTCCGTTCCAGTTGACCCCGACTTTCAGCAGCGACGACCTCCAGCTCGGTTACGGCGGCGGCCTGTGGATCGGCGTCCTCGACGCCGCCGTCGTCAACCTCACCGTCGGCGCCTCCGACGAGGCGACGCTGTTCACCTTCGGCGTCGGCTTCGCCTACTGACGCCGCCTCCCCGACCGTTCAGGCCGCCCCCCTTTCCGCCTCCCCCATGGACCCCTCCCCCACTCCCGATTCCGTCGCCGACGACGCCGGTGACGGCATGCCTGCCGCGGGCGCCACCGTGGACATGAGCCAGGTGGCCGGGGCGCGCGACGTGCCGGTCGCCCCCGACGACGCGCCGCACAAGAAGAAAAAGAAGACCAAGGAGATGACCGCCGTCGGCCCGTCGGACGGCGCCGTCTCGGCGGCCGACCAGGCGCTCGCCGAGCTCGGCACCAAGCGCGGCATCGAGACCCTGTTCCGGACCAGCTACCGGGTCAACATGGACCTCTCGTCGCTGGCCGATGCGAAGGCCAACATCATGATCTCGATCAACGGCCTGATCGTGTCCATCATGATCGCGTCGATCGCGCCGGGCATCGAGAAGAACCCCTGGCTCCTGATCCCGACGTCGCTGTTCCTGCTGGGCTGCCTGATCTCGCTCGTGTTCGCCGTGCTCGCCGCCCGGCCGCGCGTCCAGAGCACCGTCGTCACGCCCGAGGAAGTGCTCACGAAGCGCAAGAACCTGCTCTTCTTCGGCAACTTCAGCCACATGAACGAGAGCCAGTTCGTCGACACGCTCAAAGAGGTCGTGATGGACTCGACCCGGACCTACGAGATGATGATGAAGGACATCTACGGCGTCGGGAGCGTGCTCCAGAAGAAGTACGAGATGCTCCAGCGGTCGTACAGCGCGTTCCTGGTCGCGCTGGTCGTCGGCGTGATCGGCTTCATCATCGTGTTCACGTACGCGGCCCTCTTCGACCCCAGCGGGACGGCCCTCACGACGGTGCCCCCCTCGGGAGGCACGACGACCGTCCCGGGCATCCTCCCGTAAGCTCCGCGCAGGTGCGGTGCGGTTCGCCTCCCACCCTGGGAGCCCCTATCCTTCGGCGCCGTTCCCGGCCCCTTCCGTCGCTCATGAAGACCCTCCTCATCCTCCGCCACGCCAAGTCCGACTGGGACGTCGACTTCGGGGACGACCATGCCCGGCCGCTTGCCACGCGCGGCCAGAAGGGAGCCCGCAAGATGGGTCGCTTCCTGACGACGGCGCGCGTCGTGCCCGACCGCGCCCTCACGTCGTCGGCCGTGCGGGCTCGTGAGACGCTCGCCACGGCGGCCGAGGCAGGGGGGTGGACCGGGCCGGCCCGCGTCACCGACGCCCTCTACGAGGCCAGCCCGGAGGCCGTTCTCCGCGAGATCCAGGCCGAGGACGACGACGCCGACACGCTCATCGTGGTGGGCCATCAGCCGACGTGGAGCGCGCTCGTGTCGCTGCTCATCGGCGGCGGGCGCATCGAGATGAAGACCGCGACCGTGGCGCGCATCAGCCTGGAGGTCGAGCGCTGGGCGGACGTGGCGCCGGGCCGCGGCGTCCTGTCCGGGCTGCTCTCTCCGTCCGACCTCCGGCCCAACGCGTATCGCAAGCTGAAGAAGACGATCGACAAGGCCATCGAGGCACGCCAGAAGGCCGTCGCGCAGGCGGAGAAGGCGGCGGCCCCCAAGGCGAAGCCCCTCCGCCCGGCCTCGCTGCCTCGCGGCGGCGTGGACGCGACCGATCAGCCGGAGGCCTAGCCCTCCGCCTCGGCCCCCTCACCGTCCCGGTCGCCGCGCCCCGCCTCTCCGAATGCCCACCGACGACCCGGTCCTCGCCGAGGCCTCCGACGACGACTCGCCGATGGAGGAGGCCGCGCGGCGCCACTTCGGCCTCCGCACCTGGGACCGTCCGGCGCTGTACCGCGAGACCGCCGAGGCGGCCACCGACACGGACCTGCCGTTCTGGCTCGTGCTGCTCCTCTCGGGGGCCATCGCCACGCTGGGGCTCGTGCTCAACTCGACCGCCGTCGTCATCGGGGCGATGCTGGTGGCGCCTTTGCTGGGCCCGCTGCTAGGCCTGTCGCTGGCCCTCGCCGTCGGCGATGGGCGACTGTTCGTGCAGACCGCCGCGACGATCCTGCTGGGCGCCGCGGGCATCGTCGCGCTGGCCGCCCTGCTGACGGTGCTGCTGCCGTTCCACAGCGTGACCGACGAAATCGCCAGCCGGACGCGCCCGACGACGCTCGACCTGGGCATCGCGGTGTTCTCGGGCCTGGCGGGTGCCGTCGTAACGGCGTCGCGCGAGGCGCGGCTCTCGGCGTCCATCCCGGGCGTGGCCGTGGCCGTGGCGCTGGTACCGCCGCTCGGGGTGGCGGGATTCGGGATCGCCATCGGCAAGGTGGCCATTGCGAAGGGCGCGCTGCTGTTGTTCGGGGCGAACCTGGCGGGCATCGTCCTGAGCGGGATGCTGGTGTTCCTCATCATCGGAATGCACCGGGCGCCCGTGGTGAAGGCGGCAAGCGCGTGGCACGCCACGGAGGGCTCGACGGGCTTCGCGGCGCGCATCCACGAGGCGCGCTGGCTAAACCGGCTGCCGGGCCTGGCGAGCCCGCTCGCCCGCGTGCTGCTGGTGGTGGCGTTCATGGCCGCCGTGGCCGTCCCGCTGACCTCGTCGCTGCGGCAGGTCGTCCGCGAGGGGCGGGTGAGCCAGGCGATCGACGCCGTCGAGGCCCAGCTTCGCGCCGAGGATGCGTACGTCATCGACCGCGAGGTCACCTACGGCGAGGCGGGGTCGTCCGCCCGGCTGCGCGTAGCGACGGAGGCGTGGATCCCGGACGCGGCCGAGTCCGAACTCGCCGCCCAGGCGAGCGAGGAGGCCGGGGAGCCAGTGACGCTCGTGCTGGAGCAGATCCTGGCGTCCTCCGGCGACCTGGCGGCATTCGCCAACGCGCTCCCGGAGCGGCCCGCCGTGCGGTCGGTGCCGCAGACCACCGAGCCCGCCTCGGTGGCGGCGACGCTGGCGTCCGTCCGCGGTCGGCTGGCGGGGGTGCTGGGCGCCCTCGCCCTGCCCGACGGCGTCCAGGTCGTCGAGGGCGCCCTCGACGTGTCGACGGACGGACAGCCAACGCTCACCGTCGTCTACGCCGCCGCCCGCCGCCTACCGCCCGAGGCGGAGCAACTCCTCGCCCGACAGGCCGCGCAAGCGCTCCAGCTGGATCCCGGACAGGCCTCGGCTCGCGCCATCGTGACGGCCCCTCGCGCGCTGCCCGACTCGGCAGCGGCGACCTCGCTGGCAGCGCTGCTCGCCCGCACCCCCCGCCTCGGCGTCGTCCTGGACGGCGACACGGCAGCGGTCCGCGACGCTCGCGCCCGGTTGCTCGCAGCGGGCGCCCCCGCCTCCCGCATCCGGCTCACGCCGAGTGCCTCGCCGCCCCGGGCCCGTCTCACACTCGCGCCCGACTCGGCTCGCGCGGGCACGGCGCCCTGACGCACCGGAGCGCGCGAGGCCGGAACAGCGGCGGGCCGGGAGGGAGTACCACCGGGCCCATTCTCCCGCCCCCGTGCCCTCCACCTCGGACCCCTACACGACCCTCGGCGTCGCCGACGACGCCTCCGCAAAGGAGATAAAAAAGGCGTACCGCGCGCTCGCCCAGCAGTACCACCCGGACCGCAACGCGGGCGACCCGGCCGCGGAAGAGCGGTTCAAGGAGATCCAGGCCGCCTACGACCTCGTCGGCGACGAGACCAAGCGGCGGGCCTACGACCGGGCCAGACGCGATCCCTACGGTGGGCAGTACGAGGGGACGCCGTTCGGGGGCTTCCCCGGCCCCGGCGGTCCCGGCCGCTACTACCGCGCCCCCGACGGCACCTACGTCCGCGTCGACGCGACGGGCGCGGGGCCGGGCGGAGACCAGGACGCGTTCACGTTCGGTGGCGGCGGCGGCCTCGGCGACATCTTCGACCAGTTCTTCGGCGGCGCGGGCGGCGGCGGCGACACCGCTTTCCGGGGCGGGCGTGACGTCGAGACGACGGTCCGCCTGACGTTCGAGGAGGCACTGGCCGGGGGCAAGCGCGAGTTCCGAACGCCCGGCGGTGAGACGGTCCGCATCACGATCCCGAAGGGCGTCCGCGACGGCTTCAAGATCAAGCTGACCGGCAAGGGCGAGACGGCTCCCGGACCACGCGGGCCTGCAGGGGACCTCTTCATCACCTTCCGCGTCACGCCCGACGCTCGGTTCTCGCGCGACGGTGACGACCTCATCACGACCGAGACGATCACGGCCGTCGAAGCCATGCTCGGCACCACTCGGGAGGTACGCACCGCGACCGGCAAGACGGTCCGCCTGAAGGTGAAGCCCGGCACGCAGCCGGGGCGGCGCCTCCGCGTCAAAGGCCAGGGGGTGGAGACCGACGCGGGCCAGGGCGACCTGTTCGTCCTCATCGAGGTCTCCGTGCCGACGCTCTCGGACGGGGCCGCCGAGGGCCTCCGCGCCTGGGCCGAGGCCGAAGGGCTCGCTTAGCGCGGCCTACGCCGTTTCCCTCGACGCGCGGCGGGCGGCGAGGGCGCGGTCCAGCGCCGCCTGCATGCTGTCCAGCTGCACCGGCTTGGCGAGGTAGTCGTCGGCTCCGGCAGCGAGGCACTCCTCGCGGTCGCCCTGCATGGCGTTGGCCGTCAGCGCGACGATGTAGGGCGCCTGCGTCACCTCGGCCGCCTGGCGGATGGCGCGGGTGGCCTCCAGGCCGTCCATGACCGGCATCTGCACGTCCATGAACACGAGGTCGTAGGGGGTGTCTGCGTCAGCCTGCCGCACCACAGCCGCGACCGCCTCGGCCCCGTCGGAGACCACGTCGACCGCGCAGCCGAGCCGGTCGAGGAGGCGCACGGCCACCTTCTGGTTCACCACGTTGTCCTCGGCGAGCAGGATCCGGAGGGCTGCGGCGGGCTGAGCACGCGAGATCCAGGACGTCGAGCCCTGCGCCTGAGGCGCCGCGGCGGCCGGGCGACCGTCGAAGGCGTCGATCAGGATGTCGTACAGTTGCGACGGCTTGGTGGGCTTGTACAGGACGGCCGTGATGCCAGCCGCCCGCGTCTCCTCGCGGAGCCCGCCCTCCCGGTTGATGGAGGTCAGCATCACCATGACGGGCGGCGCGTCGGGCGCAAGCGCCCGCAGGGCATGGGCCGTGTCGACGCCGTTCATCTCGGGCATCTGCATGTCGAGCAGCACGAGATCGTAGGGCCGCCCGGCCACCATCGCCGCGCGGGCCGTGTCGATGGCCGCCGCGCCCGAGGCGACGGCGTCCGGCACCATGCGCCAGCGCGAGGCGAGGCGGGTCAGGATCTCGCGGTTGACGTCGTTGTCGTCGACGATCAGCACGCGGCGGCCCTGCAGCACGGGCTGCTCGCGCCGGAGGAACACGCGCCGCTCCGACGGCGCCACCTCGGCCTTCATCGAGAAGCGGAACGTGGACCCTTGGCCGAGGCGACTCTCGGCCTCCATCGTCCCGCCCATCATGTCCACGAGGCGGCGGCAGATCGTCAGGCCGAGGCCCGTTCCGCCGTACTTGCGGGTGGTCGAGGCGTCGGCCTGGGAGAAGCTCTCGAACACGAGGTCCATCTTGTCGGGCGCGATGCCGATGCCCGTGTCTTCGACCGCGAACTCAACCTCGCAGGTGGTCCCGGCCTCCGCATCGTGCGGCGCCGCGTCGACGCGGACGCAGACGCTGCCCTCGTGGGTGAACTTGACGGCGTTCGAAAGCAGGTTGACGAGCACCTGGCGGACGCGCGTCACGTCGCCGCGGACGGTCCGCGGCACGCCGTCTTCGACGAGGTAGGCCAGTTCGACGCCCTTCTCAGCCGCCGGCTGGGCCACCAGGTCGAGCGCCGCCTCGACGCACGTCCGGATGTCGAACGGCTGCACGTCGAGGTCGAGCATCCCGGCCTCGATCTTCGAGAAGTCGAGGATGTCGTTGATGATGGTCAGGAGCGCCTCGCCCGACGAGCGGATGGTCTCCACGAAGTCGTGCTGCTCCCGGTCGAGCGCGGTGTCCAGCAGGAGCGAGGTCATGCCGATAACGCCGTTCATGGGCGTCCGGATCTCGTGGCTCATGTTGGCCAGGAACTCGCTCTTGGCCCGGGTGGCCGCCTCGGCAGCCTCCTTGGCCTCGATGAGCGCCTTCTGCGCTGCCCGGTCGGCCGTGACGTCCCGGCTCACCCCGACGAGGCCGGCGACGGCGCCGGACGCGTCGCGTGTGACGAAGCGGGAGGTGACCGCCCGGACCGTTTGCCCACTGGGCAACGTGAAGTCGTGCTCCGTCCGCAGGAAGTCTCCCTCGGCAGCGAGCAGGGACTCGTCGCTCTGCCGGAAGCTCTTCGCCAGCGCGGGGGCGAACAGTTCGTCCGGCGTCCTCCCGACGATCTCCTCGGCCGGGTGCCCGAAGCAGTAGGCCGCGCCTCGGTTGAGGGCCAGGAACCGCCGGTCGTTGTCGAGGATGTAGATGGCGTCGGGAATCTCGTCGATGAGCGTCTGGAGGAGCTGCCTCTGCTCGGCGAGCGCACGCCCTCGCGCCTCGGCGGCTTCCTTCGCCTGCACGAGCGCCGCCTTGGCCTCGCGCTGGGCCGTGATGTCGCGGCTGACGCCGACGAGTCCGGTGACCGCGCCGTCACGGTCCCGGAGCGGGACCTTCGTGGTGAGCAGCCAGCCCCCTCCAAGCGCCTGCTCCTCTTTGTCGCGGATGGCGGCGCCCGTCTCGATCACGTAGAGATCGTCGGCGCGGGTGAGGGCGCCGAGGTCGGCGTCGACGTCCGAATCGGCGTAGCCGACGGCGTCCTCGGGGGTCTCGTAGCCGAGGGATCGCGCACTGGCGAGGTTCCGGAGCGTGGCTCGCCCCTCGCGGTCCTTGACGTAGATGTGGTCCGGGATGGTGTCGATGACCGTGCGGAGGAGCGCGCGCTGCTCGGCCACCTCGGCCTCCCGCGCCTCGGCGGCCTCCTTGGCCTCCAGCACGACCGCCCGCGCCGTCTTCTGCTCGGTCACGTCCCGCGTCACCCCGACGAGACCGACGACCGCCCCGGTGTCGTCGCGGAGCGGGACCCGCGACGTCACCACCCAGCCGGTCTGGCCGTCGAAGGCGTAGGGCTCCTCGTGGTCGAGGTCCGGCTCCCCGGCCCGCATCACCCGGTCCTCCTGGGCCCAGTAGTCGGCGGCGACCTGCGGGTCCTCCGACTGGTCGAACACGGTCAGGCCAACCGCCTCCTCCGGATCGTCGAAGCCCATCTGCTCGGCGCTGTACCGGTTGCGGATGAGGCACCTCCCCTCCCGGTCCTTGACGTAGACGTGCTGGGGGATGGCATCGATGACGGTCCGGAGCAGGCGTCCCTGCGCGGCAGCGGCGTCGCGCTGCGCGCGATAGGCGTGTCGCGTCCGCACCTGGGAGACCGCCGCGAACGAGATGAGCGTCGCCAGCACCCCGGCATAGGCGAGGGTGAGCGTGGTCTGCAGGCCATCCGCCCCGAGAACGAACAGGGGAATCGAACTGGCGGTCAGGTTCACGACCGCGGCGACCCACACGTGGCGCGGCTTCCGCGCATACGAGGCGAGCGCGAGGATGGCGGCGGAGGTGGCCGTGAGGATGGCGATGGTCCAGGCCTCTCCGAAACCGCTGAGCACGGCGAGCGTGGAGAAGTACGCGTTCATCATCGCACTCGCCCCCAGTGCCAGCCACCAGACGTGTCGTCGCACCCACTCGCTCGTGTACGTCCCGGCGAGGATGGCCAGGAACGGCGAGGCCATGACGGCCCGAAGCCACAGCATGTCGTGGGGACTCGGCCCGACGACCTGGTACATCCACCAGAAGCCGAAGGTGGTGAGCGCCCCCATGAGCAGCAGCCAGCGGAAGGCCTGGACGACGGCGGACGGACGACGGGAGGACGAGGACACGGGCCAGACAGAGAAGCGCGCGGGGGATATCGGCCTCTCGCACCGTGGACTCAACCGGAGGCCTCGTCACCCCCCCGGTCCCTGTGCACCGGTTCGGAGGAGAAACGGCCGCGCTCGGCGGCAGGGCGTCCCCCCCCTCTCCCCGTGGAACCGAGCGGGCGGGCGAGCACGACCCGCCCTTCGCCAATAACGGCTGACAGGGTGACAGACGAGGCCCCGATGGCACACCCTTCGCTCTCGACGCGTCGAAACCGACTTCGAACACGCGGCCCCGGCCGCCCCGCCCCCCGACCATGAACCTGCAGAAGTTTACCGTCAAGGCCCAGGAGGCCGTCCAGCGCGCCCTCGAGATCGCGCAGTCCAAGAACCACCAGGGCGTCGAGCCCCCGCACCTCTTGCAGGCGTTCCTGCAGGACGAGGGCGGCCTGATCCCCACCCTGCTCGACCGCCTCGGTGCGAATGCCGAGACCCTCGCTGCGCTCGCCGAGCGGGCCGTCGACAAGCTGCCTGTCGTGACCGGGGCCAGCGTGTCGGGCCAGTACATCGGCCAGGACCTCAACAAGGCGTTCGACCGGGCGCTCGCCGAGGCGGAGACGCTGAGCGACGAGTACGTCGCCTCGGAGCACCTGCTGATGGCGCTCGCCGAGGGCGACGGGCCGACGGCGAACGCGCTCAAGAGCCAGGGCGTCACCAAGGACACGCTGTTGGGCGTGCTCCAGGAGGTGCGCGGCGGCCAGCGCGTGCAGGACCCCTACGCCGAGTCCAAGTACGACGCGCTCAACCGCTACGCCCGCGACCTCAACGAGGCGGCCCGGAAAGGCCAGATCGACCCGGTGATCGGGCGCGACGACGAGATCCGGCGCGTGCTCCAGATCCTCTCGCGGCGGACGAAGAACAACCCCGTGTTGGTCGGCGAGCCGGGCGTCGGCAAGACGGCCATCGCGGAGGGGCTGGCGATCCGGATCGTCGAAGGCGACGTGCCCGAGGGGCTCCAGTCGAAGCGGATCCTGGCACTCGACATGGGCGCGCTGATCGCGGGCGCGAAGTACCGCGGCGAGTTCGAGGACCGCCTCAAGGCGGTCGTCAAGGACGTGACGGACGCGGCGGGCGAGATCATCCTGTTCATCGACGAGATCCACACGCTGGTCGGCGCGGGCGGCGGCGACGGCGCGATGGACGCGGCCAACATCCTGAAGCCCGCCCTGGCGCGCGGTGAGTTGCGGGCCATCGGCGCGACGACGCTGGACGAGTACCAGAAGTACTTCGAGAAGGACAAGGCGCTGGAGCGCCGCTTCCAGATGGTGCTCGTCGCCGAGCCGTCGGTGGAGGACACGGTCGCGATCCTGCGCGGCATCAAGGACCGGTACGAGGTCCACCACGGCGTGCGCATCACGGACGGCGCCATCGTGGCGGCGGCCGAGCTGTCGGACCGCTACGTCACCAGCCGCTTCCTGCCCGACAAGGCCATCGACCTGATCGACGAGGCGGCGTCGCGCCTGCGTCTGGAGATCGACTCGACGCCCGAAGAACTGGACTCCGTCGAGCGCGAGATCCGGACCCAGGAGATCGCGAGGGAGGCGGTCAAGCGTGAGGGCGACGATGCCCAGGTGGAGACCATCTCGGAGCGGCTGGCGAACCTCGAAGAGGAGCGCGACCGGCTCCGCGCGACCTGGGAGCAAGAGCGCGACCTGGTGACGACCATCAAGAACTCCCGCGCCTCCATCGAGGCCCTCAAGACCGAGGCGGCCGAGCAAGAGCGGCAGGGCGACTTCGCCCGCGTCGCCGAGATCCGCCACGGCCAGATCCCCGGCCTCCAGGAGCAGATCGACCGGGCGACGGAGCGGCTCGCCGAGGTCCAGTCGAACGGCGCGATGCTCAAAGAGGAGGTCGACGCGGAGGACATCGCGGACGTGATCTCGCGCGCCACCGGCATCCCGGTCTCGCGGATGTTGGCGACCGAGCGCGAGAAGCTGCTGCACCTGGAGGACGCCCTCGAACAGCGCGTCGTCGGGCAGCCCGAGGCCGTCGAGGCGGTGTCGAACGCGGTGCGCCGCTCGCGGGCCGGCCTGCAGGAGGCGAGCCGTCCGCTGGGCTCGTTCATCTTCCTGGGCACGACGGGCGTCGGCAAGACGGAGCTGGCGAAGGCGCTCGCCGAGCAGCTGTTCGACGACGAGGGCGCGCTGGTGCGGATCGACATGTCCGAGTACCAGGAGCGGCACACGGTGTCGCGACTGGTCGGTGCGCCTCCCGGCTACGTCGGCTACGACGAGGGCGGGCAGTTGACCGAAGCCGTGCGGCGGCGTCCGTACTCCGTCGTCCTCCTCGACGAGTTCGAGAAGGCGCACCCGGAGGTCTACAATGTGCTCCTGCAGGTGCTCGACGACGGCCGTCTGACCGATTCCAAGGGCCGCGTGGTCGACTTCTCGAACACGCTCATCATCATGACCTCCAACCTGGGCTCGGAGCTGATCACCCAGCGCCTGGGGACCGACCGCGAGATCTCGGAGTCGGAGATGGACGCCCTGCGCGATGAGCTGACGGGGATGCTGCGGACGCGCCTGCGGCCGGAGTTCCTCAACCGGATCGACGAGACGGTCGTGTTCCGGCCGCTGGGACGGACCCAGATCCGGCGCATCGTCGAAATCCTGTTCGAGCGGACGCGGGCGATGGCGCGCAAGGCCCACGGCCTGCGCCTCGTGCTGACCGACGCGGCCAAGGACGCGCTCGCGGCCGAGGGCTTCGACGCCGCGTTCGGCGCGCGGCCCCTCAAGCGGGTGCTCCAGCGCCAGGTCGCCAACAAGCTCGCCGAGCAGATCCTCGGCGGCCTGGTGGCCGACGGCGACGCGGTGGTGATCGACGCGGCGCCGGGCGGCGGCGTCTCGCTGGAGACGGTCCCGGCCGGCGAGGCCATCCCGGAGGCCGTCGGGCCGATGGCCCCGGCCGCCGAAGCGTAGGACCGGGTCCCCCCGCCTCGGTGCCGAGGCGGGGGCGTCAGGTCAGCGCTGCTCGGCGTGGATCGCGCCGACGGCATCCACGTCGGCGCCGGGCGTGGAGCCGCCGCTGCCGCCCTGCTCGGGGTCGTCGGTGAGCCGCACGAACCGGTACTGCGCGCCGCTCCGGCCGCGCCCGGCGATGTCGAGCAGGGCCGACGAGCCCTCGACGCGACCCAGCATCAGGTAGTCACGCCCGTCGACGGAGATCTCGACCGTCATGGCCTCGACGTCGGGGCCGATCTCGAAGATGGCGAGGTCATCGCCGGGGCCGTCGTAGAGGGTGTTGTTGGTGAACTCGAACACGGCCACGCCGCCGCTCGTGAGCGTCAGGTAGCACTCGTCGCCACTGGGGCAGCGGTCGGTGTCGTAGTCCGGCGGGCCGACGGCCTGGGACGGGTCGGCGTAGGCCGCCGACAACTCGCGCGTCGGCCGGAACGAGTCGACGCGGTCGGCGAAGGCGACGGCGCCGAGCGCAAACCGGACCCGCTCCCCCTGAGCGGTGTCGTAGGTCGTCGGCGAGGAGGACAGGGTGCCGTTGAGGGTGTCGCGTGCGACCTGTTCGAGCTGGGAGCAGCCGGTGGCGACGAGGAGAGCGAGCAGAACGAGGAGGGAGCGCATGGGTCCGGGGAGGCAAAAAGAAACGGCGCCTGATTGGAGCCACCCCCACTACCGCGTCTGCCTCGTTCGCCTGTCACGCCGCCTGTGCCGTCTTGCCCGCCACGGCGCCGGGGCGGGGTGGCTACTTCTCGGCCCAGACCGCCAGTTCGTTGCCGCTGGGGTCGGTGAAGTGGAAGCGCCGCCCTCCGGGGAAGCCGAACGGCGGCGTAGAGACGGTGCCGCCTGCCGCTTCGACGGCCGCTACGCTGGCTTCCAGGTCGTCGGAGTAGAGGATCACCAGGGGGCCGCCGGGACGGAGCGTGTCGGACTGCTCCATGCCGCCGGCCTCACCGTCGCCGCCGGGCCGCTGGATGCCCGCGTAGCTCGGGCCGTAGTCGGTGAAGACCCAGTCGAAGGCGTCGCTGTAGAAGCGTTTGGCCTCGCTCAGGTCGCGGACGGTGAACTCGATGTAGTCGATGGCGTGGTGCGTGGGCATAGGGCTCGGGCAGGGGCGGAGTCGCAGCGAGGTTAGCGAACGACGGCGAAGCTGCCCCCCCAGGATCCGTAGTCCTCCGTCTCAACCCCGTTTCGGACGCTCCCGACGTACTGCTCCTGGCCTGGGCGCATCTCGATGACGACGCGCCCTCCGGAGGCGTAGGTGATGGCACCGGCGTGGACGCCCGCCCGGCAGACGCTCGAGTCGTCGGTGTAGGGGCCGGAGCCCCAGACAATGGCGCCCCGGTCGCTCTCGGGCGGGTTCGGCGAACAGACGAAGGCGTACCGGCCCATCGCCTCGCGGCCTACGCGTGCGTCGGTGCTCCACGTCGCATCGACGGTCTGGGCGACTTCGACGGCCGGGGCGGCCTGGTCGGAGGAGGAGCAGCCTGCGACGGACGCGAGCAGGAGAAGGGCACAGGAAAGGCGGCGCATGGCGAGAGGGGCTGAGGAGGAAAGCGGGGCGTTGGGCCCCGGGACCGTCCTGAGTACGCGATCGCCGGAGGGCGCCTGTCACCGGATTCGGCCCTGAGGTTCCGCGCCTCGGCACCGAGGCGGCAAGATCCGTAGTCTCCCGGCATGACCCCCTCCCCCCTGCCCGAGCCCCTTGTCATCGGCGGCGCCGAGATCCCGCGCGGGACGCGGCGGACGATCCGCCTCCCCATCGCACCGCTCTACACGCTCGCGGCGATGGCGATGCCCGTCCACGTGGTGCGGGGCCGGCGCGACGGGCCGCGGCTGTTCGTGTCGGCGGCGATCCACGGCGACGAGATCCTGGGCGTCGAGATCATCCGGCGGCTGCTGGGGCTGCGGTTGCTGAAGCACCTCCGCGGGACGTTGATCGCGGTGCCGGTGGTGAACGTGTACGGCTACACGGCGCGGTCGCGGTACCTGCCCGACCGGCGCGACCTGAACCGCTCGTTTCCCGGCTCGCCGACCGGGTCGATGGCGTCGCGGCTGGCGCACACGTTCATGGAGGAGGTGGTGGCGAACGCGACGCACGGGATCGACCTCCACACGGGGGCGCTGAACCGGACGAACCTGCCGCAGGTGCGGGTGTCGCTGGACCAGGAGGACGCCGTCGCGATGGCGCACGGGTTTCGGGTGCCGCTGATCCTGCACGCCAACCTGCGCGACGGCTCGATGCGGCAGACGGTGCTGGAGCACGGCGTGCCGGTGCTGCTCTACGAGGCCGGCGAGGCGCTGCGGCTGGACGAGCGGTCGGTGCGGATCGGGCTGCGGGGGGTGGTCTCGGTGATGCGCGGGCTCGGGATGCTGCCCAAGACGGCGCCGACGCGCGTGGTGCCGCCGCTGATCGCGCGGAGCAGCGGGTGGACGCGGGCCGAGGAGAGCGGCACGCTCCAGATGACGCGCGACATCGGCGACCTCGTGGAGGAGGGCGAGCAGGTGGGCACGCTGACGGCGCCGCTGGGCGACCACTCGCGGCCGGTCCTGTCGCGCGACTCGGGGCTCATCATCGGCAAGACGCAGTTGCCGCTGGTGTACGAGGGCGAGGCGCTGTTCCACGTCGCCCGGCTGGATGCGCCGGACACGGCGGAGGCGCGGCTGGCGACGTACGAGGACCGGCTCTCGGGGTGGCGGGAGCCGGTGGAGGCGGATCACTGACCGGGGCGCGGCCTCGGCGACCCGGCCCGCCTCGGCGCCGAGGCGGGCACAGTCGACGGGAGCCGAACACCGGTCCTCACACCATCGTCGCCTTCCAGGTGCCGCGGCGGAAGAGGACGGCGGCCAGGAGGGCGGCGGCGAGGTTCGCGATCGTAATCGAGAGGTAGACGCCCAACTCGCCCAGCCCGAGCGGGAACGCCAACGCCCACGCGACGGGCACCTGGAGCGCCCAGAAGCAGGCCAGGTTGATCCAGGTCGGCGTGAGCGTGTCGCCGGCGCCGTTGAAGGCCTGGGGGATCACCATCGCCCACGCGAAGATGACGTACCCGTAGGCGAGGACGCGGAGGCACTCGGCCCCCGTCGCGACCACGCCCGCCTCGTCGGTGAACAGCCGGACGAGCGCCTCGTCCCAGACGACGTAGGCGACCGACACCAGGCCGAGCAGCGCCATCGTCACCCAGCCCGCGATCCAGACCGACCGCTCGGCGCGCTCGGGCTTCCCGGCGCCCAGGTTCTGGCCCACCAGCGTCGCCGCGGCGTTCGCCAGCCCCCACGCGGGGAGCAGCGTGAACAGAAAGATGCGGATGGCGATGGTGTAGCCCGCCAGCGAGTCTGCCCCGAACTCGGCCACGATGCGGACCAGGAAGACCCACGACGTGGTGGCGACGCCGAACTGCGCGATCCCGCCGAGGGAGGTCCGCACGATGCGGTCCATCACGTCGGCCTGGAGGCGGAGGTGGCGGGCGAGGACGCGGAGGTGCTGGCTCCCGCGCAGCAGCACGATCAGTTGGACGAGCACCGCGATCCCCCGGCCGATGGTGGTGGCGATGGCCGCGCCGGTGACGCCCCACTCCGGGAACGGCCCCCAGCCGAAGATCAGCATCGGGTCGAGGATCAGGTTGATGCCGTTGGCCAGCCACAGCACGCGCATCGCAATGGCCGCGTCGCCCGCGCCCCGGAAGACGGCGTTGAGCACGAACAGCAGCATGATGACGGCGTTGCCGCCCAGCATCCAGGCCATGTAGCCCGCGCCGACGGCCGCCGTCTCGGCGTCGGCGCCCATCAGCGTCAGCAGGCCGTCGCTGTACCAGATGCCGACGACGGCGAACGGGATGGAGGCCGCGGCCGCCACCGCGACCGCCTGCACCGCCGCCCGCGCCGCGCCGTCGGGGTCCTTCTCCCCGATCCGCCGGGAGACGACGGCCGTGGCCGCCATCGACAACCCCATCGCGACGGCGTACATCAGCGACAGGACGGACTCGGTCAGCCCGACGGCCGCGACGGCGGGGGCGCCGAGCGACGCGACCCAGTACACGTCCACGACGGCGAAGACGGACTCCATGACCATCTCCAGCACCATCGGGACGGCCAGCAGCAGCAGCGCCGTCCCGATGGGCCCCTCGGTGTAGTCGCGGGCCGTCCCCCGGAGGGCGGCGAGCATCTCGCGCCCCAGCGACCGCGGTGCGTCGGGCGCGGAGGGATCGGACCCGTCGGCCTCGGGGGTGGCAGGAGAGGTCATCGCGGGCGGCAAGAGGGTCGCTCAAGCTCGCCCGGGCGAGCGACAGAGGCGCGTCGCGTGTGTGAACCATGACCCCGTCCGCCTCGGCGCCGAGGCGGGAGGGTCAGAGGCGGGCGGCCCGGTCGAGGAGGAGCGTCCGCTCGCGCTCGTTGCGGGTGAGGGCCGCGGCGGCCTCGAAGGCGGCGCGCGCCTCGTCGGCCCGGCCGAGCCTGTCCAGCAGGTCGCCGCGGACGGCGTCAAGGAGGTGGTAGCCGTCGAGGGTGCCCGACTCGGCCAGGGCGTCGGCGAGGGCCAGTCCGGCGGCGGGCCCCTCGGCGAAGGAGACCGCGACGGCCCGGTTCAGCTCCACCACGGGGGACGGGTGGATCGCGTAGAGGGCTGCGTAGAGCGCCGCGATCTCGGCCCAGTCGGTATCGGTGGACGCCCGCGCGCGGGCGTGGCAGGCGGCGATCGCGGCCTGGAGGAGGTACGGGCCGGGCGCTCCGCCTGCGAGTGCGGCGCCCCGGTCCAGCGCCGCCAGCCCGCGGCGGACGAGCAGGCCGTCCCACCGCGACCGGTCCTGGTCCATCAGCAGCACCGGCTCGCCGTCGGAGCCGACGCGCGCGGGGAGGCGCGACGCCTGGACCTCCATGAGTGAGACCAAGCCGTGGACCTCCGGCTCGTCGGGCAGGAGCGCGGCGAGGACGCGGCCGAGGCGGAGGGCGTCCTCGCAGAGTGCCGGCCGCGCCCAGTCGTCGCCCGAGGTGGCCGTGTAGCCCTCGTTGAAGACGAGGTAGACCACGCGCAGCACGTCGGCGAGCCGGGCGGGCAGGTCGGCGGCGCGCGGCACCTCGAACGGCGCCCCGAGGTCGCGGAGGGTCTTCTTGGCGCGCACGATGCGCTGGGCGACCGTCGGCACGGGCGTGAGGAAGGCGCGGGCGATCTCGTCGGTGGTGAGGCCGCCGAACAGGCGCAACGTGAGCGCGACGCGCGCCTCGGTGCTCAGCGCCGGGTGGCAGGTCGTGAACACGAGCCGCAGGAGGTCGTCGCCCACGGGGTCGTCGAGGGCGTCGTGGAGATCGGCGGCGGCGTCGGGCACCTCGTGGTCGCGGGCGATCTCGGCGTGGGCGCGGTCCAGCATCGGCGCGCGGCGGAGGGCGTCGAGCGCGCGGCGCCGGGCCGTCGTGGTGAGCCACGCGCCCGGGCTCTGCGGGATGCCGGTCGTGGGCCACGATTCGAGGGCCGCCACGAGGGCGTCGTGGGCGAGATCCTCGGCCGCGCCAAGGTCGCCGGTCAGCCGCACCAGCGTCGCGATCAGCTGGGCGGACTCCAGCCGCCACGTGGTCTCGACGGCCGCGCGGACCGCCTCAGCGGAGGGCTCGGCGTCGGTCACGCCGCCTCGGGGTCGGGCTGGACGAGGCCGAACGTGTTGACCGCTGGGTCGAGGAAGTAGCCCTGCCAGCACACGCCGGGGATGGCAAACTTGTCCATCGCCACGCGCCCGCCGCGCGCCTGGATGGCCTCCGCCGTGACATCGAAGTCCGCGACCTCGAAGGAGCAGACGTACGCGTTCGTGCCGTGTGAACCCGCCGGTACGGGCGCCGGGCGCTGGAGAATGCCGCCGCGCATCCCGTGGGCCTCGATGCGCCAGTACGGGATGGGGAGCGCCGGGTCGCGCTCGGCGGTCCAGCCGAAGACCTCAGCGTAGAACGTCGCGGTGGCCTCGGGGTCGTCGGCCTGGATTTCGAAGTAGACGAGTTGGCTCATGAGTCGAAGGGGTGGAAACGGGGCGCTGCGTGCCGAGGGGTCCGTGCCCCTCGGCTGGACCCGCGTCACGTGCCGGATCGGACCGACGCGGGTCTCGGGTCGAAAGGAACGCGGACGGCAGTGACATCCCCGCTTCCCACCCCAGTCGCGGATCAGTCAGTCTGGGTACGAGCGGCGGCCTCGGCGCGGAGGCGGTCCTCCTGTGCCTGGAGCTCCGGCGTGAAGGCCTCGCCGAAGTCCTCGGCCCCGTAGACCGGTCGGATCTCGCTCGTGCCGTCGCCGACGACCCGGCCGAACCGCTCGGACCACGGGCGGAGGGCCTCCAGCGAGTCGGCCTGGTAGACGGCGTACCCGCCGATGACCTCCTTCGACTCCGAGAACGGCCCGTCCACGACGGTCGGCGTCCCGTCCTCGAACACGACCCGCGCCCCGACCGCCGACGGGAGCAGCCCGCCCGCTTCGAGCAGGACGCCCGCCGCCGCAGTGTCGGCCATGAGCTGGCCCATGGCCTGCTGCATCTCAGCCGACGGCTCGGTCTGGGTCTCGGCCTGAGGCGGAGCGCTCCAGATGGCGATGAACTGGCGCCGGGCGGGGTCCGGAGTGCCGAACGAGGGGACCGGCTCGTGCACCTGGCGGACCTCCAGCGTCACGTCGCCGTCCTCGGCGGGCCAGCGGCGAGCCCAGGCGACGGCCTCGTCGAGCGAGCGCGCCTGGATCGTGGTGAAGCCGGCCACGAGTTCCTTGGTCTCGGCGAACGGGCCGTCGGTGACGGTGGCCTCGCCGCCGGTGTAGTGGTAGCGGACGCCCTCGGCGGAGGGCTTGAGGCCCTCGCCCGCCAGCAGCACGCCCGCGCGGGAGAGGGACTCGTTGTAGGCCGTCATGGCCGTCAGGAGGTCGGTCGAGGGAAGCAGGCCGGCCTCGGTCTGGGCGTCGGCCTTGCGGAAAATCATGAAGCGCATCGTCGGGAGGGTCTGGGACGGCGGGGGGCTCTCCCCCACTCTATCCACCCGACGAACGGGCATGACGCAGATCGACACGTCCCGTCGATTTTTTTCTCGCCCACCCTCGGCCCGAGGCGGGCAGCGTCAGCGCGTGGACGTGAGCCGGGCGAGGCGGGCGCGCGACGTGTCGGTGCGCGGGTGGCCGGGTCCGTAGGCGGCTTCGAACAGGCGAAGCGCCTCGCGTTCGTGGCGGAGGGCCGCGGCGCGGTCGCCCTGGAGGGCGGCGATGTGGGCGACGTGCCCGTGCCCCGCCGCCGTGTACGGGTGGTCGGCGCCGAGCGTCGCGCGCTGGATGGCGAGGGCGCCGTCCGCGAGCCGACGTGCCTCGGACAGGCCGCCGCGCTCGCGGAGGACCAGGGCCACGTCGAGCATCTTGTTGGCGACGTAGGCGTGGTCGTCGCCGTAGAGCGCGCGCTGGAGGCGGAGGCCCTCCCGCGCGCTCGCCTCGGCGCCGTCGAGGTCGCCCGCGGCGCGCTGGTAGCGCGACAGCTCGCCGAGGGTGTTGCCGACCGTCGGGTGCCCCTCGCCGTAGAGCCGCCGGTTGGCGCGGTCCACCTCGGTCAGGATCTCGACCGCCTCCTCGGCCCGCCCCTGGTCGCCGATGGGCCACGCCATCTCGCGGCGGTTCATGATCACCTCGGGGTGCCCGCCCCCCAGCGCAGGCGTCAGGATGGCGAGCGCCTGACGGTAGCGCGCCTCCGACTCGGCGAACCGGCCCTCGTAGTAGTCGAGCACGCCGAGGTTGGCGAGCGTCCGCCCGATCTCCGGGTCGGTCGAAGTGACGGCACCGCGGAGAATCGTGAGCGCGGTCTCGTAGGTGCGGCGGGCGTCGGCGTAATCGCCCTGGCGGGCCCGCGTGATGCCGACGCGGTTGGTCCGCTCGGCGATCTCGCGGGCCGGGCGGCCGATCCGCTCGGCCAGGGCGAGCCCTTCGCGGTGGAGGGCCTCCGCCTCGGCGTAGTCGCCGACCCAGTAGCGGACCTCGGCAGCCTGGTAGAGGGCGTCCGCCAGAGCGCCGGGGTCGCCGTCGGCGCGGGCCTGGGCGAGGGCGGGGCCGAGGAGCGAGTCGGCGCGGGCGAAGGCGCCCTGCTGGGTGTAGATGCGGCCGAGCGCGACCTGGAGGCGGCTCCGCAGCGCGGGCTCCTCCCCCATCGACACGCCGAGGCGGACGGCCGCGGAGTCGAGCAGGGCGAGCGCCGTGAGCGTGTCGCCGCGCGCCACGTCCGGGTCGCCGCCGTCGAACAGGCCCACCAGCAGGTCGGTGACGGCTTCGGCGCGGTCGCGCTCCTCCGCGATCCGCCGGGCCTGCGTGGTCACGGTCGCGGCGTAGGCGACGAGCAGGACGGCCAGCCCGGCCGCGATCCCGACCCCGACGCGGTGCCGACGCACGAACGCGCCGACGCGGTAGCGGACCGACGCGGGGCGGGCCTCGACCGGCAGCCCATCGAGGTGTCGGCGGAGGTCGGCGGAGAACGCCTCGGCCGAGCCGTACCGGCGGTCGGGCTCTTTGCGGAGCGCCATCAGCACGATCCGGTCGAGGTCGCCCTGGAGGCGCTTGCGAAGCCGGCGCGGCTCCGTCCCGCGGGCCGACGCCAGCGCCGCGGCGTCGGCACCTGTGGTGACGATGGTGGACGGCTCGGTCGGGTCGGCGTCGAGCACGGCCCGCTCGATGGCTTGGCGGACCCGCCGGTCGAGTTGGTAGGGCCGCTGGCCGGTCAGCAGTTCGTAGAGCAGCACACCCAGGCCGTACACGTCGGTCGCCGTCGTCGCGGCGTCGCCGCGGACCTGCTCCGGCGCCGCGTAGGCGGGCGTCAGGATGCGCCGCTCGGGGGCCGTCAGGGCGATGGTGAAGTCCGCGTCGTCGTCCAGCAGCTTGGCGATGCCGAAGTCGAGCAGCTTGACCTGCCGCACGCCGTCCTCGCCCTGGGCGACGAGCACGTTGGACGGCTTCAGGTCCCGGTGGACGACCAGCCGCCGGTGGGCGTAGGCGACGGCGTCGCACACGTCCTGAAAGAGGGCCAGCCGCTCGTTGACGGACAGCTGGCGCCGGTCGGCGAACGCCGTGATGGGCTCGCCGTCGACGTATTCGAGCGCGAGGTAGGGGCGGCCGTCGGGCGCCGTCCCGCCGTCGAGCACGCGCGCGATGCCGGGGTGCTCCAGCCGCGCGAGCAGGTGCCGCTCGGCCCGAAAGCGTGCCACGAGGTCGTCGGCCAGGCCAGGGCGGACCAGCTTGATGGCGGCGCGCTGTGCGAACGTCCCGTCGTCGCGCTCGGCGAGGTAGACGGTCCCCATGCCCCCCTTCCCCACCTCACGGACCAACCGCCACGGGCCGACGCGCTCGGGGACGCCCGCCATCGGGTCGTCGGGCACGCCGAGCCCGCCGCCGGTGAGGTCGTGGAAGAACCCGTCGGCGCCGGTGTCGAGGGCCAGCATCCGGTCGACCTCCTCGCGGAGCGCGCGGTCGGGGGTGCCGTCGGCGTCGCGGCAGGCGGCGTCGAGGAAGGCGGCGCGGTCGGCGCGGGGCAGGTCGGCGGCGCGGTCGAAGAGGTCCTCGACCCGCGCCCAGCGGTCGGCGGTCATGAGGAATGGGCGGCCCATCGGAGACGCACGCGACGGGCCGTGGCAGTCTACGCCCCTCGCCGGCTCTGACCCTCAGCGTCCTGCGCGGCGCCACCCCTCCGCCTCGGCCAGCCCCTCGTCGTCGGCGGGGAGGGTCGAGCGGAGGTGTGCCAGCCCGGCGTCCAGTTCGCGGACGCCCTCGGCCCGGCGTCCCTGGCCGATGAGCGAGCGCCCCAGCCGCGCCCGCGCGTGCCCGTGGATGGGGTCGTCCTCCGGGAAGGACCGGGCAGCGAGCCGGAGGGCGGCTCGGGCGTGGCGCTCGGCGTCGGCGAAGCGCCCGCGGTCGGCGTCGACGGACGCCAGCGCGACGTAAGGGATGGCGCGGTACGGGTGGGTGTCGGGGAGCGACGCCTCGAAGGCGGTCGCGGCACGGCCGTACGTGGCGGAGGCCTGGTCCAGCCGTCTCGCCCGCCGCAGCACGCCCGCCAGCTGGTTAAACGAGATCGCCGCCTCGACGCTGAGCGGCCCGTCCCGGGCGAGCCGCTGGTCGAGGACGGCCCGGTGCTCCGCCTCCGCCTCGGCGTAGCGGTCGAGGCCCGCGAGCGTCGTCGCGAGGTTTGCGCGGACGGTGAGGGTGGTCGGGTGGCTGGGCCCGAGCCGGTCGTGGGCGAGCGCTGCCGCCTCCCGTTCGAGCGCGAGCGCCTGCTCGGGGGCTCCGGCCGCCTCGGCCGCGGTAGCCGCGTTCGCCAGCACCGAGATCAGGTTCGCGCTGTCGTCGGGGCGCTCGGCGCGGGCGATCTCGGCCGCCTCCCGGGCCGCCTCCCAGGCCGCGGCGGCGTCCCCACGCTGGCCGAGGATGAGCGCGTGGATCATGAGCGCCGTCGCCAGGTCCGCCTCGGGCCGGTGGCGCCGGGCGATGGACACCCCGCGGGCTGCGAGTCGCTCGGCGTCCTCGATCTCTCCCTCGTCCTTCACGAACGTCGCCAGGTCGATGGCCGCCTCGCCGGTCTCCCGGGCCGTCGCGCCGTGGACTCGCTCGGAGCGCATTAGCGCGCGGCGCAGGAGCGTGTCGGCGCGTGCCCGGTCGGCGGGTGTGTCGGCGGTCTCCCCGAGGTGGGCGCCCTCGTCGCGCAGCGCCCGGATGGTCCGCGCGTCGTCGGGGCCGAAGGCGGCGGTGGCGAGGCGGCGGTTGGTCGCGAAGACGTCCGCCGCGAGCGAGTCCGCGCCGATGCCCGCCAGCGAGCCCCCGATGGAGGCCAGGAGGCGGAACCGCGCCTCGGGGTCGGCGGCGAGGTCCGCCTCGACGCGTCGGGCAGAGGCGTGGAGGGCGTCCCCGAGCGGCGTCGCCGCGGTGAGTCGGTCGGCGTCGTCGGCGTAGGGGTTGGCCTCGGTGAAGAGCGTCTCCAGCACGTCCGCGAACCGCTCGGCGCGGTCCCGCTCGGTGGCGATGCGCGCCCGCTGGGCCGTCGCCGTGGCGGCCCACCCGGCGAGTCCCAGCACGCCCAGCACCGCCGCCGCCACGGCCCCGCGGTGGCGACGCACGAACCGCCCGACCCGGTACGCGACCGACGCCGGCCGGGCCTCCACCGGCAGCCCCTCCAGGTGGCGCCGCACATCGCGCCCGAGGGCCTCGGCCGACGCATACCGCCGCGCGGGCTCCTTGCGGAGCGCGACCTGAGCGATCCGGTCGAGGTCGCCACGGAGGCGCCGGTGGAGCCGGTCCGGACGCGTCGCCCGAGCCTCCGCGATGGCGTCGGGCGTGGTCGCCGGGGGGTGTCCCTTCGGCGACACGGTCGTCTGGCGGACGGCCACGCTGGGGTCGGTCGGCCGCTCGTCCAGCACGACCCGCGCCGCCTCGGCGGCGAGACGGGACGGGAGCCGGAAGGGTCGCTGCCCGGCGAGCAGTTCGTAGAGGAGCACGCCGAGCGCATACACGTCGGTGGCTGTCGTCGGGAGGTCGCCGCGGAGTTGCTCGGGGGCGGCGTATTCCGGAGTGAGCGCGTGCAGGACCGTCCGCGTCGCGTCGCGCTCATCGTCCAGCAGGCGAGCGACGCCGAAGTCGAGCAGCGTCACACGCGGGCCGTCCGGCGTGTTGGAGACGAGCACGTTGGCCGGCTTCAGGTCCCGGTGGACGACCAGCCGCCGGTGGGCGTAGGCGACGGCGTCGCACACGGCTTCGAACAGCGCCAGCCGCGCGTCCACGCCGAGGCGGTGGCGGTCGCAGTAGGTCGTGATCGGCTCCCCCTCCACGAGGTCCATCGCGAGGTACGGCCGCCCGTCGCTGGCGGTCCCTCCGTCCAGCAACCGGGCGATGCCGGGGTGGTCGAGCCCGGCCAGGATGCGCCGTTCGGCGTGGAAGCGAGCCACGAGCCCCGGCGCGAGCCCGGGCTGCACCAGCTTGACGGCCGCCTGCTGCGCGAAGCCGCCGGGGGCGTCCGCGTCGGCGCGCTCGGCGCGGTAGACCTCGCCCATCCCGCCGCGGCCCAGCAGACGACCGAGGCGCCACGGCCCGGCCCGCTCGGGCGGACGCGCGGTGAGTTCCTCGGCGACGTCGGCGAGGTGGAGGGCGGCATCGGCGAAGAAGGCGTCGGCCTGGGCGTCGGCGGCCAGCATGGCCTCCACCTCGGCGCGCATCCCGGCATCCGGGCAGGCGCGGGCGAGGAAGGCCGCCCGGTCGCCCGGCGGCAGGTCGACGGCCTCGGCAAACACCGCATCGACCTGCTGGCGGCGGTCCGGGGGCGCGGGCATCTAGTCGTCGCGGAGGGTCTGGAAGAGGCGGACACGGGCCGCGCGCCACGTCCGCTCGACGGTGCGCGGCGAGACGGCGAGGGCGCCGGCCGTCTCCTCGACGGTCAGGCCGCCGAAGAAGCGGCACTCGACGACGGCGGCGGCGCGGGCGTCCACCTCAGCCAGCCGGTCGAGGGCCTCGTCGAGGGCGAGCAGGTCGGGCGCGGGGCCCTCGCCGACGAGCGTCTCGCGGAGTGCGACGTGCTCGACGCCGCCGCCGCGCTTGACGGCGAGGCGGCGCCGGGCATCGTCCACGACGACGTGGCGCATGGCCTTGGCGGCGATGGCGAGGAAGTGCGCCCGGCTCTCCGCCGCGGCCCCCTCGGCGAGCCGCAGGAAGGCCTCGTGGACGAGCGCCGTCGTGTTGAGGGTCGCCGACGCGCGCCCGCGTCGGACGCGTCCGGCGAGCCTGCGGAGTTCGTCGTAGGTCGCCTCGAAGAGGGCCGCCGCCGCGGACGCGTCTCCCTGCCGGGAGGCGGTGAGCAGGGCGTCGAGGGAGTCGGGCACGCGCGGAGGTCCGGGTGAGGCCGGAACCTACCGCGCGAGCCCGGGGACGGCCTACCGCGCGCCGAGGACGACGAACCCGCCGCCCTCGTACGACGGCCAGTCTACCGTGGACACCGCGTTCCGGGTGTAGCCGCCGGGGAAGGTGTCCGCCTCGGGGCGGACCTCGACGTATAGCCGCCCGCCGGTGCGCGGGATGGCGCCCGCGAAGACGCCGGCCCAGCACACGCGGGAGTCGTCGGTGAAGAGGCCGCGGCCGTCCGCGCCGCCGCCGTAGACGGCGCCCGCGCCGCTCGGGGGCGTCTCGTTCGGATCGCCCTGACAGTCGAAGGCGACGATGTCGCCGTTTCGGCCCCGGTAGTCGGAGACCTGGGTGTCCCAGTCGGCAGCGCCGTGGAGCACGTCGTACTCGAAGGTCTGGGCGGGGGGCGTGCTCGGCGTGGGCGTGCCCGGCAGGGAGCGGACGGCGTCGGAGGCGGCGGAGCATCCGACGAGGACGAGGAGGCAGAGGAGGGTCAGGAATCGCATGGGGTGGGCCTGGGGGCCGGTTGGGAGATGGGGTCCCCCTCCCCTTCGCAATCCGCGCCCCGTTCCCGCCACGGAGGGCCAGCGGGTATGGTGACGGCTCGTCCCGCAGGATCGCGTAGTGGGGGCGACCTCCCCCAGTCCACCTGATCTCATGATTCGCTTCCTGCTTCTCCTGCTTCTGTCTCTCACCGTCGCCGAGACCGCCGACGCCCAGATCTGGCGCCGCGCCCGTGACGCCGCCCGCCGTGGGGCCGAGCGCGCCGTCGAACGGCAGGCCGAGGACCGCGCCCGCCGCGCCACCGAGGCCGCCATCGACGGGATGTTCGATGCAGGCGAGAACGCCGTCCGGTGCGTGTTCACCGATCAAGCCTGCATCGACGACGCCCAGTCGCGCGGCGAGGACGTGGTGCTGACCGACGCCGACGGCGCGCCGGTCGACCGCTCCGGCGCGCCCGTCGGCGAGGGCAACGCATCCGACGCCGTCGTCCGGTCCGCCTCGGGTGGCGGGGCGGCGGCCCCGGCCAGCGCCCGCCCCGGCGAGGGCGCCTGGGCCAACTACGACTTCGTGCCCGGCGAGCGCCCGCTGTTCGTCGAGGACTTCGAGTCCGACCTGGTCGGCAACGTGCCCCGGCGCGTGACCTTCCACGACGGCGTGATGGAGGTCGTCGAAGAGAACGGCAACCAGATGCTCCGCTTCGGCAACGCGAGCGCCATCGCGCTGCCCCTCCCGGAGGTCTTGCCCGAGCGGTTCACGATCGAGTTCGACCTGTACCACGGCGACAACTGGAACTACACCGTCCTCGGCACGGGCCCGCTGACCGACCCCGACGACGACTTCCACACCTTCCACGGCGACCTGAAGAACCACACCGCGGCCGAGTTCCGCGTCGGGAGCTTCTTCCAGACCGGCGTCTCGTCCGACGACGGCGGCTCGTCGCTCCAGAATCAGAGTGCCCACGAGGAGGCCATGGTGCCCGTCCGCATCGCCGTGGACGGCAGCTACGTCAAGATGTACATCGGCACGGAGCGCGTCGCGAACGTCCCCAACGCCGACGTGCAGCGCACCGACCGCATCCTCTGGGCCGTCGCGGGCGAGGTCGCGGCCATCGACGATGGCTACAACGGGCCGATCCTGGTCGACAACATCCGCGTGGCCGCGGGCGGGCGCGAGATCCTCTACGACAAGCTCCAGGCCGACGGCCGCGTGGCGCTCGGCGGCATCCTGTTCGACACCGCCTCGGCGCGGCTCCGGCCGGAGTCCACCCCGACGCTCCGCGACCTGCAGCGGATGCTGGACCAGAACAGCGCCGTCCGCCTGCGCATCGAGGGCCACACCGACGACACGGGCTCGGCGGACGCCAACCGGCGCCTCAGCCAGGAGCGCGCGGCCGCCGTCGCGGCGTGGCTGACCAGCCAGGGCATTGACGGCGCGCGCCTGGAGGCCGTCGGGATGGGTCCCGACCAGCCTGCGGCAGGCAACGACACGCCCGAGGGCCGCGCGCAGAACCGCCGCGTGGAGGTGGTGCTGCTCTGATCGTCCCACGGCGCGCACGAGCCGGCCTCGCCGCGCCGCCCTCTTGCCCGCCTCGGTCCCGAGGCGGGTGCCCTCGCGCCTCTCCCGTCCATGCGTCGCCTGCTCCCCTTCCTCGCCCTCCTCGTCGCCGCGCCCGTCTCGGCGCAGTGGTCGCTCGCCCCGTGGAGCGTCCGCATCAGCACCCGCGAGGTCCCGGCCGACCGGGCGGCGTGGGTCTCCGAGACGCTGGTCGCCGCAGGCACGTGGTATCGCGACCTCGGCTTCCGCGCGCCCACACTCACCCGCAGCGCCGACCGCTACGTCGTGGAGGTGGTCGGGCAGGTGGCGACGAAGTGCGAGAAGGAGCTCGGTTCGTACAACTACGTGTCCCTCTCGTTGTGTTCGGGCATGTTCCGGATGCCGTCGGGAGAGCTCATCGACCCGGCGACGGTCGGCCGGGCCGATCTGGAGGCGGCGAACCGGCTCTCGACGCCGGTCCACGAGCTGTTCCACGCCGTCCAGGAGACGACGCTCGCCCCGTACGACGCGGAAGCCGAGGCGCACGGCTGGATCGTGGAGGGCACCGCGACGGCGGCGGAGTACGCCTGGAACCAGCACCTCCACGGCGACTTCGGGATGACCGGCCGGCCCGACCTCTCGCTGCCGCTGACCAGCACGCTCACGGCCAACATCTACCCGCTGGGTCACTTCTGGTACCGCGTGGGTGAGATGCTCGTGCCGAGGGGCACGTCGGCGCTGGCGCCGCTGCGGTTCGTGTTCGAGCAGTCGGCCGGCTGGGAGGAGGCCGGCGTCGCGGCCGTGGACGCGGGGCTGCGGGCAGCAGCGGTGCACTTCGGAGCGCCACGCGCGTACGCGAACGGCCTGTACGACCTCGTCCCCCGGTACCTCGCCGAGCACACCGACGAGCGCTACTTCTCGACCGTGCCCACGCTGGAGTTGGACGCCCCGGCGGTCCACGACGTCGAGGGGACGCTGCTGCCCCTCGCCTCGACCGCGATGCAGGTGCGCGTGAACGTGGACGAGGCGCGCCTGACGGTCCGCGGCATCCCGGTTCGCTTCACGCTGGAGGCGCTCGACGGCGGCGCGCTCGGCGACGCCCGCGACCCGCTCCACCTCGTCGTCGGCGAGAGCGTGGCCGGGCGGCCCGCCCTCGCCTCGACGCCGTTCACCCACGTCGTCCAGGTGTTCTCCGACACGACGCTGCTGGTCCGCGTAGCGAACGTGGCCGAGGAGGCCGCCGCGACCGGTCCCGCCATGTTCACGGTACGCATCGAGGCGGAAGGCTTCTACGGCGAGGCCGTCACCGACGGGGCCGCCCCGTCTCTCTCCGCCCCGCGCCCTGACGCCGCACGCCCCGACGGCGACCGCCTCGGCGAGTCCATCGACGCCGGCGGGGCCCTCCCCCCCGGCTTCAGCGTCCGCGGCCCCGGCCCGTGGGCGTGCGAGGGCGGCGGGCGCTCACAGGCCGTCTTCGACCTGATGACGCCCGACGAGGTGGGCCGCGACCTCGACCGGGCGGTTCCGGAGATGGTGCAGGACATGGAGGACATGATCGACGACGTCGAGGTGACGCTCAGGCGGCTGGAGCGGCAGGGCATGGCGGCCGGGATCACACCCGAGCAGATGGCCCAGCTCCGCCAGCAGATGGACACCGAGATGGCCCGCGCCCGGGTCGAGGCCGAGCCGGACATCGCCGCCGCGGCCGACGAGGCCCGCGCCGAGCGCATGACGCGCCTGATGGCCACCTTCGTCGGGCAGACCGGCGGCACAGAGTGCCAGATGACGCTCAACGCGCTCCTCTCCGGGCGCGAGGGCGGCGCCCAGATCCTCGCCGGGGCCGTCGACGAGGACCTCTACCCGGAGGACGAGGTGCCCGAGTTCGGCGTGATGGTCTTCCCGCAGGCGTTCCTCGACGGCATGCGGGCGGGCGTCAGCAGCGGATCCATGGCGACGCCGGGGACGCTTCCGGCCGGGCTCCGGGAGGCCGCCGAGGCGATGGGCGGCTGGGAGGTCTGCACGATGACCGCACAAGAGGCGGCCGAGGAGCGCGAGATGGCCCGGGGCTCCGACTGTCCGGCGGTGACCTGCACGGCGGGCCAGCTGGTGCTGGAGGAGGCCGCCCAGGGGCGGATCGCGGGCTCGTTCCAGTTCGAGGTGCTCCGGTGGCCCGAGACCTCGTCGAGCGGCTGCGCGGTCCCCGAGGCGCGCGGCACGGTCGTCGGGCACTTCAACGTGGCCTCCACCGACGACGGCTACGACGACAACAGCCTGGCGGGCGTCAACCTGGGCAGCATCCGCAGCGGTCTCGTCCCAATCGTCCCCGGCACCCCGATCCTCGACCTCGGCGTCGAGTAGGCGGCGTCAGTTGGCGAACAGCGGCGGCCCGTCGCCCTCGATGACCGTCACGTCCTGGACGGCGAACCAGCCCTCGCCCTCCGTCCCGGCGGAGTTGGTGTAGGGCACCTCCTCGCCGTCCGGCCCGCGGCCGGGGACGATGTCGAGGACGTAGACGAGGTCCTTCTTGATGTCGCGCCCGGCGGCGTCCTGCCCGACGGTCACGCCCGGCGACACGTCGGCGACGCGGCCTTCGATGGCGCCGAGGAGGTGGCCCTCGCGGGTGTAGAGGTGCACGCGGACGCGCTTGCCGACGAGGGAGTAGTCGGTGGCCATGACGGGGCGGAGGGGAGTCCGCAAGGTCGCACACGGGGACGAGTCCGGCCGCCTCGGGGCCGGGGTGGGCTACCCCAGCAGGCCGTAGGGGTCGCGGCCGAACCAGACGGCGCCGTCGTCGTCGGCCCAGGCGGGGAGGTAGGCGATCACGACCGGGACGCGGGTCGCGAGGTCCACCTGCGACTGGGTGCCGGACTCCATCGCGGCCCGCACCTCGGCCTCGTCCCAGCCGAGGAGCCAGGCCCCCATCGCGGCGGGCTGCTCCAGGCGCACGCACCCGTGGCTCAGCGCCCGCTCGTCGCGCGCGAAGAAGCCCTTCGCGGGCGTGTCGTGGAGGTAGATGTTGTTGGCGTTCGGAAACATGATCTTCAGCAGGCCGAGCGCGTTGGCTGGCCCGGCGCCCTGCCGGATGAGCAGGTGGCCGTCGACGAGCCGCTGGAGGTTCTCCGGCGTCATCGGGTGGATCTCGGCGTCGGCGCTGAAGCTGCGGACGAGTTCGTAGCCCTCGGCGGCGAGCGCGTCGGCGCCCTTCGGGACCAACTCGTTGATCGCGATGGAGGTCGGGACGTTCCAGTACGGCCGGAAGACGAGGTACTCGATCTCGTCGCGGAAGGTGGGCGTGCGCCAGCCGTCGGCGTCGGCCCCGACGACGGTCTTCATGGTGATCACCTCGCGGCCGTTCTCGAAGCCGCGCACGCGGTACTCGGGCAGGTTGACGAGCACGAAGCGGCCGGACGTGGGCAGGTCGAGGGCGGGGAGCCGCTCGACGGCCTGGGCGATGCGGCGGGCACGCTCGGCGGCCGGGACGTTGAGGGCGACGCGCGTGTTGGGCCCGAGGATGCCGTCGGAGGCGAGGCCGAGGCGGGCCTGGGTGGCGGCGAGGGCGGCGGCGAGGGCCGGGTCGAGCGTGTCGCCGGTGGGCGCGGCAGCCCCGAGGGCGCCCTCGGCCTGGAGGCGGCGGCGGAGCAGGGGCACCTGCGTGGCGTCGGTGCCGCCGGGGTAGACGAGCGGGCCGACCTCCGGGATCGTCGGCCAGCCGCCCGCCTGGGCGACGGCGCGGTACCGGTCGAGCGCGTCCGCCAGCCGGGCGGCGGGGTTCGGCGACACGGCCTGCGCGGACGGCGCGGCGAGCACGAGGAGGACGGCGAGGGCGGTCAGACGAGCCATGGGGGGACGCTCAGGGAGACGCCACAACGTACGGGCGCCGACGCTCGCGCCCGAACCCTCCCGCTCCTCGGTGGTTCACAGAGCCTCTTCCATCCCCTCCTCTCATGCATCCCGACCAGTCCACGCCCGACGACCACCGCTACGTCGCCTCCGACAGCCAGGCGCCCACCCCGCACGCCCCCGAGCAGGAGCAGGCCGACGACGCCATCGACCCGGACGGGGACGCTGCGCCCGCTGCCGCGGAGGTCGAGGACGGCGCCCGCGTCGCCGAGGCGGGCAACGCCTACGTCGGCCGCACGATGGACGACGACCTGAAGTCCAGCCCCCGCGTCACCGATGGCGACGAGGCCGTCGACGAGGACCCGACGACGGCGATCGACGACTGAGGCCGTCCTCGTGTGAAGACGGTCGGCCGCTGTCACGAATCCGTTCTTCGCCCGTAGGACGCACGCAAGGGACGCTGCTGTGCGGGATCGCTCAGCGGCCGAGGCGCGGGGGCCGTGGTGGGACCTCGCGCCTCTCCCTTTGGGGGCGTCGGCCGCGACCGGTGGCGCCGCGAACACGGACGGTATCTTCGGGGCCCGTTCCCCGGCCCCGCGTGTACCTCAGTCGGCTCGATCTCCACGGCTTCAAGAGCTTCGCCCAGAAGACGACCGTGGACTTCTCCCCGGGCGTGACGGCCATCGTCGGGCCGAACGGGTGCGGCAAGTCGAACGTGATCGACGCGGTCCGCTGGGTGCTCGGCGAGCAGCGGTCGCGGCTGCTCCGGAGCGAGTCGATGGCGGGCGTCATCTTCAACGGCTCGTCGGGGAAGAAGCCGCTGGGCATGGCCGAGGTCTCGCTGACGGTGGAGAACACGCGCGGCGTGCTGCCGACCGAGTTCTCGGAGGTGACGGTCACGCGGCGCCTCTACCGCAACGGCGACTCGGACTACCTGCTGAACGGCACCGTCTGCCGCCTGCGCGACATCCTGGACCTGTTCATGGACACCGGCATGGGCGCCGGGGCGTACTCCGTGATCGAGCTGTCGATGGTCGAGGACATCCTGTCGGAGAACGCAGGCGACCGGCGCCGGCTGTTCGAGGAGGCCGCGGGCGTGACCAAGTACAAGCGCCGCCGCGCGCAGGCGCTCAAGCGGCTGGAGGCGACGCAGTCCGACCTGACCCGCCTCGACGACATCATCGAGGAGGTCGAGAAGCAGGTGCGCTCGCTGAGCCGACAGGCGCAGAAGGCGGCGCGGCACGAGCGGCTGGCCACGCGGCTGCGGCGGCTGGAGCTGGCGATGGCGGCCCACGACGTGGAGCGGCTCCAGGCCGAGCGCGACGCGCTGGAGGCGACCGTCCGCACGCGGGGCACCGAGGCGGAGGGCCTGGGCGCACAGGTGGCGGCGGGCGAAGCCCAGATCGAGCAGGCGCGGACGGCCCTCGTGGGCCTCGAACAGAACATGGCGTCGGCCGCGCGGGCGCTCCAGGCGCACGCCGAGACCGTCCAGGCGCTGGAGGCCGAGATCCGGCTGGGCGACGAGCGCCAGCAGGCGGGGCGCCGCGCGCTCGACCGCATCGCCCGCGAGCGCGACGCCGACGCGGCCCGCGCCGAGGACGCCGCTGCGGACGAAGCCGACGCCGAGAGCCGGATCGAGACCGCCGAGGCGACGCTCGCCGAGCGCGACGCCGCCCTCCTCGTGGCCGACGGCGAGCGCGTCGAGGCCCGCGACGCCGCCGAGGCGACCCGGCAGGCCGCGCAGTCGGCTCGGGCGAGCGCTGCGGAGGCGCTGTCCGCCCTGCGCGACGCCGAGCGGGCCGTCGAGCGCGCCCGCGACCGCCGCACCCTGCTGACCGCCGAGGCCGAGCGGGTCGAGGCCGAACGCGCCACCCTGGCGTCCGCCCCGGAGGCCCAGCCCGACCACGCCCGCCTCGACGCCGCCGAGGCCGACCTCCAGGCCGCGTCCGAGGCCGTCAACACCGCTGTCGCGGCCCGCGACGCCGCCCGCTCGGCCTTCGAGGCCGCCGACGCCGAGCGGCAGTCGGCCCGGTCTGCCGCTCGCGCCGCGAAGGCCGAGGCCGACCTGCTGCAGGCGCTCGTCGAGGCCGGGCCGGAAGGCGACGGCGCGGTCGCCTTCCTCGCCGCCCACCCCGAGGTGAACGCGCCGCCGCTGGCCGAACTCGTCGGCGCCGACGAGGCGGACCGGCTCGCGCTGGACGCGGCGCTCGGCGCCTGGACCGAGGCCCTGGTCGTCCCCGACGACGACGCGGCGGACGCGGCCATCGGGCGGCTCCGCGCCGCCGAGCGCGGCCGGGCGACCTTCCTCGTCCTCTCGCGCGTCGGCAAGACGCAGACGGAGCGGTCGCCCGCGCCTCCGGGCTCGACGCCCGCGCTGGCACTCGCCAAAGCGGATGCGCGCCTTCAGCCGCTCCTCCAGGCGCTGCTGGGCAACACGTTCGTGGTCGGCTCGCTGATGGAGGCGCGGGCGCTGCGCGACACCTACCCCGTCGCCCGGTTCGTGACCCGCGAGGGCGCGTGGACGGATGCGAGCGGCGCCGTCCACGGCGGCTCGGCGACGCCGTCCGAGGGCGCGGGGCGCTTCGGCGTCCGCGAGCGGCTGGCAGACGCGGCCGAGGCGCTGGCCGAGGCCGAGCGTGTCCGCGACGCGGCCGAGACCGCCGCCGAGGCAGCCCGCGCCGCCCGCGACGCCGCTGAGCAGGCGCGTCGGCAGGCCGAGCAGGCACGCGACGCCGCCCGCACCGCCCGCGACGCGGCACGCGACGCCGTGACCCGCGCGGACGCCCAGGCGTCCGCGCGAGACGCCCAGGCCGCCCGCCTCGGCGCCCGCGCCGACGAGCTCCGCCAGCAGATCGAGGCCCTGCCGGAGGCGGATGCGCTGGAGGACGAGGCATCGGCTCGGCGGCTCGCCGCGTCCGACGCCGAAGCCCGCCAGGCCCGCGCCGACGCCGCGCTGGACGCGGCTTCGGCCGCCCGCCAGACCGCCGAGGCCGCGTGGAGCGACGCCCGCCTTGCCCACGCCCGCGCCCAGTCGGCCGCGCAGGCCGCCCGCGACGCGCGGGACCGCGCCCGCGCCATCCGCGCCGACATCGCCCGCCGGCAGGCCGACCGCGACGCCGAGGCGGAGCGCCTCGCGGCCGAGATCGCGGAGACCGGGGCCGCCGCCGAGACCGTCACCGCCCGCCTCGACGCCGAACGCCGCCGCACCGACGCCCTCCAGACGACCGCCTCCGACGCCGAGACGGCCGTCCTCCAGGGCCGCGCCCGCATCGCCGACGCCGAGCGCGGCCTGCGCGAGCTCCGCCAGCAGCGCGAAGTCGCCGCGACGGCCCGCGCCGACGCGGAGCGCCGCCTCGCCGAGGTCGCCACCCGGCAGGAGACGACCCTGGAGCGGCTTCAGGAGGAGCACGGCGCCGACCTCGACGACGCCAACGAGGAACTCGACCGCCTCCAGGCCGAGGAGCTGTTCCAGCCCGAGACCGCCCGCGCCGAGATCCCGGACCTGCGGCGCAAGATCCGCGACCTCGGCGCCGTCAACGCGCTCGCGCTGGAGAGCTACGAGGAGGAGCAGGAGCGCCTCGCCTTCCTCCAGGGCCAGCGCACCGACCTCGCCGACGCCGAGGCGTCGCTCCTCGAAACCATCCGCGAGATCAACGAGACCGCCCGCGCGCGCTTCGACGAGACGTTCTCCCAGGTCCGCGAGGCGTTCCAGAAGATCTTCGCCGACCTCTTCGGCGGCGACGCCACGGCCGACGTCACGCTCGACGGCGACGACCCGCTGGAGGCGCCCGTCTCGATCACGGCCCGCCCGAAGGGCAAGCGGCCCGTCTCGCTGACCCAACTCTCCGGCGGTGAGAAGACGCTCACCGCGACCGCGCTCCTGTTCGCGATCTACCTCGTCAAGCCGTCGCCGTTCTGCATCCTCGACGAGGTCGACGCGCCGCTCGACGACGCCAACGTGGGCCGCTTCATGCGCCTCATCCGCTCCTTCGCCGACTCGACGCAGTTCATCCTCGTCACCCACAACAAGCTGACGATGGAGGCTGCCGACCGCATGTACGGCGTGACGATGCCGACGCCTGGCATCAGCCGCCTCGTCGGCGTCCGGTTCGACGAAGAGGAGACGGCCGTCGAGGCCTAGCCCGGTCCCCCCGGGCGGGCTCGGTCAGCGCGGCACCTCCACCTCGGCACACGTCTGGGCGTGGACGCCGACCTCCTTGACCGCCCCGCCGACGACCTCGACGCGGAGGCACCCGTAGCGCCGGTCGTAGAGCCGCGCGCCGTCCTCGACGCGCTCGGGCGTCCCGAACGTCGCATCCGCCTGGGCAGCCGACGAGCCGAGCACGGCAGCCGGGACGGTCCTCCCCGCGAAGTCCTCGCGCGCCTCGATGAAGTCGCGGTGGGTGTAGGCGTAGAAGTCGTGGTCGAGGTAGAAGACGCCGCCACCGAAGTTGTAGAGCCCCCCCTCCTCGGTCTCGCCCGTGGCGCACGGGAAGGCGGCCTGGAACGCGGCGGGTGAGGCCGTCGGGGCGACGCCGCTGAGCGTGCCGCGCTCCAGGTCCAGCACGAGGCCGTCGCAGGACGGCGCGCGAGGCGGCCCCGCGCACCCGGCCACGGCGATCAGGAGCAGGGAAAGAAGGGCGAGTCGCATGGGGTCAGGCAAGGAGACGGAGAGCCGGTCGTTCGGCTCGCGTCCCAGAACCTATCGCGGCCCGCACCGCTCGCCCTCCCCGACGCCGGGGACCCGAGACGAGGACGCTCGGGGGAACGGCCGCCCCCCGTCCGGACGTAGCTTCACCCCCCCTCCACGCCCGCCATGACCGACGCCGCGCTCGACGCCACCGCCGAGGCCCTCACCCGCCGGGCCCTCGCCGAGGTCCCCGCCGACCGGCCGCGCGGCGCCGCCGACCTGGCTCCGCTCCCAGCGCCACTGGTGACCCTCCTCCAGGCCCGCCTCGGCGCCGCCGTGGACGCCGCCGCCCCGGGGTCGTCGGCGTGGCTCGACGCCGAGGCCATCCGCGAGGCCACCGAGGTGTGGAAGGAGACCGCCCGCGCCGCCGTTCACATCCCGGCCGACGTCTGGCCGGAGGCCGTCCGCGAGGCGGCGGGACTGGCGCTGGCCCACCTCATCCGCCCGGCCGACACGCTCGCAGCGGTCGCCTTCGCTGGCGGCCGGGCGTCGCTGCCCATCCAGATCGCGCTGGACCGCGTCCGCGCCTTCGGGCCGTACCCGTACCTCCCGCAGATCGCCGCCCGCTACGCCGACCGCAAGGATCTCGGCGCCATCGACCGAGTCAGCCTGGAGCAGCTCTTCCGCCGGATCGACCGCCGCATGGTGTCCACGTTCGGCCCCGACGACTGGACGACGCTCCTCGGGCCGCTGTTCGCGCTCGTCGGCCCGGTCGGCAGCCCCGCGGGGTCGGTCCCGACCTCACTTCTGCGCCCGCTCTTCGAGGCCAAGGGCGTCGACGCCCTGGCGGCGGAGTTGGACGGGATCGACGCGATCACCTCGGCTGACCTCCACGCGCTCCTCGCCCGCACGCTCGTCCCGACCGACGATGGCGCCCGCGGGCGTCAGGTCGCCACCCACCCGCCCCACCTGACGGCGCCCCCGGTCCCGCCCATCGCCGAGGGGGTCCGTCCGCCGACCATCGGGTCGAAGTACCTCGCGCCGGAGTTCGACGCGGTGGACGAGTCCGAAGTCCTCGGCCCGCCGGTGCCTGCGGGGTCGCACGACGCTCCCGCGACCGACGCTCCCGGAAGGACCGACGACCATCGCCAGGAGCCCCTCTCTCAAGCCGACGCGATGGAGGAGGTCCGCGATGCCGTCGCCGAACCGCTCGCCGAGCCCGACGAGGCGCCGGGCTCGAACCCGCTCATCACGCCCGAGGCGGTCGCCCCCCCGGTGACGCCGCCGGCCAGCGCGTCGTTCATCTTCCCCGAGGAGGAACCCGACGAGTCGCCCGAGGCGGCCGAGCCCGTCGCGGCACGCCCCCCTGCCCCGCTCCCCGACCTGCCTCCGGCGACCGCCTCCCCGACCGAACGCTCCGAGCCCGAGTCGCCGAGTCCCGAGGCGCCTTCGGCCCAGCCCCTCGACGACGACAACGACGACGAGCCGCTCTGGAAACACCTCGTCCGAGAGCGGGCCGACGACACCCCGCTCCCTCCCACGCCTGCCTCCGACGATGAGGAGCCGCTCTGGAAACGGTTCGCCCAGTCCGACCTCGCCGCCAAGCTCCCCTCTCCTCCCCCGCTCTCGGCGCCTGTGGGCGAGACGGGCGAGAGCCCGGCGCTCGACACGCTGGAGACCCGCGTCCTGGGCGACGGCGCACGCGAGCGCCGCGACACTTTCGTCACTGAGCTGTTCGACGGTTCGCCGAGCGCCTACCACCGAACGCTCGACCGCATCGACCGCTCGGCGAACTACACCGAGGCGACGGGCATCATCTCGTCGGACATCCTGCGCGCCCACTCGGTCAACCCGTACACCGAGAGCATGGTCGCGTTCATCGACGCGGTCCAGGACCACTTCGACCGGCGGTAGCTACACCGCCTCGGCGCGTCGGCGGACGACCTCAGCGAGGACGTCTGGGGCGAGGACGGAGGTGGCCGGGAGCGCACCTGCCCCGACGAGCGCCTGGATGCCCTCGCGGGTGAGCGCGTCCGGCACGGCGAGCACGGGCAACTCGGCAGCGACGGCAGCGCGGACGCCCGCCGGAGAGTCCTCGATGGCCAGCGACCGCGCCGGGTGGGCCGACGCTCGGCTGAGCGCGAGACGATAGCCCTCCGGGTCGGGCTTCGTCTTCACCACGTCGTCGGCTGTGATGATGTCGTCGAACGCATCGCCGAGGCCGAGGGCGGCGAGCACGAGCCCGGCGTTCTGCCGCCCGCTGGTGGTCACGAGCGCGACGTGCCGGGCCAGTGCGTGGGCCTCCCGCACCAGCGTCGCCGCAGGCCGGGCGTGGGCGCGGACGAGGTCGCCGTCGGCCAGCATCGCGCGGTAGTGCTCCAGCCGCAGGCCGACGTAGCTCTCCCAGGGCGCGACGGCCGGGTCGTGCGCTCGCGCGGCCGCCTCCAGGTCGAACCGATCGAGCAGCATCTGGGAGATCTCGCGCCGCGAGAAGCCGATGCAGTCGGCGTAGGCCGTCTCGACGGTCGCGGGGTCGAGGTCGGGGCGGAGGCGGTGTGCCGCCCAGGCGTAGGATTTCGCCTTGAGGTCCTCGGTGTCGGCGAGGGTGCCGTCGAGGTCGAAGGCGAGGAGGTCGAGCATGGGGAGGCGAGGGGCGTGCGGCAAGATGGCTCCGTGCGAGCGCGGGCGCTCGTCCTTCCGACCGTCGACTGGGCGGGCGGCCGAAGGCGGCGGAGCGGCGGCGGTAGCTTTCGGCCCTCCCTCTGCCGACCGATGTCCGACCCGACCGCCGACGCCCTCTACGCCGACCTCGACGCCCGCCGCGCCGAATCCCGCGAGGGCGGAGGCGAGGCCCGCGTCGCCCGCCAGCACGACAAGGGCAAGCTGACCGCCCGCGAGCGCATTGAGATCCTGCTCGACCCCGGCTCGTTCGTCGAGACCGGCGCGTTCGTCCGCCACCAGGCGACGGGCTTCGGGCTGGAGGACTCCCGGCCGTACGGTGACGGCGTCGTGACCGGCTGGGGCACCATCGACGGGCGGACGGTGACCGTCTACTCGCAGGACTTCACCGTCTTCGGCGGCTCGCTGGGACTCGCCCACGCTGAGAAGATCGTCCGCCTGATGGAGCTGGCGCTGGAGAACGGCTACCCGGTGATCGGGCTCAACGACTCGGGCGGGGCGCGCATCCAGGAAGGCGTCGCGGCGCTGGGCGGCTACGCCGACATCTTCCTGCAGAACACCCTGGCGTCCGGCGTCGTGCCCCAGATCTCGGCGGTCCTCGGGCCGTGCGCGGGCGGCGCGGTCTACTCCCCCGCGATCACCGACTTCGTGTTCATGGCGCGCGGGACGAGCTACATGTTCGTGACCGGACCGAACGTGGTCAAGACCGTCACCAACGAGGAGGTGACGCAGGAGGAACTGGGCGGCGCCGACACGCACGCCAGCAAGTCGGGCGTCTGCCACCGCGCGTTCGCCAACGAGGGCGCCCTGCTGATGGGCATCCGCGAGCTGATGGCCTACCTGCCCTCCAACTGCGAGGACGCCCCGCCGACGGCCGCCACCAGCGACCCCGCCGACCGGGCCGACCTCGAGTTGGACGCGCTCGTGCCGACCAACCCGAACAAGCCGTACGACATCCACGAGGTCATCCGGCGCGTCGTGGACGGGGGCACGTTCTTCGAGATCCACCCCGACTTCGCTGCCAACATCGTGGTCGGCTTCGCCCGCCTCGGCGGCAAGAGCGTCGGGGTCGTGGCGAACCAGCCGGCCGTGCTGGCGGGCGTGCTCGACATCGACGCCTCCGTCAAGGGCGCGCGGTTCGTGCGCTTCTGCGACGCGTTCGGGATCCCGCTGGTCGTCTTCGAGGACGTGCCGGGCTTCCTGCCGGGCACCGACCAGGAGTGGAACGGCATCATCCGCCACGGCGCCAAGCTGCTCTACGCCTTCTGCGAGGCGACCGTGCCCAAGCTGACCGTCATCACGCGCAAGGCCTACGGCGGCGCCTACGACGTGATGAACTCGAAGCACATCCGCGCCGACCTCAACCTGGCGTGGCCGACGGCCGAGATCGCGGTCATGGGGCCGAAGGGCGCCGTCGAGATCATCCGCAAGCGCGAGATCGCGGCGGCCGACGACCCCGCCGCCGCCGAGGCCCAGTTCACGGAGGAGTACCGCCAGCACTTCGCCAATCCCTACGTCGCCGCCGAGCGCGGCTATGTGGACGACGTGATCCGCCCGTCGGAGACCCGAGGCCGGCTCATCCGCGCGCTGACCATGTTGGCGAACAAGGTCCAGACGCTACCGCGCAAGAAGCACGGCAACCTGCCGCTGTAGCCCGCCTCGGTGCGGCCCCGAGGCGGACGGGCCGGACGGTCACTCGGCCATCGGGATCGTCTCGGTCGGCACCATCGCGCCGCCGAAGAACGTCCGCATCCGTTCCAGGATGACGGGCGAGCCGAGGAAGAGCGGGTCCGAGTGCCCGGCCCCGTCGATCACGAGGTGGGCGTGGCGCGAGAACCCGGCGCGGACCTCGTCGGCGTTGCTCGCCGGCGTCCGCCCGTCCAGCGTGCCGCTGATGAACAGCGTCGGCACGTCCGACACGACCGGCTGGCGGAAAGCGGGACCGAGGTCGGGCACCCGGAGCACTGCGCCGAGGATGGGACCGGGAACGTTGATGGCGTCGCCCAGCACCGTCCGCCGCGCCTCGCTCGCGATCCGAGCCCGGCGCAGGAGCGAGGCCCCGGAGGCCGCGTCCATCGCCGACGACATCGCGCCGATCGGAGCGGGGGCCTTGAGGTAGACGAGCCACGGCGCCACGCCCGAGAAGTCGTCCGCCCGCATGGCCGCGAACAGCGCCGGGAGTTGCATCGAGAGTTCCGGCCCGCCGAGGAGGTTGGCCGCGAGCCACTGCACCTCGAACGCGCCGACGCCGACCGCGACGGCCTCGCCCTCGACCTCGGTCTCGACCGTCACGGGGTCGGTCCGAAGCCGGTCGAGGACGGCCTCCATGTCGGCGAGGAGCGACGGCGCCTCCGGATTCTGGACCCGGTTGCGGCGGTCGATCTCGACCAGTAAGGCCTGCTGGTCGGACGGCAGCTTGAGCGTGTGATCGGGCCCCTCGACGCCTGCGAGCACGGCCCGCGCGATGAACTCGGGGTGGCGCCGGATCGTCGAGAGCGCGAGGTGCGTGCCATAGCTGATCGCCCAGAGCGAGATCTGGTCCGCGCCCAGCGCCTCTCGCAGCGCGTCCAGGTCGTCGGCACTCTCCTCGGTGTTGTAGGCGCCCAGGTCCACGCCGAGGCGGCGCCAGTGGGCCAGGCACGCCCGGGTGGCGTCGGCATAGGCGTCGGCGACGGCCTCCCGCGGGGTCGCGTCGAGCGACAGCGTGACCTGGTGCGGGCACTCGGGGGGGCCTTCTGAAAGGCCCGTGCCCCGCTGGTCGAACGCGATCACGTCGGCGACCTCGCGGAGCGACTGGAAGAGGTCGAAGCGCGTGCCCCGCGCCGTCCCGATTCCCGACCCGCCGGGGCCGCCCGCGAGGTAGACGATGGGCGGGCCCGGCGTCGGGCTCGTGCTCGGGAAGCGGACGAAGGTGAGTTCGAGGGTCCGCCCGTCCGCCCGCGCCCGGTTCTCCGGGACGTGGAATCGTCCGAGTTCGGCCTCGACGGACCGCCCGTCGCCAGCCTCGAACAGGTACGGCTCGACGGTGAGGGGCGGGGCGGACTGAGCAGTGGCCGACGCGGACGCGAGTACGGCCAGGGTGAGGAGCAGGAAGGAACGAAGCATGGGAGCGCGGGGGACGAAGTGAACAGGAGGCTGGATCGGCCTGCCCGCCTCACGGCCCCCTGCCCGAATGGGATACACGCCCACGGGTGAACGGCTCGCCTGCCGCGTGAACGACTCACACAACCTCGACACGCGGCGTAGGATGGACACATGACGTCGCCCCGCTCTGTGCCCCTCCGCCTCGCCGCGTTCGTCGTGCTGGCCCTGCTCTCCGGTGCGGGCCGCGCGCAAGAGGTGACCCCAATCCATGAGGTGCGTGTCCGCCTGGGCGACGACGCGCGTTGGGCGCGGCCCGGCTGGGACGACGCCGACTGGCTCGTTCGGTCGGTTTCTGCCCCTCCCGACACCCAGGCCGTCTTCTGGGTCCGGACGCAGGTCGCCCTCGACCCTGGCGCGGCTCCGCTCGGCATCGCGGTATATGCCGTCGCGGCCCGCGAGGTGTACTGGGACGGTGTCCGGATCGGGCAGAGCGGCCAGGTCGGGACGACGCGGGCGGGCGAGGTGCCGGGGCCGATCGACGCCGTCTACGCCGTGCCCGACTCCCTCGCAGGCTCAGGCACGCACACCCTCGCCCTGCGCATGTCGACGTTCCGGCGCCCCGCCAGCGTTCGCGGGTATGTCCATGGCATGACCGTGGGCGACCTCCCGACCCTGGCGGCGCTCTCCGCCCGCGGCTCTCTGCTCGCGCTCGTGTTCCTGGGCGGGTTCGTGCTCGTCGCCCTCTACTACGGCGTGCTCTGGGCGGTTGACCGACGGCGAACGCCGTACCTGCTGGTGGCGGTGCTGTGCCTGGCGGTCGCGGCGCTGCTCGCGGCGGAGAGCTGGCGCTGGGTCGTCGGCTACACGTACGACCTCCACCTGCTGCGCCTGCTGGCCGTGACCGGGCTGACGAGCATCGTCGCCCTGCTCCTGCCGATGGTGTTTCTCGTCCAGTTTCAGGTCCCGCGGCGATGGCGCGTCGTGGGGCTGCTGGCCCTCGCGGTCGGGCTCGCGCTGCTGTCTCCGGGTGGGTACGACACGAAGGCGCTGCTCGTCTTCTGGGTCGCGCTCCCGTCCGCCCTGGGCATCACGGCGTGGGCCGCCCGACGCCGTCGGCCCGGCGCGTGGCTCGGTCTGGTGGGCGTGGCGGTCTGCCTGCTGGCGCTGCTCGCGACCGGCTACCGGTTCATGGACACGGCCTTCTTCCCGGCCTTCGGCGTGCTCCTCGCCGGGCTGCTGGCGTCGCTCGGGTTGCAGTCCCGGGACGAGCGGCGACGCTACGAGGTGGCACGCGCCGAGGCGGCACGGTTGGAGGCCGAGCTCCTCAAG
Organism: Rubrivirga sp. SAORIC476; assembly: GCF_002283555.1. Lineage (NCBI taxonomy): Bacteria > Pseudomonadati > Rhodothermota > Rhodothermia > Rhodothermales > Rubricoccaceae > Rubrivirga > Rubrivirga sp. SAORIC476. The sequence goes on along the minus strand of NZ_MVOI01000006.1, from coordinate 637,370 downwards.
ACGCACCTCCAGCCCCACTTCCTGATGAACACGCTGACCTCGGTGATGGAGTGGATCGAGACCGACCCGGCCACCGGCGTCCGCGTGCTGGAGGCGCTGGCCGACGAACTCCGGATGCTGGCGGATGTCTCGGGCGAGCCCCTCATCCCGATGGCCCGCGAACTCGCCCTGTGCCGGGCTCACCTCGACGTGATGGGCTTCCGCCGCGAAGTCCGCTTCGACCTCGACGCCGACAGTGTGGACGGCACCGCGCCGATCCCTCCGGCGGTGATCCACACGCTGCTCGAGAACGCCATCACGCACAACGCCTACGCCGACGGCACGGTGCGCTTTCGGCTCCGAGAGGACCGGGCAGGGACCACGCGGCGGTACACCCTCACCACGCCCCTCGCCGACCTCGACGCCCCCTCCAGACCGGAGCGAGGGGGTCTCGGCTACGTCCGCGCGCGTCTGGCGGAGAGCGTCTCCGGGCCGTGGACGCTGGCTTCGGCGGTGGAAGGTGACGCCTGGGTCACGCGGCTCGACCTTCCGGTTCTCCCTCCGCTGTCGGCCTGATGCGCATCCTCATCGTCGAAGACGAGCCCGTCGTGGCCCGACGCCTGGAACGCCTCCTCCGTCAGGAGGCGGGCGACGAGATCGCCCAGGTGACCGCGTGCCGCGACCTCGCCTCGGCGCAGGCCCACCTCGCCGAGGCCGACGTCGACGTGGTCTTTCTCGATCTCAACCTCAACGGACGCGATGGCTTCGACCTGCTGACGGCGTCCGTCGCGGGTGCCTTCCACACGGTCGTGGTGTCGGCCCACACCGACCGGGCGCTCCAGGCCTTCGAGATCGGCGTGCTCGACTTCGTGGGCAAGCCGTTCGGTGTGGACCGACTGCGGACCACCCTGGAGCGGCTCCGCGGCGTGCGGCGCGCCGAGCACGCCGCGGCCGTCCTGGCCGTGCGTGGGGTGGGGCGGATCGACCTGATCCCGGTCGCGGACGTGGCCTACGTGGAGGCGGCCGGGTCCTACGCCGAGCTCGTCCTTCGCGATGGCACCCGGCGCGTCCACGACAAGTCGCTCGACCGACTGCTCGCCGTGCTGCCGCCCGCGTTCGAGCGCGTCCACCGCTCCTTCCTCCTCCGCATCGACGAGGTCGTCCGGCTGACCGTCCGCGCGGGGAGCCGGTATACGGCCGTCCTTGCATCGGGCGAGGAGATCCCCGTGGGACGAACGCGCTACAAGACGCTCAAAGCCCGCTTGCTAGGCTGAGGCGCATCCCCAGCCCCTCCGACACCGCCGTCTGCACCGCCTCCGGGATCGGGCCGCGGACCGTGTAGCGATCCATCTCGCGGCGGACGGGGTAGGTCTTGCGCAATGCGGCGAAGGCGGCGGCGCGGCGGTCCCCAGTGGTCCCGGCCAGCGCAGCCCGGAAGCGGGCGTCGTCACCGCGGATGTCGGCGGCCTGGCGAGCGAGGGCGTCGAGCCAAGCGGTCGGGTCCGGCACCCCCCCGGAAGAATCTGTGACCTCGGCGACGAGATGGGCAGAGTCGCCGAGGCGCTCTGCCGGGCGGCCGAGGCCGGCCCAGGCATACAGCGCGGCGGCGATCATGGCGGTGCCGCGGTGCTTGCCGTCGAGCGCGTAGCCCGCGATGTGCGGCGTCCCGAGCGCGACCGCGTCGACCAGCGCCGGGTCGGGCTGCGGCTCGTTGGGCCACACGTCGAGGACGACCGGGCGGCTGGCGGCCAGCGCGAACGCAGCCTCGGGCGTGACGACGCGCCCGCGGGCGGCGTTGACGAGCCACGCGTGGGGGCGCAGCCGGTCCGCCTCGGCGATCAGGCCGAGGGTGGGCCACGGGCTCTGAGCGGGCGTGGTCAGCGGTGTGTGGAGTGAGACGATGTCCGACTGGTCGAGCACGTCGCCGAGGGAGTGGTAGTCGTGGTCCGCATGCCCCGCTGCCGCGCGGGGCGGGTCGCAGGCCAGCACGTCCAGCCCAAGAGCCGCCGCCCGCCGTGCCAGCCGCCCTCCGACCTCCCCGAGGCCGACGATGCCGAGCGTCCGCCCGGCCAGCGTCTCACCGCGGTGTGCCGCGACGGCGAGCAGCGCGGCCAGCACGTAGTCCACGACCGAGGCCGCGTTGGAGCCCGGCGCCGACGCGAACGCGATGCCGAGCCCCGCGAGGGCGTCCTCATCGACGTGGTCCACGCCCGCCGTCGCGGTGCCGACGAACCGCACGGGCGTCCCTTCCACCAGCGCCGCGTCCACCCGCGTGACGCTCCGGACGACGAGCGCGTCCACCTCGGCCAGGGCGTCGCGGGTGATGGCGTGCCCAGGTATCGTGCGCACGCTTCCCAGAGGTCCGAAGGCCGTCTCGGCGTCCGGGATGTTGGCGTCGACGAGGAGGCGGAGACCGGAGGACGGCATGGCGGAGTGTCCAGTGAGAGAGTCAGAGCGGTGTCCACGGCGGACGCCACTCGGCAGCGAGCGGTAGCCATAACACCGCGTCTAGGGCGCCCGAGACCCCCAGGGCCTGTGAAAAGACCGTTTGGGCACACGGTTTGGAGCGCGCCAGGACGTTGGATTCCCCGTGTCCTCCTCACTTCGCACCGCCTCTACTGCGCCTCCGCTACGCCTTCACGATTCCGGCCGGGTTCTCGCGTTGAACCCCACTCGTCGGACTCAGGCTCACCCACCGGACACGCATGCGCACTGCTCTCAGGAAGACTGCCACGGGACTCACGGTCGTCATCGCTGGCTCGCTGCCACTCCTCGGCCTCTTCTACACGATCCACGCCACCACCACCGACACCACCCCGGTGCCGGTGATGCTCGTCTCTGACGCGCCGCCGGCCTTCGACCTCGACGCCGTCACCGACGACGTGCTGTGGCTGGCCCGGTGCATCTACTCGGAGACGAAGCGCGCCGAGGAGCAGGAGCTCGTCGCCTGGGTGATCCGCAACCGTGTCGAGACCGGCTATCGCGGGGTCACGACGTACGAGGGCACCGTCCTCGACCCGTACCAGTTCAGCGCCTTCAACCCCGGCAGCCCGAAGCGGCGCCTGTACACGTCGCTGGCGCCCTCCACGGATTCGCCCGCCTTCGTCCAGGCCCTGGAGGTCGCCCACGCGGTCTACCACGCCGATGCGTCGGAGCGCCCCTTCCCGAAGCGGACGCGCCACTTCTACAGCGAGCGCTCGATGGTGGGAGGCCGCGCCCCGAACTGGTCGACGGGCCATGCGCCCGTCAACCCGACCGGCTACCGCGTCGACCCGCGCCGCTTCCGGTTCTACTCCGGTGTCGCGGCGGCGCTGCATCTATAGGCGACTCCGGATCCCCGGCTGAGGGGGCGCGTCCGACGGGCGCGCCCCTTTTTTTGTGCCGATGCCTCGCCTCCTCGTTCTCCTCGCCCTCCTCGGCGCCTGCGCCAGCCCCGCGCCCACCAGCGGCCCGACAGCGAGCCCGTTCGAGGTCGAGGCGCCGCCCGTCTGGAGCGCCGACGGCATCCGCATCGCCACCTTCAACGGCGAGTTTCTGTTCGATGGCGAGGGCGATGAGGGCGAGGCGACGTTCGCGTGGAAGGGCGACCCCGCCGCGGCCCGCGCCCACCGCGACGCCATCGCCGCGGTCGTTCGCACCCTCGACGCCGACCTCGTTCTGATCCCGGAGACCGAGAACCTCGCCACGCTCCAGCGGATGGCCGACGAGAGCCTCGCCGACCTGGGCTACGACGCGGTGCTGGTCGACGGTCTGGACTCGTTCACGGGGCAGGACGTGGGGCTGCTGTCCCGCTTCCCCGTCGAGGCCGAGGGGCGGACGAACGAGCGCGCGACGGTCGGCGTCAGCGACGCGCGGTACGGCGTCTCGAAGAACCTGTGGGCGCGCCTCACGCTGCCTGACGGGACGCCCGTCACCGTCATCGGTGTCCACTTCCTCGCCCGCCCGGACGACGTGGACCGCCGCGACCGCCGGGAGGCCCAGGCCGAGGTCATCCGCCAGCTGGTCCAGCAGGAGATCGAGGCGGGACGGCAGGTGATCGCCCTCGGCGACTTCAACGACCTCGACGATCAGGTCCAGGACCGCGGCGGCTACCGTCCCATCACGGACGTGCTGGCGACCGTCAAGCGCGCCGGGCCGGGCCCCGAGGACGACCTCGTCAACGTGATCGGCGACGTGCCGCAGGCCGAGCGCTTCACATCGTTCTACGACCGCAACGGCGACGGCCAGTTCGACGCGGGCGAGTTCAGCGCCATCGACCACGTGCTGCTGTCGCCGGCGCTCTACCGCCGCGTGGTGGACGTGCGCTACGTCCACAGCCACGACCCGCGCACGGTGAGCGACCACTTCCCCATTGTGGTCACGCTCGCCGAGTAGGCCCGCCTCGGCTCCGAGGCGGCGGGGCATAGCAGACATGGACTGCGCCTGAACGCGTTCCTCCCGTCCGGGCGGATCCTCCCGTGCCCCGGCCCGGTTGACACCCACCGGCCCCGAAGCGGTCGGGCTCCCTTCTCGCTTTCCCCTCCCTCCCATGACCGACCGCCCGGCCCGAGAGCCCTGGCGCCGCGCCCTCGACGGTGACCGCGACGCCTTCGAAGAGGCCCTCGCCCCCTTCATCGCTACCCTTCACGACGCCGCCGAGCGACAGCTGTCCGTCGAGCGCGACGTGGTCTCCGAAGAGCCCGTCGACCCGACAGCCGTCGTCGACCTGACGCCGGACGAGCTCGTCGGCGAGACCTTGCTGCGCGCCTGGGACCGCCGCGAGCGCTACGACGGCGACCGGATGACCTTCCGCGCGTGGCTCCTCGGCCTCCAGACGCGCTCGCTGGCTCGCTACGCCCGCCGCGAGGAGCGCTACGCCGAGCGCAAGGCCATCTCGCTCGACGAGGAGCTGCCCACGAACGAGGACCAGGACGCCGTCGGGGAGCAGTTCTACGAGTTCCGCCAGCCGTTCGACGTGGACACGTACGAGGAAATCATCGCCGGCTCTGAGCCCGCCGACCCGACCCTCCGCCAGGACACCGTCGACGACCTGCCGGCCGACGATCAGGCCGCCCTCGCCGACGCGTCGCTCCAGGCCGAGGCCCGTCAGGCCGTGGTCCTGCACGACGAGTTCGAGGTGAGCCTCCCCGAGGTCGCTCAGATCCTCGACGCCTCGCTCAAGGACACCGCCGCCGCGATGAACCTCGCCCGTGAGGGCCTTCTGACCCGCCTCGGCTCGACCGACGACGCGCACGACGACGACCCGGCCATCGACTCGTACACCGGCGACCCACTGCCGGACGCCTGACGGAACGCGTCGCAGGGTGGCACGGACAGACCGGCAGACGCCGTTCCCCGCGCCCTCCTCCCTTCTCCCTCCCACACTCCCTTCGTCTATGTCCGCCCTCTCCCCCACCGAACGCGACTCCCTCCTCGCCGAACTGCGTCGCCGGACCACCACACCCGGCTTCCACTTCCTCTCGGCCGACCACCTGACGCGCCTCAACGAGAGCCGCTCCGACGGCGCCCCGATCGTCAGCCTGTACCTCGACATGACGCCCGAGTCGCGCATCGGGTCGGCCTGGCAGACCAACCTGAAGGACCTCTGCGACCGCGCCCTGGCCGACGCCGGCGAGCACAAGAAGGCCGTCGAGCGCGAGTGCGAGCGCATCCATGAGGCGCTGGAGGCAGGGCTCCCGCGGACCGGCCGCGGCGTCGTCTTCTTCGCGTGCGAGGAGATCGGGCTGTTCGAGCAGATCGGCACGGCAGTCACGCTGCCGAACATGGTCCACGTCTCCGACAACCCGTACGTCCGTCCGCTGGCGCGCGTGCGTGACGAGAACGACCGCTTCGTGCTGGCGCTCCTCTCGATGCACAAGAGCCGCTTCTTCTTCGCCCAGATTGGGCTCGTCGAGGAGGTCTATGAGCTGGAGGGCGAGGAATTCGCCGTCACCGATCTCGTCTCGAAGGACCAGAAGCAGGACCGCAAGGCCGAGCTGCGCCGCCAGCAGGCTCAGCGCTCGGCGCATGCCCTCGACCTGATCACGAAGACGCTGGAGGCCCGCCACGTCCTCTACTCGGCCCCGGCCGACATGGAGGCGGACTTCCTCGACAAGCTCGACCAGTCGACCCGGCAGAAGGTGGCGGGCAACTTCCCCTGCGACACGCTCGCCTCGACGGCCGAGGTGGCCGAGGCCGCCGACGCCGCCCAGCGCGAGGTCGAGGCCAAGGAGGAGGTCGAGACGCTCGGCAAGGTGCAGGAGCTGCTCTCGTCCCGCGCCGTCGTCGGACTCGACGACACGCTGGAGATGCTCAACCAGCAGCGCGTCATGACGCTCGTCGTCGACGGCGACCAGACGATCCCCGGAGGCGTGGACCAGACCTCGGGCATGCTGACCACCCAGACCGAGGGCACGTACGCGGCCACCGGCGGCGACGTGCGGGCCGTGCCGGACCTCGTGGAGCTCATGCTCGACAAGGCCATGGAGCAGGGCGCCAGCCTGGAGCTCGTCCACTCGGACGCTGGGCGCGAGGCCCTCGCCCCCCACGGCCCCGCCGCCGCGCTGCTGCGGTTCTGAGCCGAGAGCAAGGAGCGGCGAGGCGTCAAGACTTCGCCGCTCGCTCACATCAAGGAGGCCCGCCCCGGATCAACTCCGGGACGGGCCTCTTCTCGTTCGGCGAGCGGGAGCGAGGAGCGGGAGCCCCTACCTACTCACGCTCAAATCCCGACGCCCACGCGGAGTTGGATCATCTGGACCTTGACCTTCGGCCCCTCCTCGACGTCCGCGTCGCGGAGGCCGGTCAGGTCGAAGCCGTAGCGCGCCTCGACGAAGCCGCTCGGCCCGATCAGCGGCACGCCGCCGCGGACGCCCAGCCCGAGGTTGGCGCCGACGGTGTAGTCCGACTCCGGGAACGTCTCCAGCCCGGCGACCGGGATCCGAAGCTCGGGCCCGACCAGCGCGTAGGCCTGCGCGAGCGGCGTCGGCGTCTTGAAGAGGACGTCGACCGGAATGGCGACGTAGGCGGACGAGTTGTCGTCGGTGGCCACGCCGTCGAAGGAGCCCGCGTCGACGTAGTAGACGCCCGCCCGCGTGGACACGAACGGGACGCCGATGTCGGCGAAGAGGCCGACGTGGTACCCGATGGATCGGTCGAGGTCGATGCTGCCAGCGTCCTGCAGCGAGGCGAAGTTGGCGCCGCCGGCGACGCCGAGGCCGACCGAGACCTGGGCGGAGGCGGGAGCGGCCACGAGGGCCAGGAGACAGGCCAGCGAGAGGAGACGGGTCATGGTGGGGGGACCGGAGGGGGAAAGAGAAGCAGAGCGCACACGACCCTCCCGGTGTTACCGTGTTCCCCTCCTCACCTCTTCCTCAGACCCCATGCGCACGCTCGCCTCCTTCGCGCTCGTCGCCCTCCTCGCGTTCCCCCTGTCCGGGTGCGGCGCCCTCGGCATGTTCGGCGGCGCCCCCGACCTGACGGCCATCGAGGTCGCCGGGCGGTACGAGTTCACCACCTTCACTCTCGACCCCGTCTCCGATGCCGTCCGCGACTACCGCGCGCTCGGCGAGGAGGTCTCGGAAGACCTGACGCTGTTCCTCCAGGAGGACGGCACGGTCCGGCTGGAGCGCCTCCGCGGCGACCGCGTCGACGAGGTCATGGCGCGGGGCACGTACGAGATCCGCGGGCGTACCGTCCGCGTGTCGTTCGACGACGGCCGAGCCGTCGAGGAGATCTTCCTCCCCTCCGAGATCGACTTCGAGGGCGGCGACGAGCGGCTCAAGGCCGACATCTTCCGCGAGGCCGTGAACCTGGAGCGTGTCTCGAACGACTACCGCGGCATCACCCGCGCCGACGTGACGGTGCGGGTCGAACTCCGCGAGATCGGGTAGTCTGCGAAGCTCGGAGGCCGGTGGGTGCGGGGCGTCCCTGGTCCTCTCCCTCTGGCGTCTCCACAGAAAGGCCCGCTCCGGTTCGCGCCGGGGCGGGCCTTCTGGTGACCGCGCGTGAGGCCCCCTTCCCCTGTCCCTCCGTAAGGCCGACGGGGGCGAGGCCGTCCGCGTGTGATCCTTCCTCGCAGGCGGACCTCCGCCCGCCTCCCCGCGTTCGGCGCCCCATGACGATCGGCATCACCTGCTACCCCACCTTCGGCGGCTCCGGCGTCGTCGCGACCGAGTTGGGGAAGGCGCTGGCCGCACGCGGCCACACGGTCCACTTCATCGCCTACGCACTCCCGCTGCGGCTGGAGCACATGGTCGAGAACGTGTTCTTCCACGAGGTCCGGGTCAACACGTACCCGCTCTTCGAGTACCCGCCGTACGCCCTCGCGCTGGCGTCGAAGATGATCGACGTGGCGACGCACGACGGGCTGGATCTGCTCCACGTCCACTACGCGATTCCGCACGCGACGAGCGCCGTGCTCGCGCGCGACATCCTTCGGAGCAAGGGGGTCCAGATCCCCATCGTGACGACGCTGCACGGCACCGACATCACGCTCGTCGGCAAGGAAGCCAGCTTCCGGCCGGTCGTGGAGCACTCCATCGACGCGAGTGACGGCGTCACGGCGGTGAGCGACTACCTCCGGCGCGAGACCTACAGTTCGTTCGACGTCTCGGCCGACATCGAGGTCATCCCCAACTTCGTGGACACGGCGCGCTTCGCGCGGCAGCCGAAGGATCACTTCAAGGCCGCCATCGCGCCCGACGGCGAGCGCCTCCTGGCGCACGTCTCCAACTTCCGCCGCGTCAAGCGCGCCCCGGACGTGGTGGAGGTGTTCGCCAAGCTCCACGCGGGCGGCGCCTGGCCGGAGGGCCACCCGCGCCACGGCCAGCCCGGCGGCGTCAAGCTCCTCATGGTGGGCGACGGCCCGGACCGCGCCCAGGCGGAGAAGGCGGCCCGCGACGCGGGCGTCTGGGGCGATGTCCGGTTCATCGGCAAGCAGGAGCCGGTCGAGGAGATCCTGTCTATCGCCGACCTCTTCCTGATGCCGTCTGAGTCGGAGACGTTCGGGCTGGCGGCGCTGGAGGCGATGGCCTGCGGCGTGCCGGTGGTGTCGAGCGACGTGGGTGGCATCCCGGAGCTCAACCTCAACGGCGAGACGGGCTTCGTCCGCCCCGTGGGGGACATCGCGGGCATGACGGAGGGCGCGCGCACCATCCTCACGCGGCCCGACCTCCACGCCACCATGGCGGAGGCGGCCCGCCGCCGCGCCGTCGAACACTTCGACATCGACCGGATCGTGCCGCAGTACGAAGCGCACTACGCGCGGGTCGTGGAGGCCGTCACGGCGTGAGGTGGAGGCGCCCGCAGCGACGAGTGGACGCTCGCGATGTGCCGTCGTGCCCCTCACCGCTCGCGTCTCACCCGGCGCAGATGCCGCGGCGGGCAGACGACCGAAGAGCATGAACAGACGAGGGATGGCACCTCGGGATCGACGCCGTAGACTTGGGGCGTGCGCCCCGTCCGTCCCCTGCTCGTCGCCGCGCTGCTGACCCTCGCCCTGCCCACCTCGGCGCAGGAGGCGACCTCGTCGACGCCGTCTTCGGAGGCCACCCCCCTCGACGCGGCGCTGGTGTGGACGCCCGTGCCCGGTATCGTGGTCGCCGCGGCAGACTCGACGGCACTCGTGGCGCTCGCCACCGCCGACCCCTCCGACAGCTTCGCCGAGGTGGAAGCCCGCGGGGTGCACATCGGCACCGGCCGCGCCAGCTACTACGGCGAGCGCTTCCGCGGACGCCGCACCGCCAGCGGCGAGCGCTTCGACCCGGACGCCCTGACCGCTGCCCACCGGACGCTCCCCTTCGGCACGCGCCTTCGGGTCACGAACGAGCGGAACGGGCGCAGCGTGGTCGTCCGCGTGACAGACCGGGGACCGTTCCACGGCTCGCGCATCCTCGACCTGTCGAAGGGCGCCGCCCGCCGGATCGGGATGGTGCAGTCCGGGACGGCGCGGGTGCGCATCGAGCGGCTGTAACGCTGGAGCGGGAGTGCCGGGCAAGAGCGAGTTGAAGACCGCTCCTACGGCCGGTCCCCGGAGAGCGCGCGGATCTCGTCGTCCAGGCCCGTCATCTCCCAGCGCGCAAGCGAGATCGGGACGCTGTCGATGGCGTTGAGGCGGTCAAAGAAGGTGCCGAGGGGGAGTGCCTCGCCGCGCGCCGCGGCCAGACGGGTGGCATCCCCCAGGGTCCGTTCCAGGAGATACTTGCCAGTGACGTAGCTCGTCCCGTAGCCCGGCTGGCGGAGGTAGAGGTGCTGCTCGAAGATCAGCAGGTCGGGCTCGGTGGACATCCAGCCGCGCGGCGTGCCGGTCATGTGGACGCCCCCGGCCTCCTCCATCGTCATCTCGTTGGCGTGAGCGTAGAGCGAGCCCAGGCCGCGGGCGGCGCGCTGGGCGAGCAGAATCCAGACCAGCTCGCGCGAGCGGGGGCTGTCGTCGTAGAGCCCGGCGTGCATGAACATCTCCTCGACGCCCGTCGCCGTGCCCTCGTTGCGGCTGTCCCAGATGTTGTAGAGCAGCGCGCCTCGGCGGACCGGGCTCGGGTGCGGCTCCAGGTCCATCCGCGCCAGCTCGAACCAGTGGTACCAGTGCGTGGTGAGCGGCAGCGGATCGTAGTGGGCACCGATCAGAAAGAAGTTGCGCGTCGCCTCGGGCGCGAACTGGACCCGGTGGGGCAACAGCGCCGGCTCCATGTAGTCGGTCACGGTCAGGATGTCGCGGTCCTCCAGGAAGGTCATCAGGCGCCGGACGGCCTCGTCGGACTTGGCGGCCATCGCCTCGGGCGTCGTGGCGAGGTCGAGCGGCGGGAGGTCGCGGTTGCGGTGCTCCTCGAGTGCCAGCGACGCCCACGCGCGGTCGAGTTCGCGCTGCAGCAGGCGAACCTCGTCCTCCCAGGTCAGCGGCACGAGGTGGACGTTCTGCTGGTACCACGTGTAGTTCTCCCGCCCGATGCCCGACGGGCCGGTCTTGCCCGGCGCCTCGGCCTCCAGCCACGCCACCAGGTCGTCGGTCGCGAGGGCGCTCTCCTGGATGATCTCCAGCAACGCCTCGCTGGCCGTCGGGGCGACGCGGTCGCGCAGGGCGTCCAGGTGGGCGCGCTGCTGCCGCATGGGGCGGATGCCCGCCACCCACAGCTCGCGCGCGTTGCCGGTCAGGTTGAGACGCGCCTGCCGCATCAGCGGCGGAATGACGCTCAGGTCGGCGATCAGGCGCTGCTCGGCGTCGGCCGAGAGCGGGAAGTCGTACGTCCAGACCTCGGTGACGGCGTGGTGCGTCGGGCCCTCGTGGGCGGGCACGTCGCTGCGGCCCATCCAGACGGACCGGTAGTAAGCCGGGTCGCGGGCCCACGGCATCAGCACGCGCCGGTTGAAGTCGTAGCCGTTCATCTCCGCGCGGACGAGGTGCCAGTCGACCTGGTCGGGCACGGCCCAGCCGGTCGTGTCGAGGGCGGCGAGCCGGGCGCGGAGCGCCTCGAAGGCGGGCTGCCGCGCGTCGAACGTCTCGGCGGTGTAGTCGGGCGCCCCGTCGCGCATCGGCGGGCGCTCGAAGGCCCGCCAGTCGGCGAAGAGGGCGTGCAGGTCCTCAGGCGTGTCCGCCCCGCGGCTGGCCTCGGGGGCGGCCTGGGCGGAGACGACGGGGGCAGCCAGCAGCAGCAGCGTCCAGAGGACGACCGAGGTGGGGCGGGCGGGCATCGGGGCGGAGGGTGGGGGCGTGACGGAGGATACCCCGCAGCCCCCCCACTCGCGTCACTCGATCACGCCCAGTACCTGCACGGTGAGCGGCTCCGCGATCACGATCCTTCCGACGACGCTCGAAGGCTCACCCCTTCGCCCATCCTCCCAGTAGGGCGGATACCTGAGCGCTACACGCTCGCCTCCAGTCATCAGCCAGTTCCGGTCTGTGCTCAACTGGCCCCTCATCTCAACGACAGCGCCGACTGCACGCGTCCTCCTCTCAGGCAACGCATCGAGTCCCGTGTAGCGGACATCCCACGGCACCGACGTGGCCCTCTCAGCCAGCATGTCAACCCCAGCCCGGAGTCCTGATTCGAAGTCGCCGGTCGCGAAGTGGGACACCATGCTCTCGACCGCCCTCCCGGCTACAGCATCCGGGATCTGCCACTCCAGTCCTGTCCCGACACTGACGTAGACCTCGCTCTCAGCAGGGGCGAGCAGCACCAACAGGCCGTTGTTCAGTCCCGCCTGCCCGATGCCCCACTCCCGCATCAAGCGGGTCGCGTAGGCTCGAGCAGGAAGCCCACCCAACGATGCAACCGTGACGACACTCATCTGCACCGAGGTGTAGTCGTCGAGGGACTGAAGCTGCCGGTTCAGTTCCTGCTCGGTGCTGAGGGGCAGGACATCCGCTGCATCGACGACGAATCCGGATGCGGACGGCGGAGGCCCGTGCTGTGCGCCCGCTGGAGCACCCAGCGCCACGAATGCAAATAAAACGAGGTACTTAAGACAAACAGACATGCGCAGAGGGCATCGTGATCGAAGACGAGTATACCTCATGCGTACTGACTCGAAGATCACCGGGCCGACCGCGTCGAAGAACAGGACGCCTCGAACGTCCCCGCCGGGCCTGCGTATCTGGCCCACCTCTCCTGCCTACTGTGGACGCCCGCCGCAACCTGATCTCGAAGAAGAAGCCCGCCTACCCGGTCAGCGACCACCTCGCCGACTACCTCGCCGGGTACGGGCGCCTCGCTGACGGCGGCGTCCGCTACGAGGACCTCGCGCGCCACGTCGGCCAGTTCCCGCTCTACGACGAGCGGGGCGAGGACACGCTCTGGAGCAGCGTCTTCTACGGGCCCGCCGAGCAGGTCGAGATCCACGACGCCCTGCGGACCACCTACGCGCTCCTCAAGTCGGCCGGAGACCGCTCGACGGTCGAGCACCTCTACATCGACCGCATCGACCTCTGCCTGTACGGCAACACCCTTCCGTTCCGCGTCCGGATCGTGAACCGGCTGAACGAGAACTTCGACTACTTCTACGTCAAGCGCGCCGACGCGAGCCGCGTCTACGGGCTGGAGCTGGAGCACATCCTCTCGCCCAACTCGATCAACTTCCTCGTCCGCGTCGACGGCACCGAACTGCGGGACCAGACCATCATCGAGGAACACATCATCGGGCTGCCCGGCGACGCCTTCATGCGCGACCAGTTGCCCGACAACCGGTTCGATCAGGTCCGCCTGTCGAAGGAGTTCGTCAAGTTCAACGAGCGCTGCTTCGTGCGCCTGCTCGGCGACATGCACGCGGGCAACTGGGTCGTGGACATCACGCCGGACTTCGAGAAGCTCCACTTCCGGATGCGGGCCATCGACTTCGACCAGCAGAGCCACCACGCCCGCCGCCAGGTCTACCTGCCGCAGTACTTCCCGACCAACAACCCGGTCATCCAGTTCGGCCTGCAGCATCTCACCGAGCCGACCGTGGACCAGTACCAGCGCGAGGAGCGGGCGCTCATGGCGGGGCGCCTGCGCGTCACGCACGGCCGCTACGCGGAGCTGATGGCGGTCATGCGCGAGGACCTGATCGCGCCCGAAGCGTCGGTGACCGCCCTCGGCGAGAGCCTTGCCCGGCACTACGCCATCTCCGACTTCCGCGAGGCTCAGACGATGGGGGAGTTGGTGTGGCTGTCGCTGGAACTGCTTCAGAGGCGCGCCGAGCCCGCGTCGATGAAGCTCCTCTCCGGCGCCACTGCCGCCGATGTAGCGGGCGACGTGCAAGGCTACGGGGTCTGACCTCACCCGCCTCGGGCCCGAGGCTGATTGTCCAGACCACCGCGGTCGTCCGCTGAGGACACGCCACGAAAAACGCCTCCCCCGGCCGGCATCGGGAGAGGCGTCTAAGAGCCAACGGTCAGATTTGAACTGACGACCTGCTCATTACGAGTGCGTCAAGCGGGGTGTCGCGACAGATCCAAACCGGCCCGACCGCCTTAAAATCGGAGATTTGTGCAGAGTGCCTCCGCGAGGATCTGCAAGAATCCGCAGCCCCTTGCCGTACATTTGCCGTACTTCTGCCGGACTCGACGGCTCTGCTAGTCGGACTTGTTGAATGGGGGCGACTCGCCGAAGGCGTAGAAGTACTCCAAGAGGAGGGCCTTCTCCTTCCCCCTCGGGTCTTGATCCCCGTACAGGTCAACGACCATGCACTCCGGTGGGAAGGCGGACCGAATCCCGTCGTGGTTATCGAGCTTGTAGGCGACCGCGTGGTTTGACGTCTTGAACTTGGGCAGGACGCATTTCCGCAGGTGGACTACCCGGCTCCCAAAGACCTTCGCCTTCCCGATGTAGAGCACTCCTGTCTCGTCGGTGCCGAGAAGCCGAGACACTCGGAACGGCTGCCCGGCCTCGTCCACTGCCCGGACGACGTACGCCCCCCCTGTCCATTCGAAGCCCTCATAGATCAAGACGTGGAGGTCGGGAGAGACGAGGGGAAGCGTCGTCGGCATCTGGCTAGACGGAAGTCGAGGTGGATGCCATAGCCTCTGTGCCGAACACGCGGAGGACGTGCGCCGCGCCGCGCTCGGGGCAGTAGTGCCCGTAGTGCCGCTCGATCATCGCAACCGACGTGCCCATGATCCGAGCGAGGTCGAGGAGAGGCACGCCCGCCGCTGCCATGCGCGTCCCGTAGGAATGCCGGAGGCTGTAGGCCGTCACGTTCTTCTTCACCTTGGCCGACTCCGCTAGGGCGTTCAACCGCTTCGACAGGTGGCGCATTTCGACGGCCCCGCCTCGGGAGCCGACGAAGACGAGACTATCGCTCTCGTCGGCGCGGGCCTCGGACCGCTGGCGGAGCACGGCGAGCGCGTCGCCCGCAACGGGGACCGGGCGAGCGGAGCTCGAGGTCTTTGTCCCCCGCACGCGGAGGGCTCCCTCCGAGAGCCTCACGTCGCTCCAGCGAAGGCCCGCTTGCTCGCCGGGCCGCAGACCTGTGCCCATGCCGAAGACGAGCCAGTCGCGGAGCCAGCCGTAGGAACGTCCGTCAAGCACCTCGGCGGCGTCGAGGGTGCGAAGCATCTTGGCAGCCTCCGCCTCGGTGACGTGATCGCGGCGGTTGGCCCGGCCGGTCGGGGCCTCCAGATCGGCCGTCGGATCGGTGCGGGTGTAGCCGCGCCGCTGGCAGAACGCGAAGAAGTGACGGAGCACCGCGCGATACCGCCGACGGGTCCCGGCCGACTTGGGCGGACCGGGCTTCCCTTCCTTGCCGGGCTTCGGCGCTGAGACGAACCGCTCGACGTGCATGGGCTCGACGTGCGCAACGTTGCACCCGGCGGGAAGCGACCGCTCGAACGCAGAGAGGAGGCGCTCGGCTGAGTTCACCGTGCCCTCGGCCCGGCCTGCGCGCTTCTGACTGGCGATGTAGGCCGCCGCCGCCTCGGTGACCGACACGCCCGTCGAGGCGGCCTGTCCCCACGGGTCGAAGGTCCCGAGGGAGCGGTCGCGCGCGTGTTCGAGGGCACGGGACATGGCCGCTGCCTTGTCCTTCGTGCGGAGGTTCACCCGCTTCCGAGACGGCCGCCGGTCAGGATCGTACACGACCCATTGCCAGTTGCCACGAGGGACCTTCTTTCCCTCCTCGACGCGGTAAGACCGCTCGATACGGGAGCCGTCGGGAAGTTCGGCGCGGTAGGTGCTCGTCTGTGCCATGGCTATGCCTCCTCGTTGGCTATCTCAGCATCCCGGTTCTGGCGATGCGTGCGCCCGCCGGTTTCTTTGACTTGCCACGCGGCGAGGGACTCGTCGTCGGCGACGGCCCAGACGGGGCCAAGCTTCCGGCCGTTGAGGTCCCCGCGTTGGATCGCGTTGCGGACGGCCATCCCGGTGCACCCCTTCCGGCGTGCGACCTCGGCGGTAGAGATAAAGTCTGTGCCTGCCATCTGTCAGCGGGAAAGCGGGAGGACTCCAAGCTAACAAGAGTCTTGCGCCGTCGCAACTCTCGTCGGTATCCTCTCGACTCATTCCGCCGCCGTAGAACATGAGCACTCCGTACCGCCGACCTAGTTGGGGGACCGTCCTTGCGGAGCTGGATCAACTACTGCTAGTCGGTGACCAGCGCGCCTATCTGAGAACGGTCGTGGAAGCAGACCAAGCCTATCTCGAACGGCACGCCTCGAATGATCCGGCCTCACTCCGTAACCAAATGAATAGTGCATTGGAGCGGGGCGAACTGAGGAAAGCACAGGTGCCGGACTGGAGACAAAGAGGGCCGAGCCTGCTGTCGGGACTCCCGTCCACCCAAACACCTGAGGAGAAGCGCGCCTCTGCCCTACCCGCCGCGTTGGCACTACAGCCTCCACCACAGATAGAAGTAGAGGAGTGGCTCAACACCCTCCCGACTCCGGTTCGCAGACTCGAATACCTTGCGGGACTACGTGAACGAATGGATCGGTATGAGGAGGCGGCTCACCGCGCGTATGCATCGACAAGCGAGTTCGGCGACACTTATCCCGATCTCGTAAGATTTGTTCGAAGCCAGTTGAAGGCGAACCGAAACGCGGTATTCCCTGGAAACGCCCGAAACCAACGCATCGAGACGCCTCTACCGGACAATGAGGATGACGGAACCCGTGAGACCTACAAGGCCGAGAGTAATTTCCCAGATCGCGGCATCGTCCGTGGCAAGCTGTATTCGCTCTGGCCTGGCGACGTGCTCGTAAGGGCGGGCGTCGTGAAGCCCTTTGTTCCTCGGCCCCCTAAGCCCACAGCCGAGACTGCACCCTCGACAGCACGTCAGGGAGAGGGAGCGACACCGCCCCCAGCCCCCGGAGTCTCGGGATACATAGCCGACGAGTATGCCGATCAGTTGAGGGAGGCGTTTCGGCGGGATCCCTCTCGATTCCGACGAAAGCGGGGGGCACCGTTCAAAGCGTTGCGGGACGCCACGGATCTCACAGAGGCCAATTTGCGAACGGTCAAACGACAGTTGGGTTACAAGGGAGCGGACGGGTTCGAGGGCTTCATCGCGTTACTCTTCGCCGCCGTTGGAGAGGACCCGCCGGGATGACGGACAATTGACGGGAGGATGACGGGCAATTGACGGGAGGATGACCTAGGAATGACGGCTGACGGCCCTGCATCCTGTGATCGCCGCCGAGGACGGCTGCTGAGGTCCCACTCCTCCGGCCCCTCCCGATCTTCCTTCCGCCCGGTACGCCCGGGACGAGCGCAAGCGGGCTCCCCACCTCGGCGGCACCGAAGGGGAGCCCGCTTTGCGTTCGTACCGGACGCGCCGCGCCGATGCCGCCGTGCCCTCCCCGGACCCTGACACGCCGCCCCCCGACGCTCTCGCCGATCTAGAGGCCCTATTCCGCCGCGCCGTCCGCGAGGAACTCGCCGCCGCTAGAGACCGCCCGTCGATAGGAGAGCCGCCCCTCTATGACCTCGCTGGAGCCGCCGCGCGCCTCAACGTGTCCGAGCGGACCGTCGAATCCCTCGTCGCCACGGGGGAGATCCCCGTTGTGCGGATCGGCACGGGGCGGGGCGTGCGCCGGTTCGAGCCGTCGGCGCTGCAGGCGTTCATCCGGCGCAATGCGCGGACGCTGTGAGACCCCTCTCTCTTGCCCCTCTGGCACACCGAGGCGGACGGGCTCTGGTGGCACCACTAAGAACCCGCGCGAGGGGGCAAGAGACCGGACAGACGGGATGATTGATCGCGTCAACCTCCGAGCCTACGTGCCCTCGGCTGAGGCTGTGCTAAATCGGCTACCGCCTCCGTCAAGGGTCACGCTTCCAGACGGGTCGGTCATTTGGAGAGGCGCACTCGGCCCGTTCAGCTACTCACTGAGAAACGACACGCTTCGGCTCCGGGGAGGTCTCGCCAGATACGCTGACGGGGCGGTTCCGTCGAGAGTGGCGACTCTCGCAACCGAGAGGCTGTCGGACGCTCTCGGCTTCGACATGGGCACGGCGGAGGTCACTCGCATTGAGATCTACGCCGACCTCTCGCTCTCAACTCCGGTATGCGTCTACCTCCCTCTCCTGTGGGCATTGGGGCGGCACAAGCGACTCACGGTGCAAGACCCAAACGGAGGAGGCGAGACGCTCAAGTTCATCACCCATCGCCGTTCATACCACTTCTACGACAAGGGAGCGCAGTCGGGGTGCTCTGTGCCTGGGGGACTGCTGAGGCTAGAGCTGTCCTACCGGAACGGAGGCGTTGCCGAGCAGCTCGGCAAAGGGCTGACGCTCTCCAACACTTGCGAGGAGGCGTTCCGCTTGCACGTCGCTGGGAAGTGGAGCGACTGGTACGGGAAGGTGGAGAAGGGGCGGGAGCTTCGGACGGACCTCCGTGCTACAGACTTCTTTCGTGCCCTCGCCGTCGAGCAGATCTATCACCGGGGAGTCGGAAACGTGCTGGCTGAGATCGCGGCGCATCGCAAGGCACGCATCATTTCGAGGCAACGGGCTAGCGACAGGCGGAACGAGGTGCTTCGGATCACCCGAGAGCCCAAGTTCACCCGTCCCTCTCCTCTACTCGCCGAACTCGACAATGCAGTCGCGGAGGCCGCACATCGGATGTGCCTGTGAGGCACCACGCACGGAGCGCCCCCCTCAGATCTGCCCACACTCACCTAACAGCCCCCGTAGTTTCGCGGCCCTCCTCTTCTTGATTCTATGGCTTCGCGCGACGTTCAAGACTACCGGCATGACGCCACCCGCAAGAACCTCCCGCCCGCCGGGCTTGCGGCGCAAGGACGCGTGGCGGAGACGCCAAAGCACGTCCACCGCTACGACCCGCACCTCCCGCCCAAGCTCCGCTTTGACCAGACCGGCGAGGCCGACGACCTGGATGGGCTGCTCGCCGAGGCGATGGAGCGGCCTCTCTCCGAGGAAGAGGCGCGGCTACTGCTCAAGCACACTCGGCCGTGGCTCGAATGGACGGGCAAGCGAGAGAAGCACGCCTTCGAGGTAGAGCCCGTAGCACTCAACGTCCACGAGCGGGTGAGCGCCCAGGCCGTCATTCGGGCGGCGCAGCGGGAGGACGTGCAGCGCGACCTCTTCGCCGATCCCCAACTCCCGTTCGGCGACGCCGTCAAGTTCTACGAGCATGACGTGGACTGGGCCAACCGTCTCATCCTCGGCGACTCGCTCCAGGTGATGGCGAGTCTCGCTCGGCGCGAGGGGCTGGCGGGGAAGGTCCAAATGGTCTACATCGACCCGCCCTACGGGATCAATTATGCGAGCAACTTCCAGCCGAAGGTCGGCGACAAGAACGTAAAGGACGGCGAGAGCCACTTGACGCGCGAGCCCGAGATGGTCAAGGCATACCGAGATACGTGGCGGCTCGGCATCCACAGCTACCTCGATTACCTCCGCGACCGAATCGTGATGGCCCGCGAGATGCTCCACGAGCGTGGGAGCGTCTTCGTCCAGATCAGCGACGAGAACCTCCACCGCGTTCGGGCCATCCTAGACGAGGTATTTGGGGCGGAGAACTTTATGTCTGTCATCACCTTCCGAACGAAGATCCCGCTCCGAGCGAAGTACCTCGCTGGAATCGGCGACTACCTCGTGTGGTACGCCCGGGACGCTGAGCACGTCAAGTTCCACAAGCTCTACCAAGAGCGGGAGTACGGCCGTGGAACACAGTTCACCAACCTAGAACTATCGAACGGCGCGCGGCGGAAGATGACGAAGCGCGAGCGAGACCGGCAGTCGCCGCTCCCGAAAGAATCGAAGCCGTTCACGCTGACAGACATGGTCTCGGCTGGCCGGACGGAGAGTTGCGTATTCGATGCCGAGATCAAGGGAGAGGACTACACACCCGCAAGCGGAAAGAGTTGGAAGACCAATCCAGAAGGGTTCGAAAAGCTGCTAAACGCAGACCGTATAGAGGTGCCACGCAACGTTCCACGCTACGTATTCCGCCTAGACGACTATCCCGTCCAGGAGATGACGAACATGTGGACCGACACGCAAGGGGCATCCAGCAAGAAGTATGTCGTCCAGACCTCCACGAAGGTGGTGCAACGCTGCTTGCTCATGACCACGGATCCGGGCGACCTCGTGTTGGACCCCACGTGCGGCGGCGGCACGACGGCCTACGTCGCGGAGACGTGGGGCCGTCGGTGGATCACCATCGACACGAGCCGCGTCGGCGTTGCAATCGCACGCCAGCGGCTTCTCACAGCGAGCTACCCCTACTTCGCCGTCAAGGCCGACGAATCCAACGACCCAGGGCGAGGGTTCAAGCACCGGACGGTCCCTCACATCACAATGGGGGCCATCACGAACCACCCGACGCTCGGGGCCGCCCTCGACAAACATCGTGAGGTTCTCGACGGCCACCTCGGCCAGCTTGACGAGGCGCTGGCCGAGGTGGACGGCTCGCTCCGTTCGAAGCTGGCGGCCAAGCTCAAAGCGAAGGAGAAGGAGGAAGGCAAGCGCGCGGTAACCGACGCAGACGAGCGACGCTGGGTACTCCCCGAGGACACATTCGAACATTGGACTGTCCCTTTCGACGCCGACGAGGACTACCCTGATGCCCTCGCCGAAGCCGTCGCGGCGTACCGGAAGGCGTGGGCGAAGAAGCGCGACGAGGTGCAAAAAACCGTCGCCGCGAATGCAGCGCACGAAACGCTTTACGACCAGCCCGAAGTAGAGAAGGGGGTCGTCCGCGTGTCCGGCCCCTTCACCGTCGAGGCCGTACTCCCGGCCGAAGCCACGCTTCCCGATGCGACCGAGAGTCCCATCGGCGGCGCCCCTGACGCGCTCGATGGCTCCTTCGGCAACGGCGAATCGGCGGACGCCGTCGTTGACGCTGCGAACGCCGAGGCCTACCTCGACAAGCTCACGCGGCTCCTCCGCGAGGACGGCGCCAGCTTCCTCGGCAACGCGACGCAGGGATTCGACCGGCTCGACCGAATGGCACACTCGGTCCTCCACGCCGAGGGCGAATGGACCTCCGGCGACGGCACCGAGCAACGCATCGCCGTCTCGTTCGGCCCCGAGCACGGCCCCATCACGGCGGTCCAGGTCGAGGAAGCCCTGTTCGCCGCAAGCCGGGGCGGCTACGACCACCTCCTCTTCGCAGGGTTCAACATCGACGGCGCCGCCCAGGCCGCCATCGAAGCGGACTCCAATCCCCGGGTCCGCACGCACCTCGCGACGGTCGCGCCGGACGTGGTGATGGACGACTTGCTGAAGAAGCCAGCGCAGTCCCAACTCTTCACCGTCTTCGGCCAGCCGCGTACGAGCGTCGAGGCAGACGAGGACGGCCATGTTCGCGTAACGATGGAGGGCATGGACGTGTACGATCCCGTCAAGAACGCCCTCGTGCCCACGAAGGCTCAGAAGGTGGCGGCGTGGTTCGTGGATCACGACTACGACGGCCGGACGTTCTGCGTCAGCCAGGCCTTCTTCCCTGACAAGACCGCGTGGAAGAAGCTGAAAGCCGCGCTCAAGACGCAGGTAGACGCCGACGCTTTCGCGCGACTGAGCGGGACCGAGAGCCTCCCTTTCAAGCCCGGAAAGCGTGTCGCCGTGAAGGTGATCGACCCGCGCGGAAACGAGGCCCTCCGTGTCCACACCGTCGGGGGCGCTACCTACCAGACCGAGGCCGCGCGATGACCTACGACGGACAGCAGGAACTGCCGATCCAGCCGGTCGCGCAGCCCATCCTCAACAACCCCTACGACGAACCGACCTCGCACTGGGTCTACGATGAGCAGACGGGTGCCCCGAGCGAGCAGACCGGCCGCCGCGACGCATTCTACTGGTACAAGACCGAGAAGACCGGAACCGCACAGACAGCCCTTTTCACGGAGGAAAGCCGAGACGACCTCCCTCTCGTCAACCGGCTCCGCGCCGACGTTCGCCGCTGGCGAGAGAGCGGCTACGAGGCGGCCACGCCCGTCACCAAGCAACTCCTCCGGCACTGGTCGCGCGACGACCTCCCCCGGCGGCTGTTCTTCTGCCAGCGCGAGGCCGTCGAGACCGTTGTGTACCTGACGGAGATCCTGGGCTCGGGCCGGAAGCCGAGGTTCACCCCGCAGCTCAGCCGCGAGGACTTCGACGCCCTCACAGAGGGGAAGAAGCCTCAGTTCGCAGAGCAGATGATGGGATCGCTCGTGCCCACCGTCCTCGACCAGCCCGCCGACCGTTCGCTCCCCGGCCTCCGCCGCTACGGAAGCAAGATGGCGACTGGCTCGGGCAAGACGGTCGTGATGGCGATGCTCATCTCGTGGGCCTTCTGTAACCGGCACCGGAACCCCACGGACGAGCGATTCCCGGCCGCCGCTCTCATCGTCTGCCCGAACCTCACGGTCAAGGAGCGGCTCCAGGTTCTCCGCCCCGACCGTGAGAGCAACTACTACGACGAGTTCGATGTCGTCCCGAGCACGCTCCGAGACGGCCTCCACGCAGGCGACGTGCTCGTGACCAACTGGCACAACTTCCTCCCAGAGTCGCCACACAAGGAGGGGGACAACACGTACCGGGTGGTGAACAAGGGTGAGGAGAGCCCAGAGGCATTCGCGAAGAAGCGCCTCGGCGATCTCGCTGACGCAGGCCCCATCATGGTCCTCAACGACGAGGCCCACCACGCCTACCGGCCGAAGTCGATGGAGGAGCGGGCAAAGGGTGAGAGCAAGGACGACTGGGAGGAGGCGACCGTCTGGGTGAGCGGCCTCGACCAGATCAACGCCGCGTGCGGGGTCGCCTTCTGCGTGGACCTCTCGGCGACCCCGTTCTACCTCCAGTCGAGCGGCTATGCGCAGGGCACCCCGTTCCCGTGGATCGTCTCGGACTTCGGGCTCGTGGACGCCATCGAGAGCGGGATCACGAAGGTGCCCCGCCTTCCAGTCTCCGATACGACCGGCCGCCCGGAGCCGAAATACTTCGCGCTGTGGGACAGCGTGATGGACGCGCTCCAGCCCGGCGAGAAACTCCCCGGCGGAAAGCCGAAGCCGGATGCCGCATGGCGCGAAGCCGAGGACGCCGTGCAGACGCTGGCCTCGCAGTGGAAGGAACGGTTCGACTACTATGCTGAGGCAGCACCGGGGCAGGAGAACGTCCCGCCCGTCATGATCGTGGTCCTCGACAACACCGACCTCGCGCAGCTCTTCTACGAGAAGATCTCCGGCGAGCGTGTCGAGGACGGCGAGACGGTCTACGGCCCGAGTGCGGTCCGCCCGGAGTTCGCCAACACACCCGGCCAACTCCGTACCGTTCGAATCGACTCCAAGCTCCTTGCCGAAGCGGAGAGCGAGGACCCGTCCAAGAGCAAGAGCGACGTGGCCGAAGCACTCCGCCGCCTCATCGCAACGGTCGGCGAGGTCGGTCAGCCCGGCGAGCAGGTTCGGTGCGTGGTGTCGGTCCAGATGCTCACGGAGGGATGGGACGCCAACAACGTCACCCACATCCTCGGCCTCCGCGCCTTCCGCAGCCAACTCCTCAGCGAGCAGGTCGTCGGTCGGGGCCTCCGCCGCATGGACTACACGCCCGACCCCGAGACGGGACGGCTGACTGAGGAATACGTGGACGTGTACGGCATCCCGTTCTCAGTCATCCCCTTCCGGGGACGTGAGAAAGAGAAGAAGGCGCCCGAGGACAAGCCGAAGCAACACGTCGTGGCCCTGGAGGAACGCTCGGCGTTTGAGATCCGCTTCCCCATCGTGGAGGGCTACGCCTTCGCGCTGAAGCAGAACCTTATCCGAGCCGACGTGGGGGCGATGGAGGAGGTCGTGGTCGCTCCAGACCTCACCCCGACAGCTGCGTTCGTCAAGCCGCAGGTGGGCTACCAGACGGGTACGCCTGCCGCTCTCGGCCAACTCCAGACCGAGTTACAAGACCGCCGGGCGTACTACGAGACGACGCACCTACAGACGATCCAGTTTGAGATTGCACGCCAGATCGTGGACCGGCTCACGGTGTACGTGGGGGGCGACGGTGAAGGCGCAGCGCCCAAGCTCAAAGGCCGGTCGCGGCATCAACTCTTCCCTCAGGTCTATGCTCTTGTGGAGGAGTACGTACGACGGAAGGTCCGCTTCCGCGACGTGGACCCTCGCGAGTTAGGCCTCGAACGCTATACCCAGCTTGTCATCGAGCGGCTCCTCGACGCCATCGAGCCCGACGACGCCGGAGGAGAGGCCCCTCTCCTCCCGGTCTTGAACAGATACCGGCCGACTGGCTCGACGGCGTCCGTCAACTTCAAGACGACGAGGCCGTGTTATCCGACGATGCACAGCCACGTCAACCAAGTCGTCGCAGACACACGGCAATGGGAGCAGGCGGCTGCGTTCCGTCTGGAGCAAGCGGCTCTGGAAGGGCTCATCCAGTGCTACGTCAAGAACGACGGCGTGGAGATGAGCATCGCCTATGAGTTCCTGGGGACCTCGCACGCCTACTTCCCAGACTTCTTAGTCCGCCTCGCGGACGGCTCGATGCTCATCATCGAGACCAAGGGACGTCAGACCGAACAGGACCGGGCGAAGCACGAGGCTGCGCAGCGATGGTGCAGGGCCGTCTCCCGGTGGGGTCAACTCGGACACTGGAGGTTCATCGAATGCCGGGATCCTCAGATCCTGCTCGACCGGATTCGCAACGTCACGGCATTTGCCTGACCGCTTCCCAAGTGACGGGCCATCCGTCACCCGGCCCTTCGTAGGATGCCGCTCTGTGCCGTCTCCCGTCGCTCCCATGGCCCGCCGTCCGTCCCCGATCCCGCCCGATTGGAACCCCCTCGACTCGCTCTCTGCCGAGCGCCATGAGCGGCTGACACCGGAGGAGCGCCGGACCGTCGCCGACCTCGGCGCCTCGATCCAGCGCAAGACGCGCGAGCGGTCTCGCGTCGGTCTCCCCGGTGGCGCTCCCTGTCCCCCCTTCCTCCAGCGTGCCGAGGCGAGCGCACCCGGCGCGGCCCGGTTCTACCTGGCGATGGATGGGGAGCGGTTCAGCATGGCGCGGGCCGTCGAAGCCGGGGCCTACCTCCAGCTCGACGCCGACGCGGTCGCTTCGGTCCTCGACGCGCTCCGCGGAGACGAGTTGATCGGCGACACACCCGGCGGCATGGTGACGCTACCGCCGGGCGGGGTGCCGTTCTAGCGGCTCCCGTTCGCCAAAGGACAGAGGCCCGCCCCGGTACCGAACCGGGGCGGGCCTCCCTGTGTCCGGTCTCTCCCGCCTACTCCGTCTCGGCGTCGATGTAGGCGACGATCCCGGAGCCGTACGCGGCCTCCTGCGCCGCGTCCCGTGCCTCGGCGCGGAGGGCGTCCCGGACGGCCTGAGCCGCCCCGGTGAAGACGATGTTGCACCCGTGTGTCGGCTTGCCGGGCGTGCCGCCGGTCACCGCCGTGACGTAGACGCGGATCGAGGGGACACGGTCCGTCGTGACGTTGTGCTCCCCGGTGCGGAGGATCGGCCGAATCCACGCCTCGTGCTTGGGCTGAATCTGCCCGATGACCTCCGCCGTCATGGGGTCGCCGGGGACCATGTCCGCGAGGACCATCAGGCAGTTGTCGCCGCGGTGGATGCGCGCCGGGTAGTAGGCGCGGGGGTGGATGACCTCCGCGAGCGTGGCGAGGTTGTCCTGAAAGACCGTCGTCGCCGCGAGCTTCGACGGGATGGCGAGCGCCGAGCCGCCCGCGGCCATCGTGTAGGTCTCCGCGTCGTCCACCTTCGCGGCAGCGTCGAAGCGGACGCCAACCGCTTCCATGTGAGCGACGACCTCCACGGCATCGGCTGCGATGGCGAGCGCGCGGGCCTGGAAGGGCGTCACGCCGCCGAGGTCGGCCGCGGCGTCCACGGTGAAGGCCTCCGCCTCCATCGCGTCGGCCTCTAGGGAGGCCGTGAGATCGTCGGCCATGTACCGGCATTCGCGGGCGAGATCGTCGGCGCTGACGTTCTCGGCGATCTCCGCGAGGGCCGTGTAGGCCTTCTGCACGTCGTCGGCCGCCCAAGCGTGGGGATCGTCGGCGTTGGCGCCGGACTCGTCGCAGACGCGAACCCAGAGGGCATCGGCGGTGCGGGCGCCGTCGTCGCAGATCGCGCCGCTGACGCGGTCGAAGTCACGGGCGAACTCGTCGCGGAGGTCGTCGAGGTTGAGGGTGGAGGCGGGGGCGGTCGTGTTGGTCATCGGGGGATGGGCGTGAACCCGGTTGGTTTGTGATCCCAATATACAGCCCTGGGCTGTACTTGTCAAGCCCATGACTGTATTTATTTCAGCCCTTGGCTGAATCTGATTCGAGCGGACAGCTTGACTGTATACAGCCCCCCGCTGTACCTTCTCTACACAAACCAACCCCGCCCCATGACTCCCCGCCCTCCGTCCCTTCGCGGACTCGATGATCCCGACGACCTCGCCCGCTACCTCGATCTCCGGGAGGAACGCGACCGGATCGACGCCGAACTGTCCGCCCTCGCTCCCGTCATCCTCCGCGCCCTGGAGGACGAAGACGACGGCCGGTTCTGCGTGCGCGGTCTCACGCTGGAGGCTCGCGTCCGCCGGACGTACGCCTACTCTGAGGAAGAGCGTGAGACGGCTCAGTACCTCTCTGACCTCCGCGCCGCCGAGCGTTCGCGCGGGCTGGCAACGGTGACGGCCGCGACCGGGTACGTCCGCGTATCGAAGACGCCCGCTGTCGAGGCCGACCGTCTCCGCGCCCTCAGTGCCGAGGCGGTGACGGCCGCCCGTGCTGCTGCTTGACTGTCTCGCGTCGCGTACCCTGCCGACCTCTCGCCTGATTTGGCGGGCGACCTCTCCCGACCACACACCTCCCCGCTCCCATGTCTACAGGTCCTCTTGCCCCCGCTCCAGAGCGGGGGAGCTACCTCGACTACGAGGGACTCCGCGACGCCGCCGCCGAGGCCATCAAGGCCGCCCGGCTCAAACAGGCGGAAGCCGCCGCTGCCGTCGCCGAGTTCAACCCTGACCGGAAGAAGCCGCCGACCGTCTCGGCGATCTCGAACGCCGTCCGCGAAACCGGCCCCAGCGTCGCCGCGCTCCAGCTCGACATCATCGGCGCGTTGACCGGGGCCACCCTCAGCGGTCCCCTCTACCGCGTCGAGTAACCCCATGAACGCGGAGTAACCCCATGAACGACGAACGGCCCGCATCCCGCGAGGGACGCGAGCCGAACGCCCACAAACCAACCGTGACAGAGCCCGTGAAGGCTCAACCCCGATTGACCATGTCCAAGGTACTGATTCGTCCGCTGAAGGCCAGTGCCGACCGACGAGCCGCCCCCGAAGCGGGGGTGAGTCGAGGCGTAGCACAACACCCGACCTCGTGAGCCGATGGGATGGGAGACACGCCGCAACGGCCGACGCTACTACTACGGCAAGGAGCGCACCGAGGACGGGCGCGTGCGGTCCGTCTACCTCGGTACCGGCCCGGTGTCCGAGTGTATCGCCGAGTACGCGGAAGGGCGACGCCTGGAGGCGTCTCTACGCCGCCGAGAGTTGGCCTGCACCTTCGGCCCCATCGACGCCGCCCTCAACGCCCTCCGCGCCTCTGAGGCCCGCCTACGGCTCTGGAGGGATGCCTACCTCGTGGCCACCGGGCACCGCTCCCACCGTGGCCAGTGGAGGCGTCGCCGTGGCCTCACACTGCCCCCCTTCACCCTCGACTCTCACCCGGCCGAAAGGCCCGCCCCGATGCCAAAGAAGAAGACTCCCGCGCCCGACTCCGAGATGTTCGTGGGGGGCACCCTTGTGGAGACCGACCCCGACGCTCTCGACGGACTCGCCGAGGCCATCGGGAAGTGCCGGGGCGCCGATCCGCCTCCCGGCGCCGTGGAGGACTTGCGGCGCATCCTACTCGAAGGCCCACGCATCGCCTACGGGCTCTCGGCAAAGCAAGCCCGGCAGTACGCCGCGCGCTTCGCCGCCGGGGGAGATGATGTTGCCGTCCGCACAATCATTGAGACCGAAGCCGCCTCGATGGAGGCCGATCTACGGGAGGAGACAGACGGCCCGCTCGTCCGCGCCGCGTGTCGGCACGCCGCTGACGCCCGCCTGATCCTCGACGGCGTTCGACGGGGCTACGTGTCCGCCCTCACGGGGACGTTCTACAACGACTCGGCGACCATGTGGGAGCGTCGGCAAAGCGCCGCACAGACGCGCTACCTCCGCGCCCTGGCCACCGTCGCCAAGCTCCGCGAGGTCGAGGCGAAGGAACGCCGCCGCGCCGACGTGCACGGCCTCCAGATGGACGCCGCCCGGCGCACTCTCCCCGCCCGTGGAGACCGGCGAAGCGTCTACGCCGACCTTCCCATCCGCGCGCCTCTGCCGTCTCGGTCTGGGGAAGCCCACGCATCGCCCGAGGCGGAAGAGGTGACGGCCGAACCCTAGTCGAACGGCTGAGTCAGAACCCTTGAGTACCGCAACAGCTATGCTCCCGCTGGCGCTATCCGTCTCTACTGCGTACCCGGTCGCGACTCTAGTCGTGCTAACTGCGCTCTTCGCCTTCGCCCCGGCCGTGATCAAGCGCTGGCGCTCGGCCGGTTGGAAGTTGCAACTCCGCGACTATGCCGTGCTCGGGTTTGCCGTCGCCGCGCTCGTAGGCGCCAGCGGCCACTACGTCATGGACTTCCACAGCCTAAACCGCTACGTCCACAATTGGGAAGTCAGCATGAGCGAGCCCTACAACATCGGAGGGACCATAGGCCCCCCACCTTCGGCCGAGGACATCGCCGAGTACGAGGCTTCCATCAACTACTCTCCGCTGAGTTTCATCCTCTCCATGCTGGCCGCGATCACAGTCGTGCCCGCATTCATCCTCTCATTTCCAGTACGGTGGGCGGCTCGGTGGTACGCGAGCCGTTACAGGCGGGCGCCACTACGGATGTAGGAGTCGGGACGAGGACTGTCACGTGACGCCTCCACATGAGGCCCGCCAGGGACGTCCGTAGACCGCACGCAGGGGCACGTTGGCGCGCGGATTTGCCGTACATATGCCGTACTTACCAAAATCGACCTCTCGGAGCGCCAAGCCGATACTAACGGAAAACGCCCCCCACGATACCGTGAGGGGCGTTTTCCGAGAGAGCCAACGGACGGATTTGAACCGTCGACCTGCTCATTACGAGTGAGCTGCTCTACCCCTGAGCTACGTTGGCGTCACTGGCGCGAGCGCCAGCGGATGGGAAACCTACGACGGACGGACGGGGAGCGCCAAGATGGGCCCGGCCGAAAACCCTGTGAACCGTCGCCCCGACACGAGACGCGCGTCGCGCGGGCGGATCTTGCGACTCCGCCCGCCTCGCTGCTCCCATGGCCCTCCTGACCTTCGACCGCGTCCGCAAGGACTACGGCACCAAGCCGCTCCTCGACGAGGTCTCGTTCGTAATCGAGGCCGATGAGAAGGTGGGCGTGATCGGCGCCAATGGGGCGGGCAAGACGACGCTGCTCCGGCTCGCCGCAGGCACCGAGCCCCCGGACAGCGGGAGCGTGCTCGTCACGCCCGGCGCCCGGATCGGCGTGCTGGCTCAGCGGCCCGACCTCGATGAGGCCGCGACCGTGCTCGACGCCGTCGTCGCGGGCGATGGGCCGGCCGCAACGGCGGTCCGTGCCTACGACCACGCGCTGGCCCGCCTCGACAAGTCGCCGGAGGATGCCGCGCTGGCCGAGGAGGTCGTCCGCCTGGCAGGGCGGCTGGACGCCGTCGGCGGGTGGGATCTGGAGGCGCAGGCCCGCGCCACACTCGACCGGCTCGGCCTGCCCGACCCCGAGGCCATCGTCGGGACGCTCTCGGGCGGTCAGAAGAAGCGCGCCGCGCTGGCCCGCGCCCTCGTCGAGCGCCCCGACCTGCTCATCCTCGACGAGCCCACCAACCACCTCGACACCGAGACCATCGAGTGGCTGGAGGGCCTGCTCCGCTCGTGGACGGGCGCGCTGCTGCTGGTCACCCACGACCGGTACTTCCTCGACCGTGTGACGAACCGGATGCTCGAAGTCGGCGGCGGCGACGTGAAGCGGTACGTCGGCTCGTACGGCGACTACCTGGAGCAGAAGGCCGCGCAGGCGGTCGTGGAAGCGGCCGAGGAGTCGAAGCGCCAGAACCTCGCCACGCGCGAGTTGGCGTGGCTCCGCCGCGGCGCCAAGGCCCGCACCTCGAAGTCGAAGGCCCGCATCGACCGCGCCCACGCGCTCCTCGACGCCAAGCCCGAGGCGGGGCCGGGCGAGATCGAGATCGAGACGGTGAGCACGCGGCTGGGCAAGAAGGTGATCGAGTTGCACGACGTGTCGAAGTCGTTCGGCGACAAGCACCTGATCGACGGCCTGACCTACGAGGTGCTGCGCGACGACCGGCTCGGCATCATCGGTCCCAACGGGACGGGCAAGACGACGCTGCTGGAAATGATCGCGGGGCGCCTCGACCCCGACGCCGGACGCGTCGAGCGCGGGCCGACCGTCTCGCTGGGCTACTACGACCAGGAGAGCCGCGCCCTCGCGTCGGCCAACCAGGAGGGCAGCACGCAGCGGATGATCGACTACGTCGAGGAGATCGCGGAGAACATCAAGATGGCCGACGGCTCGCTCATCACGGCGGCGCAGATGCTGGAGCGCTTCCTCTTCCCGCGCGACCAGCACTACACGCCGGTCGGGCTGCTCTCGGGCGGCGAGCGGCGGCGGCTCTACCTGCTCCGCATCCTGCTCGGGGCGCCCAACGTGCTCCTGCTCGACGAGCCCACCAACGACCTCGACATCCCCACGCTCGTCGCGCTGGAGGACACGCTCGACACGTTCGCGGGGGCGGTCGTGGTGGTCTCCCACGACCGCTACTTCCTCGACCGCACGGTGGGGCACCTGCTCCGGTTCGACGGCGACGGCACCATCCGCGAGATCCCAGGCAGCTACTCGGCGTGGCAGGAGATCGCGGCGCGCGAGGAGAAGGCGCGTGTCGCGGCGGAGGTGGCCCGGAAGGCCGCGGTGTCGGCTCCCCCTCCCCCCGCCTCGGCTCCCACGCCGACGCCCCCGGCCGACGCCCCGCAGAAGCTCTCCTACAACGAGAAGCGGGAGCTGGCGATGCTGGAAGAGCGGATCGCGGCCAACGAGGAACGGCAGCCCCAACTGGAGGCCGAGCTGGCTGAGCGCGCCACCGAGGCGGACGCGGTCATCGCGCTCTCGGCGGAGCTGGCCGCGCTTACGGCCCAGCTGGAGGCAGACGTGGACCGGTGGGCGGAGCTGGCCGAGCGCGCGGGGTAGCGCGCCTGCCCTTGTGCGCACTCGGCGTGGTCGCTTCCTTTTCCCAGTGCGTCGCCTCCCGTCCTCCCCCATGCGCTTCGTCCTTTTCGCCCTCCTCCTCACTGCGTCCGCCTCGGCGCAGTCGGCCGCCGACTCGACCGAGGCGGGCACGATCGCGGGCGTGGTGACGGACGCGGAGACGGGCCACCCGCTCATCGGGGCCAATGTGTACCTCCCCGGCCTTCAGCGAGGGGCCGCTACAGATGTCTACGGCTCCTACACCATCCTCGGCGTGCCGGCGGGATCGCATGACGTCCAGATCAGCTATCCGGGATACGAAGACGTTCGAGACCACGTCCAAGTAGGCAGGAGAGCGACCACTCCGCTGCCTGTGGCCTTAGTGAATGGTTACCCAGGGCCCGTCTATATGTGTCACGCCCCCTGGGACTATTCGATGATCCAGACTGGCATCTACTCCGCACGGGTTGTTGCACATGTGAGGCAACCCAACGTGTGCTACCCGGATCCCGAGTACCGATACACGGTCTCTTTCTGAGTAACGGGGCGACCTTGGGGCATGGATGTCTACACCCTGCGCGCCCTCGCCCGTGAGTGGGACGCCCGCCTCGGCGGCGCCGTCGTCACGGAGGCGTGGACGCAGAGCCCGCGCGAGCTGTCGCTCGGCCTCGACTCGGACGCCGGGCCGACGACCCTCCGCGTCATCTGCGACCCCGCCCTCACGCTCGTCTTCCGCACCGACGGCGCGGGCCGCCAGCGGCGCAACACGGCCGACGTGCTGGCGCGGGTCGTCGGGCGGAGGATCTCCCGCGTGCGTGTGGCCGAGCGGGACCGACACCTGTTCCTCGACCTGACCGACGGCAGCCGCCTCCAGATCGTCTTGTTCGGGTCGCGCCCCAACGCGCTCTGGACCGACGCCGACGGCATCGTCCGCGCCGCCTTCCTGGACGAGGACACGCACCTCGGCGAGCCCGCGCCCGCCGTCCGCCCGGCGCCCGAGGTGGAGACGCTGGAGGCGTTCGCGGACCGGTGGAAGGAGCGGAAGACGCTGGCGCAGAGTGTGGCCTCGGCTGTGCCGCTGTTCCCGCGCGGGCTGGCCACCGAGGCCGTCCGCCGCGCCGGGTGGGACCCGGACGCGTCGCCCGCAGGAGCCGACCAGGCCGCGCTGTTCCAGGCCGTCCGCGCCTTCCAGGCCGCGCTGGAGCAGCCCGAGCCGGTCGTCTACTGGCGCGGTCCGCTGGCCGAGGCGTTCGCCCTCGTCCCCCAGGCGGCGCCCCAGGCCGACTGGCGGGCCGAGCCGTTCGAGAGCGTCGACGCCGCGTTCGGCGTGTGGTCGAAGCGGTCGCTCGCGCAGCGCGCGTACCGGGAGGTCTACGGTCCGCTCGAAAAGCCGCTGGCCGCCGCCGCCGCCCGCCGCGCCCGCTCGGCCGAGGCGATGCTGGAGGAGCTGTCCCAACCGTCGCGGGCCGACCGATACGAGACGTGGGGACACCTGCTGATGGCGTCCGCCGGGGGCCAAGGGCCGGGGCACGAGGCGATTACGCTACCCGACATCCTGGGCGACGGGGCGCCGGTCGAGATCCCGCTCGACCCGGCCAAGACGGCCATCGAGAACGCCGAGCGGTACTACGACAAGGCGCGGAAGACACGCCGGGCGCGGGCGTCGGCCGAGGCGCGCTGGGAGGACGTGAACGCGACCGCGGAGGCCGCCGCCGACCTGCTGGCGCGCGTCCGCGCGACGACGACCGTCACGGAGCTCCGCACCCTCAAGGAAACCGAGGCCGACGCCCTCGCCCGCTTCCTCGGCTCGCGCGCCGACGACGGGCCGCAGGAGCCGTTCCGACGGTACCCGCTACCGGGCGGCTTCGAGGCACTGGTCGGCAAGCACGGGAAGGGCAACGCCCACCTGACGACGCGCGTCGCGAGCCCGCACGACCTGTGGCTGCACGCCCGCGGGGTGCCCGGCAGCCACGTCGTGGTGAAGCGCGCCGGGCGGTCGACGGTGGTCCCGCCTGAGACCGTCGCCGAGGCGGCCCGGCTGGCGGCGTGGTTCTCGACGGCCAAGACGCAGTCGGTGGTGCCGGTGACGGTGACCGAGAAGAAGTACGTCCGCCCGATCAAGGGAGGCGCGCCGGGGCTGGTGCGGGTAGACCGCGAGGACGTGCTGGACGTGGTGCCGGAGGCCCCTTGACCCGGTCCGCCTCGGGGGGAGTCGTGGGCAGACCCGGCGGAGCGGTGGCGAGCCCCGGCGAAGGCATGGGGAGCCTCCGCGAAGGCGCGGGGAGTCTCGGCGAAGGCATCGGGAGCCTCGGCGAAGGCATGGGGAGCCCCGGCGAAGGCGTGGTGAGCCTCGGCGAAGGCGTGGTGAGCCTCGGCGAAGGCGTGGTGAGCCTCGGCGAAGGCGTGGTGAGCCTCGGCGAAGGCGTGGTGAGCCTCGGCGAAGGCGTGGTGAGCCTCCGCAGAGCGGTGGGGCGCGGCCCTGGTCCGCCCCGAGCCCGAGGCGGGCAGGGCCGAACATGACGGCGGGGCCGAGCGACATGCGCCCGGCCCCGCCGAGACGCCCCGGAGGGCGCCGGATCCGTCTGGTCGCTAGCGGACCACCGTCATCTGGCGCGTGGCCGTGAAGTCGCCCGCCTCGATGCGGTAGACGTACGTGCCACTGGCGAGCGCGCCCGTGTCGACGGAGACGCGGTGGAAGCCCGCCGGGAAGGCGCCGTTGGCGACCTCGGCGACGGCGCGGCCCATCACGTCGTAGACGACGAGGCGGACCTGCGCGTCCTCCGGCAGCGCGAACTGGATCGTCGCGGAGCCTGCGCCGATCGGGTTGGGCGCGTTCTGGTCGAGCGCGAACTCGGTCGGCAGACCGGCCGAGGCCGAGGCCGTGCCGCCGAACGCGGCCAGGGCCGCCGTGCCCGGGTAGAACTCGTTGATCCGGTTGATGTAGCCCGCACCGATGTCGACGAGCCTCTGCTCCTCCTCATCCGTGAGCCGCTGCATGCCGATCGTCTGGACGCTCGCGATGAACGCGTTGACGCGGTTGAGCGCGATGTCCGGCCGCGGGCGCGACGCGGCGAGGGCCTGCTGCGCCGAGGTCAGCTTCGAGACCAGTTGCTCGCCCTGACCCGCCGTGAGCGCGGTGCTCGCCACGAGCGCCTGGACCGCGTCGACGCCCATCGAGGAGGTCGCGCAGGAAAGCGGGAGGTCGAACGCCTCCGTTCCGTCGGTCTTGTCGTAGTACCAGCCCTGGTCGGCGCTGGCGCCGAGGCCGCGACGCGCGAACGAGTCCCAGATGAGGCACTGGTTGGCGCCGTCGTTGATGGCGACGTCCGCGGCGAGGATGGCGTCGCGGCCGTCCACGAAGCCGGGGCGGCAGGGCTGGAGCTTGAGCCCCTCCGTCACGAGCTGCAGGGCGATGTTGTTGCCGCCCGTGCCGGTGTAGATGTCGGGGTCGAAGCCGTACCGGCCGACGAGGTTGCGCGTCATGTCCCACGCCATCGTCGCCCACACCGTGCCGACGCCGTGCGGGGCGACGGCCGTCTTGATGTAGTCGTACGTCATCGGGTTGACGCTCATGTCCGTGCTGTAGCGGTACGGGCGGATGCCCTGACCGTCCGTCGGCTGGTAGACGGCGTACGTGCCGATGCCGCGCCCGTCCGTGTTGGTGTCGGTGAGCAGGAGCGCGTAGTAGTCGCTCCAGCCCTCGCCCATCTGCTCACTCTCGAACGTCATGCCACCGCCCGAGTAGGTGGTCGCGAGGCAGCTCGTGGTGAGGCGCCCGCCCGTGAGGCGGTTCGAGATGCCGTGACCGTACTCGTGGACGATGATGCCGTTGTCGAAGTCGCTGTCGCGGTCGAGCACGGCCGCGCCGAGGTTGCGGACCGTCACGGTGGTCGGGAGCGCACTGATGAGGGCCGCGCCGTTCACGTCCGATACCATGCCCGCGGGGATGGTCACGGTCGCATCGGCACCGCCGAGCGTGCCCGGGTTGCCGCCCGCGTTGTTGACCACGATGACGCCGACGGCGCCTGCGTCCTGGGCGTTCTTGACCTTGATGGTGAAGGCGCACGAGCCGCGGTACACGATGGCCACCTTGCCCGCGACCTGGGCGCCGTTGACGAGCGGGTTGCACCCCTCGTTCGGCAGCGCCGTGCCGTCCGTGACGAGGACGCCTGCCGCCGTGAGGCCGGAGAGCGGGAACTTGGGACCGAACGCAGCGCCCGTCATCACGACCGTCTGGCCGTTGTAGGTGAGTTCGTTGGGCAGCGGGTTGGTCCAGACGTACATCTGCATCCGCGGCGCGAAGCCGTCCGGCGGCGTCGAGAAGTTGGCGTTGTTGGTGCCGCTGTAGTCCTGGCTCTCGGCACGGACGGCGTCGTTGCCGTCGGCGAGGCCCGAGAAGTTGACCGTCTGGAAGTTGCCGGCCTCCTCATCGAAGCCGTAGAACCACGTCACGTCGTGGACGATGTTGTTCCAGAAGAACGTGTTCGTCACCGCGGCGGGTCGGTACTCCGCTGCGGGCTGGGTGGACGGCGAGAACGGGAAGTTGAACCAGAGGCGCGACGTGCCGTCGGGCTCGGTGCCCTCGTCGATCCCGTTGGGCGAGACGAGGTCCACGCCCGCGTGGACGTTGTTGCCGCGCGTGATCGTGTAGGAGGCCGCACCGGTGTTGTGCCAGCCCAGCGGCGAGGCCTCCGGGTTGCCCGCCGTGAAGATGCGCGTCCGGAAGTCCTGGGTCGCGTTTCCCGCGTGGCTCGGGCTCTCGATGTTGCCGCCATAGACGCGGTACATGCTGACAGCGCCCGGGGTGGCGCCCACGGGGGCGGTGTCGGTCAGGCGCGCGAGGTCCATCAGCGTCGAGGGCGAGGCTTCCGGCGCCGTCGGCGCGACGACGGCCCAGCCCGCGGGCAGGTGGTCGTCTGCGGCCCACTGCTCCTCGTTGGCGAGGTCGTCCTGGTGGATGATGGCGCCGCTGCCCGCGTGGACGGCCGCCTGCCAGAGGTGCGCGCCGTCGGTCGAGGAGATCGTGACGACCCAGGCGAGTTCGACGCCGCCCCGGAACACCGGCACGTACATCAGCCGCGCCTGGACGGATTCGCCCGAGACAGCGTCCGTGAAGGCGACGCCCTCCCCGAGGCCGGTCAGGGGCTCCGGCGAGCCGCTGAGCGACACGGGGATGCCGAGCGCCCGCCCGGCGGCCTGGACCGCCTCGGCCGCGCCGAGGCCGCGCGCGTCGCTGCGGACGGCGCGGCGGAGGTTCGGGACGGCGCGGCTGCCGGCCGCCAGCACGGCGCCGGTGCGCCCCACGGCGACGTTGACGATGGCGTCGTAGACGGGGATGCCGTCGATCGCCTGCTGGTAGTAGATGTGCGTGATGCCCGAGACGCGGCTGACGTTCTGGTCGGCCACGACGAGGTCGGCGAGATCCGCCGGGGCGAGCCCGACGGCCGTCGCGTTTTGGCGGAGGTAGTCGGTGGCCGAGTCCACCGCGGACTGGGCGAGCACCGCGGGCGCACTCAGGAGGACGAGGAGGCCGAGAACGGCACGGGAAGCAAAACGAGCCATGTAGGGAGAGGGTGGCTGGGGGGTCGCCTCGCCTCCTCCCGTCTCGCGGTGCGTGCCGCGGACTCCGACAGGGATCAGGCGAGTCCGCGCACGAGTGCGCATGGCGCAGTCGCGCCGTGGGCCTCCCTGGGAGACCTCCCTGCCAGCGGAGGTCGAGCCCCAGTCGGGAGCGCTATCTACCGCCGTTCCAAGACTTGTCAATCCCTTCACACCTAGGGGAAAACACGGGATCGTTCCACACTGCGCGTCTGAACGCCCTCCCCTACCCGCCTCGGAGCCGAGGCGGGACCGGCTGCCGAGCGCCGGCATGCATCGCCGAGGCTCCACGGACGGCCGCCGCAGCCCCGGCGTAGGTTGGCGCCCCCTCTCCCCCTCCGCACATGACGTGGTGGCAAGCCGCGCTCCTGGGCCTCGTCCAGGGCCTCGCCGAGTTCCTTCCGATCTCGTCCTCCGGGCACCTCGTGCTCGGTGAGTACCTGCTCGGCCTGGACACGTCGAACGCCAACGACGTCACCTTCGAGGTCTTCGTCCACTTCGGGACCGCGCTCTCGATCCTGGTGGTCTACCGCGAGCGCATCGGCCGCATCCTCGCCGACGCGTTCGGCGCGCTGACCACGCCGAGCGCCTGGGCGCAGGCCATTCGGCCAGGGCCGATTGAGCGGACGCCCGGCTCGGAGATCCACTACCAGCCGCAGCCGTCGGGCGGGCGCGTGCCGTCGCTGCGGCTGGCGCTGTTCATCCTCATCACGATGGTGCCGACCTTCCTCGGCTACATCCTCTTCGAGGAGCGGCTGGAGGCGCTCTTCGGCGACCCGCGCTTCGTCTGCGGCGCTCTCATCGTGACGGGCGTCCTGCTCCTGCTGACGCGCCTCCGCCCGGACCCCGACGGCGAGCTCTCGCCGCTGAAGTCGGTCCTCATCGGCATCGCCCAGACGTGCGCCCTCATCCCGGGCATCAGCCGCTCGGGCTCGACGATCTGCACGGCCATCTACCTCAACGTGGACCGGAAGGACGCGGCCGACTTCTCGTTCCTGATGCTGCTGCCGGTCGTCCTCGGCGCGACGCTGCTCAAGACGCTCGACATGCTGGAGGTCGGCATGACGACCGGCTGGCTGCCGCTGCTCGTGGGCACCGTGGTGGCGTTCGCCTCGGGCGTGTTCGCCATCCGCGCGGTGCGGGTGCTGGTGCAGCGGCACTCGCTCCAGTACTTCGCCTACTACTGCTTCGCGATCGGCATCGCGGGGCTGATCTGGATCTAGTCCGCAGAGGCCGCCCGCGCGAGCGCGATGGCGGCCTCGATCTGGGCGCCCCGCTCCTCGGAGGCGGCGCTCTCGTCCAGCACCACACGACCGTCCGGCGCGAGCACGACGTAGTGTGGGTAGCCGTCGACGGCGTAGGCCCCGAGGGCGTCGGCCGGGGCCAGCAGCACCTCGGCGGTGTACGGCCGCTCCTGCAGGAAGGCCGTGACCTCGCCCGCCTGCACGTCGCGGTCGACATCGGCGTGGCCTGCAGGGGCGAGCCAGACGACCTCCTCGTCGTCGGCGTAGCGCGCCGCCACCTCGTTCATCTCCGGCCGTGCCTGCTCGCAGAACGTGCAGGTGGTGGACCACCAGAGCAGCACGACGGTCCGCCCGCGAAAGTCGGACACCGCACGCGGGGCCGCGTCGGCGAGGGACGTGAGCCGGATGTCCGGCCCGACGAAGCCCGGCGCGGCAGCCACGTCCGATGCCGGAGCGTCGAGCCACAGGGCCGTCCCGTCGGGCGACACCGCATCGAGGACGAGCGCACGACCGTCGAGCGAGAACGGCTCCCCCGGGGCGGCCCGCTCGCGCTGGTGCAACACGCCGAGGCTGTCCACCTCGGTCGCCCCTCGGAGGGCGCCGTCGCCGTCGAGGTCCACGAAGAGGTGGGCCCCGTCGAAGCTCGACTGCCCGGCCTGCCGCCGGATCGCCACCCCGGTACGGTGCTCCCCGACGACGGCGGTCCCCACGCGGAGGTCGGAGAGGGTGTAGAGCAGGCCCGTGCTTCCCTCGCGCACGAGCACGGCCAGCGTCCCCAGGCCCTCGATGGCCATCGAGGCGGACGACACCTGGTCGTTCAGCGGCTCCAGTGGGACGGACCGATCGGCGTGCCGGAGGGTCCCATCGGCTACCGTGACCTCCACGGGCGCATCGCGGTCCCGCCAGGTCAGCGACGCGGTGCCGTCTTCCCCCAGCGACGCGCGGCTGTAGCTGAGGCCGAGGTCCGCCTCCCCCGGGACGAGGTCGACACGGAGGGGCTGGGCCGACGCGAGGGGGCAGAGCAGCAGGGCGAGGAGCGCGATTCGCATCGAGCAGGTGGCGGGATGGGGAGGCCACGAATGTAGCCGTGCCCCCACCTCGCCCCCGGCCGGTGCCGGGGCTCGGGCCAGCGACCTCCGCGCCGTCTCATTGTGAGAAAACAACGGCGACAAACGGAGCCGGTCCGCGTCCGGCGTCCGGCGTGAACGGCGCGGGGTCAAGCGTGGCCGGGGATGTGCGATACCTGTCCCCCTCCTCCCCCTCCTACCCCGTGACCACGCGCATCTTCGTCGTCGACGACGACAAGCACTACGCCCGCCTCCTCTCGTACCGGCTCGACAAGCCGAAGGACCACGAGGTGTCGGTGTTCCATTCCGGCGAGGACGCGCTCGACGCGCTCGACCGCCTCAAGCCAGACCTCGTCTTCCTCGACATCATGATGCCGGGCATCGGCGGCATGGAGACGCTGCGGCGGCTTCAGCTCTTCGCGCCCGACCTGCCCATCGTGATGATCTCGGCCCAGGGCACCGCCGAGGTCGCCGTGGAGGCCATGAAGGGCGGCGCGACGGACTACATCACGAAGGGCCAGGACGACCTCGTCAAGCTCGACATGGTCGTGGAGCGCCTCAAGGGGCGCGTCAAGCTGGCCCGCGAGGTGGAGCAGCTCCGTGCCGAGGTGGCGCAGAAGTACGGCATGGAGGAGATCGTCGGCGACAGCCCGGCCATGGAGCGCGTCTACCAGCTCGTCCAGAAGACGCTGCGCGGCAACCTGACGGTCGCCATCGAGGGCGAGTCCGGGACGGGCAAGGAGCTCGTGGCGCGCGCCATCCACTTCAACTCGACGCCGCCGCCCGGCGAGCCGGAGGTCGGGCCGTTCGTGGTCGTCAACTGCGCGGCGATCCCGAAGGAGCTCATGGAGAGCGAGTTCTTCGGCCACGAGAAAGGCTCGTTCACGGGCGCCCACGCGCGCCACATCGGCAAGTTCGAGCAGGCCGACGGCGGGACGCTGTTCCTCGACGAGGTCGGCGAGCTGGACCTCGGGCTGCAAGCGAAGCTGCTGCGGGCGCTCCAGACGCGGGAGGTCACGCGCGTCGGCGGGACGGGCACCATCAAGTTCGAGTGCCGGGTGATCTCGGCGACCAACAAGAGCGTGCTCCAGATGGTCCGCGAGGGGACGTTCCGGGAGGACCTCTACTACCGCCTCTTCCAGTTCCCGATCGCGCTGCCGCCGCTGCGCGAGCGCGGCAACGACGTGCTGCTGCTGGCGCAGGGCTTCCTGGAGGCCTACGTCGCGGCGCACCCGCAGTTCAAGGGCCGCCGCCTCTCCGGCGACGCCGTCCGCACGGTGCTCGACTACGCGTGGCCGGGCAACGTCCGCGAGTTGAAGTCGACCATCGAGCGCGCCATCCTGATCGCCGACGACGACGAGATCGCCCCGGCCGACCTGCTGATCGGCGGGCCGCAGGCGATCCGCCCGTGGGCCGAGCGCATGGGGACCGCGCCGCACGGCGGCGATGGGGCCTCGGGACGCGGCTCGTCAGGCGACGGCGCTGCCAGCCCCGCCTCCGTGGTGCCCGAGGCTGCGCCAGCGGCCACCTCGGCGTCCGCGCCGCAGTCCTGGGACGACCTCCCCCCGCTGCCGGTCGCGACTCCCGCGCCGAGCGGGAGCGCACCGAGCGGAGCCGCGCCGGAGGCGTCGGGCGACGGAATCGCAGGCCTCGCCCCGGACGACCTGATCGTCCCGCTGGAGGAGCTCAAGCGGCGCGCCGTGGAGCGGGCGTACACGCTTCAGGAGGGCAACGTCGAGCGAGCCGCCGCCGACCTCGGCATCGGCCGGGCGACGATGTACCGGCTGCTCAAGAAGTACGACATTAGCACGGAGTAGGGCTCGCGCCCGCTCCGCCCGCTCGTCCGAGCGGCTGCGTGATCCGTGAGTCGGGCCCTCCCTCGAGAGCCCGCCTCGCGGATCACGCATCTATTGTCGCCGTGGCATCGTCTTAGCCCCCGTCCCCCACCCTCCTCCATGCGCCTCTCTGAGTACGAACGCACCGCCCAGCGCGAAATCGACCGCTGGGAACGCGGCGAGACCTTCCTTCAGCAGGCGCTCGGCTTCGCGATGAAGCCCGTCGACTGGGCCTTCGACCAGTTCGTCCCGGAGTCGGTCACGGACACGCTCACCGACGCGCTCACACAGGCGCTCTCGACGCTCAACGACGCCAGCGCCTGGACCTACGACGCCGACGACGTGATCGCGAAGGCCGCCGCCGTGGGCATCGAGGTGGAGACGGTCGGCGAGCTGCGCGACCGGCCGCTCGACGAACTCGACGCGCTCGCCAAGCAGTACGCCTCGCAGAACTCGGTCCTCGCGGCGCTCTCCGGCGGCGGCGCGGGCCTCGGCGGCGCGCTCCTGCTCGCGGCCGACATCCCGGTCCTGTTCACGATCAACTTCCGGCTCATCCAGCAGATCGCGGCGGCCTACGGCTTCCCGCTCAAGGGTCCCGGCTACACGCCGCTGGTGGTGTCCATCTTCAACGTGGCCGCCTCGGGCAGCCGCGAGGCCAAGTCGGACGCGCTCCGCGAACTGGCGGTCGCGGCGGCGGCCATCGACGGGGGCGGCTACCGCGGGCGCAAGGCGCAGGGCACGCTGCGCGAGCAAATGGGCCACGTGCCGCGCGAGATCGCCAAGAACCTGGGCGCCCAGAAGCTGGCCCAGATGATCCCGATCGCGGGCGCGGCCGTCGGCGCGGGCGTCAACTACTGGTTCACCGACCAGACGGCGCAGGCGGCGGTGATGCTGTCGCGGGCGCTGTACCTGGAGCGGAAGGAGCGGCTGTAGCGCTCGGAGACCCTCTCCTGCCACGGCCCGCCTCGGCATCGAGGCGGTGAGGGCAAACGTCTATGTTCGGACACATTCCAGGAATCGAGGTCGGCGCGATTCTCGAAAACCGCCAGGCCCTGCGGGAGGCCGGCCTTCATCGTCCGACACAAGCTGGTATCTGTGGTCGAGCCGGCGAGGGTGCGGAATCGGTCGTCCTGAACGGTGGCTACGTGGACGACGAGGACTTCGGGGACGTCGTGATCTACACCGGCGCTGGAGGGAACGACCGGTCGTCCGGGCGACAGGTCGCAGACCAGACGCTCACGCGGACCAATCGGGCGCTGGTGGACAATCTCCGCACCGGCCTCCCGGTCCGTGTCATCCGCGGGTCGCACGCGGACGTGCACGACGGCCCCGCCGCTGGCTACCGCTATGACGGCCTCTACCGCGTGGCCGACTACTGGGCCGAGCCCGGCCGGGATGGGTACCGGGTGTGGCGCTTCCGGCTCGAACGACTCGAACCCGACGCGCCCTCACGAGGTCGGGTCGCGGAGGAGCCCGGCCTGTTCGGCGCGTCTCGACCGCCCGAGCGACGAGACACCATCGTCTCCAGGATCGTGCGCGACTCTGCCGTCACCCGAGACGTCAAACGACTCTACGACTTTCGCTGCCAGGTCTGCGGCGAGCGCATCGAGACCCCGACCGGGCCCTATGCCGAGGCGGCGCACATCCGGCCGCTGGGAAGGCCCCATGACGGACCGGACGTGCTCGCCAACGTCCTGTGCCTCTGCCCCACGCATCATGTAGCGTTCGATCTGTACGTCTTCACTGTGGCCGACGACCTGTCGCTCGCTGGGGGGACCGGGACGCTCCGGGTTCACCCTGCCCATCCCCTCGACCTCCTGTTCCTGCGGGAGCATCGCCAGCGGTACGAGGCAGCGAACAGCATACCCTAGCGACCTCCGCCTCGGCGCTTAGGTAAGCAGGGGGAGGCGGCATGGTGCTTGGTGCAACCTCCGGTAGTGGGCGCTAGTGGGAGAGGCCGCTTCTCGTTCCCACATGCGTCTCCCCCTCCTCCCCCTCTTTCTGGCCGTCCTCCTGGGAGGGTGCGGCCCCAAGCCGGGCGCCCCCGACTCCCCGACCGACGCCTCCGACGCACTGGTGGAGGCGCGAATGCTACTCGACACCGACCGTCCGTGGAGCGCGGCGCGGCTCCTTCGCCAGATCGGCGACGACGATCTCTCGGCCGAGGCGCGCCTGCTGGCGGCCCGCGCAGAGGCGGGTGCGCGCGACTGGCCCCGCGTCCGCGCCCTCCTCGACGGGGCGGAGGGGCTGGATTCGTTGGAGGGCGGCCGGGGCCGCTACCTTTTGGCCCGGGCCTACGACAACGCCGACGACCTCGACGCCGCGCGGGCTGGGTACGACGCCTTTCTGAGTGTAGCCGATACGACACAGGCCGTCGAGCGCGGCGCGGCCCGCCTCCGCCGTGCGCTCGTGCTGGCCCGCCTCGACGCCGAGACGGGCGACCGCGCCCTCGACGCCATCACCGAGGTCTCTCCCGAGTGGCGGGCCGTGCTGGCGGCCGAGGCGCTCGCCCGCGACGGCCGGACCGACCGGGTCGAGGCGCTCGCTGGGTCCGTATCCGGCGGCGAGCGAGGCCGACGGATGGACGCCGCCCGCATCGAGGCCGCGCAACGCTCCGGGGACCTCGCCGCCGCCCGCCGGCTGGCCGACCGCGCCCGGTCCCGCGCCGACTCTGACGCCGCCCGCGCCGCGTTCGCCCTCACTGCCGGACGGCTGGCGGAGGCGATGGGCGACGCCGAGGCCCGCGCGCTCTTCCGTGACGCCATCGACGAGGCCCCCGCCAGCCCGGCGGCCCGCGACGCGGCCCAGCGCCTCCGACAGGGCACGCCCACGGCCGACGACTGGCTCGCGCTGGCGCGCACCGACCGCGCGCTCGGCCTCAACGCGGAGGCGGCCGACGCCTTCGGTCAGTGGATCGACTCCGAGTGGCGCGGCGCCAGCGTGGGCACGCCCGCCCAGCGCGAGGACATCCGCTTCGAAGCGGCCGACGCGCTCTTCGACGCCCAGCGCTACGACGATGCCCTGGCCATGCTCAAGGGCCCGAATGTCGCCGTCTCTCGCCCCGCCCGGGTGCGCGCGCTGATGGCGGGCGCGTACGGCCGGATGGGCCGCACCGACCAGGCCGCGGCGATCTACCTCGAGCTGGCGGAGGACGACGTCAGACACCTCTACTTCGCCGCCGACGTGCTCCACCAGGGCGGCGACCTGGACCGCGCCCTCCCGCTCTACCGGCGCGTCGAGCAGGAGGCGCCGGGCTCCGCGTGGGCCGGGCTGGCCGTCCTCCGGCGCGCCGGACAGGCGTTCCTGGCGGAGGACTACGCCGAAGCCGCCGCCCTCTGGGACGGCTACCGCGGCACCGACGCCTTGCGCGCGCGCTACTGGGCGGGCCGCGCCCACGCCGCGGCCGGAGACTCGGCCGCCGCCGCCGACCGCTTCCGGGAGGTCCTGCGGCGGGAGCGCGACTCGTACTACGCCCTGCTCGCGAGCGAAGCACTCGGCGAGCCGTTCTGGCCACTCCCCCTGAGCCCGTCGCCCCCGGCGGATGCCGCCGCCGACGCTCGCGTGGCCGAGGCGCTGCGCGGCGTCGACGTGCTCCGCGAGGCGGGCTTCCCCGAGGTCGCCGAGGCCGAGGCGGACCGCGTGATCGCGGGCGCGGGGCGCGAGCAGGCCGACCGCTACGCGCTCGCCGAGGCGCTCATCGCGCGAGGCTACGGCCGTCGCGCCATCCTCCTGGGGCAGGGCCTGGGCGGGGGGACGAACGCGCGCCGCCTCCGCATCCTCTACCCGTTCCCGTTCCGCCGCATGATCGAGGCCGAGGCCAGGGCGAGCGGCGTCGACCCGTTCACGGCCGCCGCCCTCATCCGTCAGGAGTCGCAGTTCTCGGCCCGCGCCACGTCGTACGTCGGCGCGCGGGGGCTGATGCAACTCATGCCCGCGACCGGACGGACGCTAGCCACCGAGGTCGGGATCGACGACTGGGACCCGGCCCTGCT
This sequence comes from Rubrivirga sp. SAORIC476, assembly GCF_002283555.1. Classification (NCBI taxonomy): domain Bacteria; kingdom Pseudomonadati; phylum Rhodothermota; class Rhodothermia; order Rhodothermales; family Rubricoccaceae; genus Rubrivirga; species Rubrivirga sp. SAORIC476. The sequence goes on along the minus strand of NZ_MVOI01000006.1, from coordinate 592,525 downwards.
CTACCTCCCCGAGGTCAACGTCCACCTCGGCACGCGCTACGTCGGGCAGCAGGTCGAGGCCTACGGCGGGTCGCTCCCGGCCGTCTTCGGCGCCTACAACGCAGGCCCGCACCAGGTCGACGCGTGGCGTGCCTTCCCCGAGTTCGGCCGCGCCGCGCTGTTCACCGAGCGGATCCCGTTCCGCGAGACGCGCGACTACGTCAAGATCCTGACCCGCAATCGGGCGATCTACCAGGGCCTCTACGGCACCGACTCGGCCCGCCTCGGGGAGGCTGCGGACTGACCGAGCCACCGGCCAGCCTCGCCCGCCTCGGCCCCGAGGCCGTCAGCGGTAGCGGTCGAACTCCGGCGGCGGGTCGGACGCGATGGCGGCGCGGAACGGCACCTCGCGGGCGGCCTGCTCGGCGAGCCACGCGGGCACGCCGTCGCGCTTCATCAGCGCCCCGCTCGTCTTGCCCGCGACGGTCCCGTAGACCGGCCGCTCCTTCCACGGCCGGACCTCCCCGAAGCCCGACCGGATGCCGCCGTACGTGGACGCGTTGCGGCCGTCGAGACTGAAGCGGTCGTTCAGATAGCACGTCGCGGCGAAGGCGTCGCGCGGGTCGGGGCGCCACGTCAGGAGTTGGCGGCCCCAGTACATGCGGAGGTTGTTGTTCATCCAGCCGTCGATGGCGAACTGCTTCTGGGCGGCGTTCCAGACCTCGTCGTCGGTCTCGCCGTGAGCGAGGGCGTCCAGCGAGTAGAGGTGCGGCCGCGGGTCGTCGGCGTGGTTGAGGAGGGTCTCGCGAGCCCATGCGGGAAGGCCGTCCCAGTGCGCCCAGTCGGGCTCCCAGCGGCTGCGGTGGTGGTAGAGCTCGCGCCACGTGAGCAGTTCGTCGAGGAATTTCCACCGCGCCGCCGCGTGGACGTGCCCCTCCGCCTCGGCGTCGAGCACGGCGGCCGCAACCTCGCGCGGCGAGAGCACCCCAAAGTGCATCCAGGGCGACAGCATGGTCGTCGCGTCGTCCAGCGCCGGGTTGTTGCGCGTCCACTTGTAGCGCGGCACGACGTGCTCGACGGCAAACGCCAGTCGGTCCAGCGCCGCGCTCCGGCGCCCGCTCCAGCCGGGCGCCGGGGGCACGCTCATGTCGACGCCGCACCCGGCGATGAAGGCGTCGAGCGCGTCGTCGTCCCAGTCGGTGAGGTCGGGCGTCACCGGCACGTCGAGGTCGCCCTCGAACCGGCCCGTGCTCGGCTGGCGGAGGTCGAGCCCGAGGTGGTCGGCGCGGCGCGGGGTGTGGGCGGCGCGGAAGGCCTTCGTCACCGTGTGGTGCGCGTCGAACGCGTTCATCGGGACGGCACAGCAGGCGTCCACGGCGAACACGGCGCGGCCGTCGAGCGCCGTGGCCAGCCGCTCCGCGTACTCTCCGGCGACGAACGTCGGCACGTCGTTCGTGAGCACGGCGGCGGCACGCCGGGCCAGCCGGGCCGCCACGTCGACCGCACCGGGTGCGTCGCCGTCGGCCGCGCCCTGGCGGACGTAGCGCACGAACCGCAGGCCCCGCGCCTCGACGCCGGGCCCCAGTTCCTGGCTCGCCTCCAGCATGAACCGGTGGATGCGGTGCGAGGCGTACGGGTACCGGTTCTCCAGCGTGTGGAGCACCACCACCGGCAGGCCGAGCCGGTCGCCCAGCGCGAGCGACGCGTCGATGACCGGGTTCTCCTCGGCCCGGAGCGCCTGCCCGAGCCAGCACAGCACGTAGTCGGCGTCCTCGGCGACCGGGTGGTCGGAGAGGCGGCGCGTGCGAAGACGGAGGGCGTCGAGAGCGGTCACAGGCCGAGTTCGGTCTGCGCCCCCACCGCCTTGACGATGCGCCGTTCGCCCGCTCGCGGCGCGTTGCTCTTCCACGTCCGCGCACTGCGGGGGCGGCGGGAGCCGTGGCGCTGGTAGACGGCGTCCGCCAGCGCCTTCGTTTCCGGCAGGCCCTTGATGGCGTAGTAGTCGTCCTTGAACCCCTTCGACCACACCAGCCGGTCGACGAGCGGCTCGCGGTAGCCAGGCACAGGGCGGACGTGGTGCTTCAGGATCGCCTCGGGCGGCACGTCCGCCAGTTCCGGGACCCACTGCCTGACGAACGTCGCCTCGGGATCGTGGTCGGCGAGTTGCTTGTCGGGCGAGTAGACGCGGAGTTGATTGATGCCTACGACGCCCGCCTGCATCTGCGTCTGCGCGATGTGGATGCCTGGCTCGTAGTCCGCCCAGAGGCGGGCCGTGGGGTAGAGGGTCTTGCGCCAGTCGATGCGGAGCGTGTGGACGGCGACGCTCGTCACCATCGCCCGCATCCGGAAGTTGAGGAAGCCGGTCTGCGCCGCGCACCGCATGGAGGCGTCGACGAGGGGCCAGCCGGTCTCGCCCGCGAGCCACGCGTCCAGGTGGTGGTCGCCAGGCGTCGGCAGGGCTTCGTAGGCCGCGTTGAGGGGCTCGAACTCCATCCGTGGCTCCGACTCCAGCCGCTGGATAAAGTGGTCGCGCCAGTGGAGTCGGCTCTTAAACGCATTCAGCGAGCGCCCCCACTGCCGGGCTGCGTCGCCGGTCTGGGCGCGGACCTCCGCCTGCCGGGCCTCGGTGGCCGCGTAGGCCGCCCGCCCGGTGAGGGTCCCCCACGCGAGGTGGACCGACAGCCGCGAGCCACAGGTGAAGGCGAGGTTGGGCGACGAGATGCCGCCCGAGTAGCACGCCCCACGGTCGGTCAAGAAGTCGTCCAGCGTGGCCACAGCCGCGGTCTCGGAAACCGGCTGGCGCAGGTCGCGCTGGGCCTCCGTGAGCGGGTGCCCGACCGCGTCGGGGCTGACGACGGGCATCGCGAGGCCGGCCGCCTCGGGCGGGACGCGGACCCGGGCGAGGTCGGCAGCGGACGGGGCCGGGAGCGGACCGCCGCGCATGAACGCCGTCCACTCTTTGGCCCGCTTGTCGCGGTCGACGCCGCCCCGAAACACGCCCGTCTGCTGGTGCTCATGCCACGTGACGCCCTCGGAAGCACACCAGTCGGCGACGGTGCGATCGCGCGCGAACGTCACCTCGGACCCGATCTCCTCGTGGCTGTGGATCGCGTCGAACGGGAGCACGGCGCGGAGCCTCGCGAACGTCTCGATGGCGTCGCCACGGAGCGGGAGGACGTGGCCGCCCAGCCGCTCCGAGAGGTCGGCCAGCGCCTCGCACCACGCGGCGACGTGGAACGCACTCGTCTCCTCGGCCTCCAGCACGGCAGGCTCGAACAGAAACACTGGGACGACGGTCTCGGCGTTCGCCAGCGCGGCGGTCAGCGCCGGGTTGTCGGCCAGCCGAACGTCCTTCTTGATCCACCAGAGCGCGGTCTGCATCACAGTCGGGAGAGGGGACGGTCGAACCAGAGCCGGCCTGGGGAGGTCCGGCCCCGCCGAGAGTGGGGACCCTCCCGATCCTGTGGTCCGGGTAGACTCGGTCTCCCCTGCTGGGCGGGTATCGGCGTCTTCTTGCAGACCGTGGCCGCGCTCTCGGGCCTAGCCTGCCCGTGCTGACGGTGGGCACGTTCGCCTACGCCGACCCGTGGCTCCGGCAGCCGCCAGAATCAAGGAGGCGGGCTCGCACTTCGCCACGCTACACCCGCCGACTTCGACGCCGTCTCCGTCCGGCATATACGGACCGGTGGGTCGAGACCGGCCGCATGACGTTCGACGACGGCGCCACGTGGCGCCCTTTTTTCGAGATGACGCTGACCCGCGTCGAGGAGTAGACCCGCGTCGGCGCCGAGGCGGAGCTACCGGACGTCGCCGACGTATGCGGCGTAGCCCTCGATCCGCATCCGGTCCAGCGGGACGAAGCGGAGCGCGGCGCCGTTCATGCAGTAGCGCAGGCCGGTCGGGCGGGGGCCGTCGGCGAAGACGTGGCCGAGGTGGCTGTCGGCGCGCACCGACCGGATCTCCGTCCGCGGCATGCCCAGCGAGCGGTCGATGCGCTCGGCGACGGCGTTAGGGCGGATGGGCCGCGTGAAGCTGGGCCAGCCGGTGCCGCTCTCGAACTTGTCGCGCGACGAGAAGAGCGGCTCGCCCGAGACCACGTCCACGTAGATGCCCGCGCGGTGCTCGTCGTTGAGCGGGCTCGTGCCGGCGCGCTCGGTCGCGTCGCGCTGCGTGACCTGATAGGCGATGGGCGAGAGCTGGCGCCGAAGCTCGGCGTCCGACGGCTTCGTCCAGCCGGACGACTGGGCGAACGCGGGCGCGGCCACGGCCGCGAGGAGGAGCAGGGAGAAGAGGCGAGTCATCGGACGATGGAGATTAGGTGTTAGAGACTGGGAGTGGTGTCAGGGGAAGGAGATGCCACAATGGACATCCCCAACACCCCGTCCCTAGTCCCCGCTCTCGAACAGCGCCGCGTACTCGCCCAGACCCTCCGCCTCCAGGTCCGCCACGGGGACGAAGCGGAGCGCGGCCGAGTTGAGGCAGTAGCGCAGGCCGGTCGGCTCGGGGCCGTCCTCGAACACGTGGCCGAGGTGCGAGTCGCTGGAGCCGGAGCGGACCTCCGTCCGCGTCATGAAGAGCGACTTGTCGACCTTGGTCTCGACCGGCGCGCCGTCGAGCGGCTGCCAGAAGCTCGGCCAGCCGGTGCCGGACTTGTACTTGGTGGTCGAGGCGAAGAGCGGCGTCCCGTCGACGACGTCGACGTAGAGGCCGGGCTCGGTGTTGTTCCAGTACTCGTTCGCGTAGGGCGGCTCGGTGCCGTCCTTCTGGGTGACGTAGTACTGCATCCGCGTGAGGCGGTCCTTGAGAGCGGCGTCGGACATGGGATCGATGGCTGAGGGTCGGAAGAGAACGAAGCCGGCGACGGCGACCAGCGCCGTGACGGCCAGGAGGGAGAGAACGACGGTTTTCATGGGGTCGACGGGGTCGGTCCGCCCCGCGAACGGGGCGGGCAGGGCTAGAGCGCGGGGCCGAGGTGGCCGGCAGCGTCGCCCCAGAGCTGGTCGAGGCGCGCGTCGCGGCGGCAGCCGGTGCGGTACCGGTTGTAGTGGGCCGGGTTGGTGCGGTAGAAGTCCTGGTGGTAGTCCTCGGCGGCGTAGAACGGGGCCGCGTCCAGGACGGGCACGAGGACCGGCAGGCCGAACTTCTCCTGCACCTGCGCCACCGTGGCGGAGGCCGCGGCGCGCTCAGCGGGCGTGCGCACGAAGATGGCCGGGCGATACGGGCTGCCGCGATCGCAGAACTGGCCGCCGTCGTCGAACGGGTCGACGTTGTGCCAGTAGACCTGCAGCAGCGTGTCGAACGGGACCACCTGCGGGTTGTAGATCACCTCCACGACCTCGTAGTGGCCGGTCGTCTTGCGGGAGACCTCGTCGTAGGTCGGGTTGGCGACCGTGCCGCCAGAGAACCCGGAGACGACTGAGGCGACGCCGTCCAGCTCCTCGAACGGCTTCTCCATGCACCAGAAGCAGCCGCCCGCGAACACGACGGTGTCGGCGAGCGCGGGGTCGAGCGCCATCCCGACGCTCGGCCCGGCGGGCGGCAGCGGCTCGGACGTGCCGCACCCGGCGGCGACAGTCGCCAGCACGACGGCGGGCAGGGCGAGGAGGAACAGGAGACGGCGCATGGCAGGGCGGACGGGTGTGCCCTCTAGACGACGCGGAGGCGCTCCGTATTCCCTCGCTCACAGAATGTTACCGTTCCGTGAGAGGTCGTCTGACAGGATCACCCCCTCCGCCTCGGCGCCGAGGCGGGCGGGGTGGACGGGCGCCGGCTCTCCACACCCTTCGCCCGCCATCTTCCCCCCCTCCTCGCCCTCCGACGCGTCCGCCCCGCCTAGCTTCGACCTTCCCCCTCCCCTCCTCTCCGATGGCCCTCGTCGCGATCGTCGGCCGCCCCAACGTGGGCAAGTCGACCCTGTTCAACCGCCTCACCGAAGAGCGCAAAGCCATCGTGGACGACCAGCCGGGCGTCACGCGCGACCGCCTGTTCGGCGAGGTCGAGTGGGGCGGGCGCACGTTCGACCTCGTCGACACTGGCGGGCTGGTGCCGCGCTCGGCCGAACGCTTCGACGCCGCCATCCGCGAGCAGGTCATGCTCACGGTCGAGGAGGCCGACGTGATCCTGTTCGTGGTCGACACGCTGACGGGCATCTCGGACCTCGACGCCGAGGTGGCCGCCATGCTGCGCCGCGCCGAGCAGCCCGTGTTCGTGGTCGCCAACAAGGCCGACAACACGACCCGCGCGCTCGACGCGGCCGAGTTCTGGAGCCTCGGCTTCGAGCACATGTACCCGCTCAGCGCCGTCAACGGCACCGGCACGGGCGACTTCCTCGACGCCGTCGTGGCCGCCCTCCCGGACGAGCCGGAGATCGACGAGGAGGACACCGCCCCGCGCATCGCCTTCCTCGGGCGCCCCAACGTGGGCAAGAGCTCGCTCGCCAACAAGCTGCTCGGCCGCACGCGCTCCATCGTGACCGAGGTGGCCGGGACCACCCGCGACGCCATCGACGCCCGGCTGACGCTCGGCGAGGGCGAGGACGCCCGCGAGGTGGTCCTCGTGGACACGGCGGGCCTCCGCAAGAAGGCGCGCATCACCGAGAACGTCGAGTTCTACTCGACGCTCCGCACCGAGCGCGCGCTCCAGTCCTGCGACGTGGCCGTCATCCTGATCGACGGCGAGCGCGGCCTGGAGAGCCAGGACGCCCGCGTGCTCCGCGAGGCCGACCAGCTCAAGAAGGGCCTCGTGATCGTCGTCAACAAGTGGGACCTCGTCGCGGACAAGGAGACCAACACGGCGCGTGACATCGAGCGCGAGATGCGCGAGCGGCTGGGCCTGCTGGACTTCGTGCCGGTCGTGTTCGCCTCCGCCCTGACGGGCCAGCGGGCCGAGAAGGTGCTGGAGGTCGCGCTCGCGGTGTTCGACGAGCGGCGCAAGCGCGTCCAGACGGCGCGGCTCAACGAGGTCGTCGAGAAGGCCGTCCAGCGGCAGTCGCCGCCGTCGTGGCGCGGCCAGTACGTCAAGATCAAGTACGCCAGCCAGGTGCGCGACGAGCCGCCGGTGTTCGCGTTCTTCTGCAACCACCCGGAGGGCGTCAAGGAGAGCTACCGGCGCTACCTCGAGAACCGCCTCCGGGAAGCATTCGGGTTCGAGGGCGTCCCGCTGACGCTGTCGTTCAAGCGGAAGTGACCTCCGCCTCGGGGCCGTCCTCGGACGGCTGGGTGCGCGTGCGGATGGCCTGCTCGATGGTGGCCGCCAGTTCGCGGGGCTCGACCGGCTTGGTGAGGTAGGCGTCAGCGCCCGCCTCCATGCCCGCCACGCGGTCGTTCTTCATGGCGTTCGCCGTCAGCATGACGATGGCAGGCTGTGGGTGCGGACCAGAGTCCTCGCGGATCTTGCGGGTCGCGTCGAGCCCGTCCATGACGGGCATCATGATGTCCATCAGGATCACGTCGTACGGCTTGCCGCGGGCGGCCATCACGCCCTGCGCGCCGTTGCTGACCACCGTCGGGCGGTAGCCGAGGCGGAGGAGCGTGTGCGAGGTGACCTTCTGCATCACCGGGTCGTCCTCGACCAGGAGCACGCGCGCGGCGGGCAGGATTGAGGCGGTGTCCATCACCGCCGACTTCAGCGGGCGCGGGGCGACCGGGGGCTTCGCCGGGGGGGCAGCCGGGGGGGGCGTGGGGGGCGTGGGGGCGACTGAAGAGGGGGGCGGCGGGGCCAGAGGCGCGCTCGTCACAGGCGCGTCGGCGGCGGCTGGCACCGGCTCTGACTCCGGCTCCGCGTCGAACGTCGCCGCCATCGGGGTCGACGCCGGGGCGGGCAAGACCGGGGCGGGCGAGGCGGATGCAGGCGGAGCCGGAGCGGGCGAGGCCGGGTCGGGCGAGACGGAGACGGGCGCAGCGGCCACGTCGTCGGCCTCGGGCACGGCGGTGGCGGCCTCCAGCGGAATGGTAAACCGGAACACGGAGCCGCCGCTCGGGGACGAGGCGGCGGTCAGCTCGCCTCCCATCTGCTCCACGAGCCGACGGCAGATGGCGAGTCCCAGACCGGTGCCGCCGTGCGTCCGCGCGGTCGAGGCGTCGGCCTGGACGAACTCCTCGAACACCGCGTCGAGGCGGTCCGGGGCGATGCCCACGCCGGTGTCCTCGACGGCGAAGCCCAGCGCACGGCCGCCTCCGGTCAGCCCGACGCGGAGCCGAACGGCGCCCTCGTCGGTGAACTTGACGGCGTTCGTGAGCAAGTTGGCGAGCACCTGCTGGATCCGCCCCCCGTCGCCGACGACGGAGGCGGGCACGGCCTCGGCGACCTCGCTCGACAGCGCGAGGCCCTTCGCCCCGGCCTGCACCACCACGACCGCCAGCGCGCCGTCGACCACGCTCGCCACCTGGAACGGCTCGCGCTCCAGCGTCAGCATCCCGGCGTCCATCTTCGAGAGGTCCAGGACATCGTTGACGATGCGGAGGAGCGTGGCGCTCTGCGTGCGGATCGTCTCGGCGTAGTCGCGCTGGTCCCCTTCGAGGTCGGTGGAGAGGAGGAGTTGGGTCATGCCCGTCACGCCGCTCATGAGCGTGCGGACCTCGTGGCTGGTGGTGGCGAGGATCTCGCTGTTGGCGCGGGCGGCGGCTTCGGCGGCACGCTTGTCGTCCAGCAGCCGGGCGGCGTCGGCCTTCTCGGCCGTCACGTCGCGCGAGAGCGCCACGAGCCCGACGATGGCGCCGGAGGCGCTGCGGACGGGGATCCGCGTCGTCAGCCGGATGCCGCCCGCGGGGCCGGCCGGCTCCTCGCCCACGGCGGGTTGGCCCGCGCGCATGACAGCCTCGGCGGCGCGCCACTCGGCGTCGGGGAGGGCGCGCTGCGTCGCGTCGCTGCGCGAGCGCCCGCCCACGCTGGCCCGGTTGCGGAAGAGGACGCGCCCCTGAGGGTCCACGGCGACGACCGCCTCGGGCAGCGCGTCGAGGATCGTGCGGAGGGTGCGGCGCCGGTCGTCGATGGCGTCGGCGCGGGCGGCCTTGGCGTGGCGGAGCGTGACGGCGAACAGCGCGCTGTCGCGGACCGCCCGAATGGTGAGGGCGACGGGGACCTCCGTTCCGTCGGCGCGAACGGCAGCCAGCAGCGCAGGCTCCTCGCGGCTGTCGACGTCGTCTGCGGCCCGCCCGAGGCAGGCGTGATAGGCCTCCCGGCCAGGGAATTCGATGAGCCGCTCGGCGAGGGCCGCTCCGACGAGTTCCTCTGCATCCACGCCGAAGACCTCCACGACGGCCTGACTGACGGCGTGAATCCGGTCCTCGGCATCCACCAGGACGACGGGGTCGGGCAGGGCGTCCAGCAGCGACGTGTCCGGCGCCTCCGCGGGCATGGGGGCCGCCTCTCGCTCCCCAGAGATGCGGCCGACGGCACGTCGGGTCCAGCGGAGGACCATCGACATCGGTCGGTCCGTCGACGGCGCGTCGGCGTCGGGGCTTGCGGAGGGCTGCATAGAACGTCCACAGGATGGGACCGAGGTATCGCCGCTCCTCCCCTCGCGCTTAACCGTCAGGGCGTCTCGGTCCCGGGGCGGAGACGCTCACTCTGTCCAGTCGGCGAGGTGGCGGACGAGCCACGCGCCGCACGACCGCTCGAACGACTCGGCGCCGGCGGGACGGGCGCCGACGTACCACCCGTGCCCGAGCCCCGGCAGCACTTCGACGGTCGAGGTGGAGAACGCCGCCGCCGCCGCGCGGACGACCTCCGGCGGCGCGACAGGGTCGAGGGCACCCGCCAGGAAGTGCGCCGGTCGGTCCCCCCCGCCAGCGGGAGCCCCGACCTCGGGCGCGAAGCGGACCGGGTCGAGACCGTCAAGCGCGCGTCCGCCCCGACCGAGCGCCGCGAGCAGGCGGGCGAAGCGGAGCAGGCCCACGGCAGGCTCGCCGCCCATGCGCCGCGCGGCCACGTCGGCGACGGGGCCGAGGCGGAGACCTCCGGCCACCACGGCGGGCGGCAGGCCGGAGAACTGCGCGAAGCTGTCGACGAGTCCACGCGCCATCGCGGGAAGGTCCGGGTGGCCAATGGCGCCGAAGAGGCGGTCGCCCACGCCGTCGCGGGCGAATGCGAGGCTCGACAGAAGGCACCCGAAGCTGACGCCGAAGAGCGCCCGGCGATCGGCGCCGAGCCCGTGCTCGGCCTCGGCGAACGCGAACGCCGCTGCGAGGTCGGCCGCGACCCCGTCGAACAGCCGCGTCGCGAACGGCACGTCCAGGTCGACGCCGCGACGGGCCAGCTCGGCGAGGTCGAGGCCGGGGTGCCCCTCGGCGATCCGCCGCGAGCCGCCGAGCGGGGTGTCGATCAGCACAGCGCCGAGGCCCGCCCGCGCGAGCGCCGTCGCGGCGGGGAGGCTTCGGTCCATCCCCTTCGTGATGCCGTTCAGGAGCGTCACCGCAGGCGCACCGGTCCGGCCGTCGGTCGGCGGGAGGACGATGGCCTCGAAGGTGCCCAGGGCGAGATCGAGGTCGGCGTGACCGGTGACCGGGTGCTCCCGGCGGAGTCGGTACCGCGTGCCCGGCACGCCCCCGGCACGGACGCGGCGAGCATCGAGGACCTGGAGCGGGGCGGGCGTCGAACGGGCGAGGGCGGACACGGCGTTACGGAATCGTGTCCTGGTCCACGCCGGTCCGGTCGCAGGGTTCGGGACGCGTCGTGAAGTCGGGGGGGACGGTCGACCCAGAGCCCGCCGCGGGGTCGCCTTCTTCGGCCGCACCCATGCCGCCGGTTGGCTCACGCCGCCGCGCGGGTGAGCGACGGCACCGGTTCGGCACGCGCCACTGGCGGGGTCCGGCGGATGGCCCACGCGGCGGCGGCGGTCGCGACAGCCAGCAGCGTCTGAAACGGGACTGCCCCCCAGGCGCCGAGTGCCACGAGGACGGCCAATCCGGCAGCCGAGTACACCGCCAGCGCGACCTCGGTCCCTCCCCCCTCGCCCCCGCCCGACGCCCCCTTGGGTGTCCGCGCGAAGGGCGTCCGGCGCCCGACGACGGCCTCGCCGAAGGCCCGCGCGACGGGGACGACGAGCACGATGGGCGCCGCCAGCGCCGCGGGGATCCTCAGCAGGCGCCCGCGCCACGATGCCGGGTGCAGCGCCTGGAGCGCGACGACGTGTGCCCCGATGAGCCCCACCAGCGCCACCGGGCCCAGCCCCGCCAGCACGGCTGCGGCGCCCATCCCGCCCAGCGCGGAGACCACCGGGTGGAGCAGCAGGAGCACCAGCAGCGAGGGCAGGCTCAGGGACAACGCGAGGTGCCCCGTGAAGGCGAGCTTCGCGCGCATCGGGAGCGGCGCACGCCAGAGCGTTCCGAGGCGGAGGCGCGCGACCTCGGCGAGGCCCTTCGCCCACCGTGCCTGCTGACGCCGCCACGCACCGACCGTCTCGGGGAAGTCTGCCGGGACGGCCACGTCCTCCGCCAGGCGCGCGCGCCACCCGCGTGCCTGCGCGCGGAGCGCGAGGTCGGCGTCCTCCGCGAGGGTGTCGGCCTTCCACCCGCCGGCATCGTCGATGGCGGCGCGGCGCCAGACGCCCGCCGTGCCGTTGAAGGGCAGCGGCAGCCCAGCGCGGTCGCGCGCTGTCTGCTCGACGGCGAAATGGAGGTCCAGGACGGCCGCCTGCGCCCGCCCGAGCCACGTTCGGTCAGCGCCCGGATGCGTCCAGCGCCCCTGCACGAACGCCAGCCCCTCGTCTGCCAGGAGCGGACCGACGAGGGCGCGGAGCGTGGGCGGCGAGGGCCGGAAGTCGACATCGAAGACGGCCGCCAGCGGGGCGTCGGTCTGCGCCAGTCCGTAAGCGAGGGCCCCGGCCTTGTAACCCTCCCGCGCGTCGCGAGGCAGGTGGCGGACGCCCGGACGCCGCTCGGCACAGAGCGCCGCGTTCACCCGTCGCGATGCGACCGACGAGTCATCCAGGAGTTGGATCTCGACCCGGCCGGGGTAGTCGGACGCGAGGGCGGCGTCGAGGACGCGGGCGATGAGCGCGGGCGGCTCCTCGTAGACCGGCAGTTGGACGACGACCGCGGGCCACGGGCCGGGCGCGGCCGGGAGGTCCCGCCTCGGCAGGAGCGTCCGCACGGTCGCCAGCACGAGCGCGTGGAGGCCGAGGACGGCCAGGAGGAGCCCGGCGGCGCCGTAGACGGCCCCGGCCAGGGCGGTGAGCCCGGCCGTCACCAGTCCGAGGTGGCCGCAGTGAAGGCGTCGCGGGCGATCTGGTCGAGCGCCGTCGCCGAGGCGTCGGCCTCGCCCTGGAGGCCATCGGCGGGGGCGAAGTCCTCGGTGGCCGAGAACGAGCGCGAGAGCAGCTCGGCAGACTCGACCCGGTCCTCCACCACGACGCGGACCGATAGCGTGACCCGGTTGAGCGCCGCCACGTTCTGGTCGGTCACGGCCACCGGCGCGATGCTGTACCGCTCGATGGTCGCCCGGACGACGGCGTCGGCCTCGCCCTCGTCCGGCTCGAGGGCCAGCCGGGAGCGGTCGACGAAGCGGTCGATGAGCGCATCCGTCATGAGACGGTCCAGGCCGGGCGGGCCGCCCGTCGAACGGTCCTCGGCCAGCGGCACCGCGACGGTTTGCAGTTGCGCCGGGATGGTGGCGCCGGAGAAGGAGTACACGCCGCAGCCCTGGAGCAGCATCGGCGAGCAGGACGCGGCGAGCAGGGCTGCGCACAGGGCGACCGCGCGCCGCGCCCGCCGAGCCCCCCCCTGGATGCCGGATGCAGGATGCCTCATTCCTCCTTCAGCTTGCGGTACAGCGTCCGCTCGGAGATGCCGAGGGCCTCGGCGGACTGGCGGCGGTTGCCGTCGAAGCGGCGGAGCGCCTCGGCGATGAGCGCAGCCTCGGCCTCCTCCATCGTCGGCAGCGGGAGCCCGTCGGCGAGCGCGGCCTCGAACGACTCCGGTAACGCCGGCTGGCCGCCGTGAAACGCGGGGGCCGCCTCGAAGGAGTCCCCGCGGTCGAAGCCGGGGGCGGGGTCGAAGCGCACGCTGTCCTCCTCGACCTCGAAGAGCGTGTCGGCCGCGTCGGTGGGTGCGGGCGCGGGAGGCTCGTAGGCCACCTCCTGCTCGACCTCGCCGAGGTCGCCGTAGGGAGACAGGTCCGCGAAGGCGGGGCGGGGGACGTGGACCATCGCCCCCTCGGAGGGCGCTGCCGCCGCGCCGGTGCGCAACGTCGCCACCTCGCCGCGGAGGGTGCGCAGTTCGGCACGGATCTCCAGGAGCGCGCGGTACAGGATGCCCCGCTCGCTGACCTCGTCGCCCACGCCGGGCCGCGGCGCCAGCGTCAGCCCGGCCGACGCCGAGACGCCGCGCAGCAACGGCCGGACGACATCGGCGGAGAGCGGGTTCTGACGGACCATCACGGTCGCCTGCTCAGCCACGTTGCGAAGCTCGCGCACGTTGCCGGGCCAGTTGTAGCGCTGCAGCAGGTCCGCCGCGTCGGGCGCGAGGCGAAGGTAGGGGGCCTCGTACTGGCGAGAGAAGCGGGCCAGGAAGGCCTCGAACAGCGGTACGATGTCCTCCCGGCGCTGCCGCAGCGACGGGATCTTGAGGACGACCGTGCTCAGTCGGTAGTAGAGGTCCTCTCGGAAGCGCCCCGCGCGGACTTCCTCGCCCAGGTCCTTGTTGGTCGCCGCGACCACGCGGGCGTCGGAGGTCTGCGAGACCGTCCCGCCGACCCGGCTGAACTGGCCCGTCTCGAGCACCCGCAGGAGCCGAACCTGCGCCTGGAGCGGCATCTCGCCGATCTCGTCGAGGAAGAGCGTCCCGCCGTCTGCCTCCTCGAAGTAGCCCGTCCGGCGGTCGGTCGCGCCGGTGTAGGCGCCCTTCTCCGCCCCAAACAGCTCGCTCTCGATCAGCCCCTCCGGGATCGCCCCGCAGTTGACGACCACCAGCCGCTTGTGGCGACGCTTCGAGAGCCCGTGGATGGCCGTCGCCACCAGTTCCTTGCCGACGCCGCTCTCGCCTTCGAGCAGCACCGTGATGTCGGGTGGCGCCACCTGGCGGACGCGCTCCAGCACCCGCCGCAGCGCGGGGCTGTCGCCGAGGATGCCGAACCGTTCCTGGAGGGCCTGCCGATCCATACGAGGGGTGCCAGAGGGGAACGGTCAAAATAGACCGCGCCGTGACCGGGGACGCCCGAGTGTCCGGGCGCCTTACGTGAGCCCCCACGGTCTCTCTGCAGACCCCGCGCGCAGCCGCCTACATTTCGTCTCCCGGCTTTCCATCCCCATGCCCACTCCTCTCCTCCCCGTCCCGCTCCGGCAAACGCCTGCGGGGGGCCGATGGACGACCGCTCGGAACCGCGCCGGTCGATGACCGACCGCGTCCTCCTGGAGATCGCCGCCTTCGACCCCGCCTCGGCACTCGTGGCGGCCCGGTCCGGGGCCGACCGCATCGAGCTCTGCCGCGACGCCGCGGCGGGCGGCCTGACGCCGCCGCTCGACTGGGTCCGCGAGGTCACCGAGGCGACCGACCTGCCGGTCGTGGTGATGGTGCGCGCGCACGCGGACGGGTGGACCTTCTCGCCGACGGAGCACGCGGCCATGCGCGAGGACGCCCGACGTGTGCTGGACGCCGGCGCAGCGGGCATCGTCTGGGGCGCGCTGGACCGGACCGGACGGATCGCCAGCGACGCGCTCCGGGCCCTGGTCGAGACCGCGGGCCCTTCCCCGGTGATCGTCCACCGCGCCGTCGACGCGGCGCGCGACCTGGACGAGGCGATGGACGCGCTCGTCGCCTGCGGCGCGCGCCGGGTGCTGACGAGCGGCGGGACGGCGAATGCCCTCGCCGGGGCCGACCGGCTGGCACACCTCATCGAGCGACTCGGGGCCGACCTGGCCGTGATGCCGGGCGGCGGCGTCCGTGCGTCGAACGTGGCTGAGGTGGTGCCACGGACGGGCGCACGGGAGGTCCACAGCGGCGCGTCCCTGCCGGGCTCAGGCCACGTGGACGCCATCGAAGTCCGCCGACTCCGCGCAGTCCTGGACGCGCTCCGCGCGTAGGCTGACGCCCTCCCCCACGGCTTCCTCATGTCCGACGACCCGCGCGCCGACCTCGCACTCCAGAAGCAGGTCCAGACCCTCGGCATCCCGGCGATCCGCCGCCACATCCTGCTCTGCGCCGAGCCGACCAAGCCCAAGTGCTGCGCCACCGACCTCGGGCTCGCGTCGTGGACGTTCCTAAAGGGCCGCCTCAAGGAACTGGGTCTGTCCGAGGACGGCGGCATCTACCGCACCAAGGCGAACTGCCTCCGGGTGTGCCTGCGCGGACCGATCGCCGTCGTCTACCCCGAGGGTACGTGGTACCACTCGTGCACGCCGGAGGTGCTGGAGCAGATCATCCAGGAGCACCTGATCGGCGGGCGCATCGTGGAAGCCTACCGGTTCGCTGAGCGGCCCCTGCCCACGGCGACAGACACGAACCCCTAGACGGGTCCGGCGCCGCTACCGCCCCGCCATCGTCCGGCGCATGTGCCCGAACGGGAGCGATACGTCGAAGAAGAGGTCCACGTCGCCGCCGTCGCTCGGGTCGTGGAGTTCCATCCGGTCACACTGCGTGTTGGCGCAGTCCACCAGGGACTGACCGCGCAGTTCCAGCCGGAGGACGGCGATCAGCACGTACTCCTCGTCCACGCGGACCACGACGAACGGGTCGTCCTCGGTCCCGGTCGCTGTGCGAAGGAGCGAGTCCAGCAGCCCCTCGAACACCTCGAAGTGGAACGCCGCCTCGTCGGCGTGGCCGAGTCGGTCATGCGCGACGCCGGCCCCGTAGTGAGCGTCCATGTCGACGTAGTTGACCGCCAGCAGGGAGTCGGCGACGAGCAGCGCCGCCTCGGGGGCGTCGTGCTGGTACAGGTGTTCGTTGAGGCGCTGGCGCTGCTCCCGCGGCTCGGTGTCGTACGGGTCGTAGGCGTCGGTCAGTGCGGAGGCGAACCGCATGGTCTGGAAGTCCACGTCCAGATCACCGTCGTGCAGGCGACGCACGGCGTCCTCGTAGTCCGTGGCGTCGAGCGAGTCGAGCGCGAGTTCTCCCTGGGCGACCACCGCCGAGGGCCAGAGGACGAGCAGGAGCAGGACGGCGCGCATGGGACAGAGCAGCAGAGACGGAGTCGGCGTGCAGCATAGCCCTACGGGCAGGCCACGTCCTACAGAGAGTCCGAATGGCCCCGATGGTTGCTCGACGGGACGCGCCACCCGACCAGCACGCCCCGCTACCGGACCGTCCGCACCTCGACGCGCACCCCGCCGGCCTCGGGCTCGACGAGGGTCAGGTCGAACCGTTCGCGCGTGAAGGTGCCCGCGACCGTGCCCGCGACGGTCGCCCGCACCGAGTCCTCCACAGCCACCTCGTACACCCCGCGGATCGTGCCCGCCGGGTCGGCCACGAACTCGATCCCCAGGGCGGAGGCCGCGAGCAGGTTTCCCGCCACGATGGTGCCGCTGGCGGCGACCGTCCCCGGCACCACCACGGGCGCCTCGCCCCGCACGGCCAGCGTGAACGAGATCGCCCGCGTCGTCCGGTCGGTCGCCACCGTCACCGAGGCGGGAGATGTCACCGGGGCCTCGCCGAGCGCATTGGCGGTGTGCGTTCCCGTGTAGACGCCCGCGAGCGGCGTCACGTCGACGGCCTGCGGCTCGGCGCCATCGCAGCCGGTCACGGCCAGCAGGCCGACGAGCAGACGCAGGCGGAGCACCGGGTCAGGCCGGGATCGCAGTCTCGGCCGCCAGCGTCGTCGCGCGGACGAAGCTCCCGAGCAGCGTCGCGCTCGTGCACTCGTTCACGCGAACGACCGCGTAGTCGCCCGCGGCGAGCCCGGCCGGCCGGTCGAAGACCACCATGTGGTTCGTGTCCGTCCGCCCTCGGAGTTGTTCCTCGCTCCGCTTCGAGGTGCCCTCTACGAGCACCACCTGCTCCGTGCCCACGCGGCGCTGGTTGCTCTCCAGCGAGTGCGCGTTCTGGAGCGTGATGATCTCGGAGAGCCGCGCCTTCTTGACCGCCTCGGGCACGTCGTCGGAGAACTTGCGGGCGGCGAAGGTGTCGGGCCGCTCCGAGTACGCGAACATGAACGCGTGGTCGTAGCGGACAGCCTCCATCAGGCTCAGCGTGTCGGCGTGCTCGGCGTCGGTCTCGCCGCAGAAGCCCGCGATCACGTCCGTCGAGAACGCGATGCCGGGGACGATGGAACGGGCGCGGTCGACCAGGTCGAGGTAGTGCTCGCGCGTGTACGTCCGCCGCATCCGCTTCAGCACGTCCGAGTTGCCGTGCTGGACGGGCAGGTGGATGAAGTCGCACACCGTCGGCCGCTCGCGGTGGACGTGCAGCAGGTCGTCGGAGCAGTCCTTGGGGTGGCTCGTCGAGTAGCGGATGCGCAGTTCGGGGCTGAGCAGCGAGATCCGGTAGAGCAGCTCCGCGAAGTCGACCGCGTGGCCGTCGGCGTCGACGCGGTACGAGTTGACGTTCTGGCCGAGCACGGTGACCTCCTTGTACCCGGCGTCGACCAGCTGGCCGACCTCGCTCAGGATGCTCGTCACCGGGCGGCTCCGCTCGCGGCCCCGCGTGAACGGCACCACGCAGAAGGCGCACATGTTGTCGCAGCCGCGCATAATGGACACGAACGCCGTGATGCCGTTGGTGTCGTAGCGGACCGGCGCGAGGTCGGCGTAGGTCTCCTCGCGCGACAGCTGCACGTTGACGGCCGCCTGCCCGCTCTCGTGGTTCTCCGAGAGCAGGCGCGGGAGGTCGCGATACGCGTCCGGCCCGACGACCAAATCCACCAGCCGCTCCTGCTCCAGAAGCGACGACCGCAGGCGCTCGGCCATGCAGCCCAGGATGCCGATCTGAAGACCGGGCTGGCTCTTCTCCTTGCGCGCCCGGACGTGCGTCAGCCGCCCGCGGACGCGGTCCTCCGCCTTCTCGCGGATGGCGCACGTGTTGATCAGCACCACGTCGGCGTCCTCCTCACGCTCCGCGAGCGCGTAGCCGTCGGCACCCAGGATGGAGGCCACCAGCTCAGAGTCGGCGACGTTCATCTGACAGCCGTACGTCTCGATGTAGACGCTCCGGCCATTCGTGCCGGGCCGGGCCGCGACCATGCGCGGCGCGTCGGCCGAGTGCACGTCAGGGGCGGACGAGACGGGAGCGGGGGCGTCCTCCGGGAGGACGTCGAGGTCGGCGATGGGCTGCATCACGGGGAGCGGATTCCGGCCAGGAAGCTACGCCCGGCGTCCCCCGGCTCCGGGCTAGCGTTCGGTGGAGACATCGCCCAGACATGCCACCGCCCCGCCGAGCCTTACGGGGCCGGACGGGGCGGAGACGAATCGAGCAGTCGGAGAGGCCCTAAGACGGAATGGAGGTGGGCGGGCTCAGAGAGAAGGGCAGGAGGAGCCGATGGGACTCCGGCGCTCGAAGGGAACCGACCTAGAAGAGAGCGACGCCGAGTACAGCGGCCGAGAAAGCACCGAGGCGAAGCAGGAGGGCGGTCGGGGTCTGGACGAGACGGGCGGGAAGAGAGAGAGCAGTCACGATGCCAGGGGGCTAAATGTGCAGATCCCCCTTGCACTCCCCGTGCCACGGTGCCTCTCCTGACAGGACGCCGGGGCCGATGGGAGATCGTCCGACAAATCCCCCACACCCCGCATAAGGATTCCCCTTACACTCCTGACGCCTCGTCCTGCCGCTGGGGGAATTCACTGATGACGATCCGTCGGTCCGGCCCGCAAGACGTACTTGCCCACGAGGTCGAACTCCAGGTTGACGCGAGCGCCGGGCGTCCAGCGCGCAGCCGTCGTCTTGTCCCAGGTGTGGGGAATGATGGCGAGCGCGAACGTGCCCTCCGGTTCGTCGAGGCGGGCGACGGTCAGCGAGATGCCGTCGACGCAGATGCTGCCGCGCGGGATCAGGTACGCGGCGTGCTCGGCCGGGTACCGCACGCGGACGAGGTGCGAGTCGGCCAGCGTCTCCACCGCGTCGATGACGCCCGTCGTGTCGACGTGCCCCTGCACGAGGTGGCCATCCAGACGCGAGCCGAGTACGAGCGCCCGCTCCAGGTTGACGCCGTCGCCCGGGGCGCGGTCGCCGAGGGCCGTCTTCGAGAGCGTCTCCTCGACCGCTGTCGCCTCGAACCCGGCGGCGTCATGCGCCACGACGGTCAGGCAAACGCCGTCCACCGCGACCGACTCGTCCACGCGCAGCGCGTCGGCGAACGAGCAGTCGATGCGGAGGCGCCGCCCGCCCTCCAGCGGCGTCACGTCGGCGACGGTGCCGACCTCTTCGATGATGCCAGTGAACATGGGTCAGTCGGGGAAGAGCGAGACCAGCAGGGCCGCGAGCGCGTCCTCCGCCTCGGGGTCGCGGTCGGGGATGCCGGCGAACAGGATGCGGCCATCGGGGCCGACGAGGTAGTAGGTCGGGAAGGCCTTGACCTGGTAGGCGTCGAGAAGCGCATCGTCGACCCGGGCGACGGCGTACCTCCCGCCGCGCTGGCGGACGAAGGCGGCGGGGTCCATGTCGTCCGTCTCGTAGGCGGCCAGGCCGAGCACGACGAGGTCCGGGTAGGCGTCCGCCTTGGCCTGGAGGTCTGGGATGGCGCCGACGCAGGGCGCGCACCACGTGCCCCAGAAGTCGAGCAGCACGTACTGGCCCGCGTAGTCGGCGAGCGCGAGCGGACCGGCCTCTCCCTCGACGGAGAATGCGGGCGCCGCGAGGCCGACCGCCAGCGGCGGCGTCTCGTCCTGGTAGGGCACCCGCTCGAAACCGTCGGCAGAATCGAGGCGGAAGGCGGCGCGCGGCAACGGGTCGATCCACTCGACATCCGTGAGGCGGACCGTGATCACGGTCCCGTCGGGATCGACGAGGCGACTCTCCAGGGGGAAGGCTGTCTCCACGTCGACGCAGAGCGAGTACCCCACCTGCCCCTCCTCCTCGGCGGGCATCCAGAAGTCTGCGCGCTCGCAGGGCCGGTCGGCCGAGGTGTCCATTCCGGCCATCGTCGCCGTCGTCGCATCCTGCACGAAGAAGTGCGCGCCGACGCCGAACGCGGGGTGCATCATGAGCGCCCACGCCGAGCCCGTCCAGAGTTCGTCCCCGGTCGAGTCCACGTAGACGGTCTGCGTGCGCGGGAAGTCGACCTCGTAGATCTCGCCGTCGAAGGCGAGGCGGCGCGTCTCGCCCTCGTCGAAGGTGACGGAGAGCCACGGGAGGCCCGAGTCGAGGTCCACCTGAACCGTCGCCTCCCCGGTGTCGGAGGTGGTCGAGTCGGGGCCGGCGACCTCGGTCTCGAACGCGAGTCGGTAGGCGGGCTGCTCGAAGACGACGGTGTAGACCTCGCGGAGCAGGTCGAAGGCCGGGCCGGCGCGCTGCGCCCGCGCAGGCATCCCCGCGACCAGACCGACGAGCAGGACCAGAGCGAGGCGCGTCATGTCAGGCGTCGGCGTGGCGGACGGACGCCACAGCGGCCTCCAGCGCCTCACGCCAGCCGGGCTCCGCGGCCTCGGAGGCGTTGGCCGCCACGACGCCGAGCGCGTCGCCGAGCGCGACCAGCACCATCACGTTGCGGACCCGACCGCTGCCCACCGGCAGCCACACGTCGAGCACGCCCACCGGCCGGTCTCCCGAGCGGTCGACCTCGGCGCGGAGCCACTCGGCGTCGGCGTAGGTGGCTCCGAGCTGCTGGCGGAACGCCGCGACGACCTGCCCGAGGTCGGCGTCGTCTGTCGGGAGCGCCATCGCGGTGGCCGTGACGGTGACCGCCAGGATCGCGTCACCGAACCCGTCGGCGGGCTTGCGAGCGGCGCCGTACTTGGCGAGAAGCTGCGCCTCGGTGAGCCGGTCGAGCCCCTCGGGCACCTCGACCACGAGGCGTCCGTCGAGGACCGGCGTGGGGGTCTGGGCGGCGGTGGGGAGCACACCGAGAGCCAGGGCGAGGAGGGCGAGTCGCGCGAGCATGGGAGGAGGCGAGGACGGGGCAAGGTCGCTGAGAGTCGGGCCGAAGAAGCGCCCTCACCCGAGCTTCGCAGGAGAGCGTCAGGCCGGGCGCAGGAACCCGTGGAGCAGCGCGTCTCCACCCACCGTTTCCCAGCGGCTCTCCACGAGCGCGAGCGCATCGGCCATGCGTGCCGTCCCCAGGTCCCCGACTGCGGGCATCCCCTCCCCCACCAGCTTCGGCGCGACGAACCAGAGGACGCGGTCGACGAGGTCTTGCGACAGAAGCGCAGTCGCCAGCCCCGGACCGGCCTCGACCAGCACCGACTGCACCGACCCGATGCCCGCGGGCAGCCCGTCGCCCGCGCCGAGCCGGTCGAGCAGCGCGCCGAGGTCGAGGTGGCCGTCGCGCTCTGGGACGCGCCACACGACCCCGCCCGCCTCGGCCAGCGCGTCGCGGTAGTCGGGGTGAGCCCCCTCGGCCACGACGGCGAGCGTGGGCGCGGCGCGGTCGGTGAAGAGGGCGAGCGTCGGCGCGAGGGTCCCCGGACGGTCGAGGACGACGCGGAGCGGCTGCGACTGGCCCTCGGCCAGCGGCGCGTCGCGGACGGACAGGGCGGGGTCGTCGGCCCGCGCGGTCCCGGCACCGACGAGGACGGCGTCCAGTTCGGCGCGGAGGCGGTGGACGCGCGCCCGGGCTTCGGGGCCGGTCACCCAGCGACTGTCGCCGGAGCGGGTCGCGATCTGTCCGTCGAGGGTCGCGGCCGTCTTGAGGGTCACGAGCGGCCGGCCCGTCGTGACGTGCGTCCGGAACGCCTCGATCTGGCGCCGCGCCGCGTCGCCACGGACGCCGGTGGTCACGTCCGCGCCGGCCTCGCGCAGCCGTCGGAGACCGCGCCCGGCGACGGCGGGGAACGGGTCCTCCTGCGCCACGACCACGCGCTGGATGCCGCGGTCGACGATCAGGTCGGCGCACGGCGGCGTCCGGCCGTGGTGGCTGCAGGGTTCCAGCGTGACCACCATCGTCGCCTCAGACAGCCGGTCGCCGAACCCGTTCGCCTCAGCGTCGCGGACGGCCCAGACCTCGGCGTGCGGCCCGCCCACGCGCCGGTGCCAGCCTTCGCCCCACGTCTCGCCGTCCGGCCCCAGCAGGACCGCCCCCACCATCGGGTTCGGACTGACGGCTCCGGCGCCGCGCGCGGCGAGCGCGAGTGCGCGGTCCATGGCAGCGTCGAAGGTCATGGTTCAGAGTTCGGAGGTGGTGCGTTCGCGTCGGCACCGAGGTGGGAGGACTCGTCGGCGGTTTCGCATGTCCACTCTTCCGCCACGAGCTACACCTCCTCCGCCCAGTCGGGCAGCGCGTCGAGGGCCCACTGCTCGAAGTAGAACGTGTGCTCGCCGCGGGCGCGGCGGTACGGGGCGACGAAGCGGCGGACGCCCGGCGCCGGGTGCCGACGGAACGCGTCCGCGAGCGCGTCGCGCAGGGGAGCGCGGGCGAAGAGGCTCCAGTCGTGGCCGTCGAAGGCCGTCTCGGGGAAGAGGACGGCCGCGCCCCCGTCGAGGAGCGCGCGGAGGGCCGGAAGATGGTCTCGCCGCTGGGAGGTGCCGTCTGTGGACGCCTCACCGGCAGCCTCGGCGAGTGCGCCGGGCGCGACCGGGCCGACGGCCAGCGCCCGAATGCCGGCGGGTCGGCGGAAGACGGCGGCGAGTTCGGCGGCCAGCAGGCCGCGGGGCGATCCGTCGGCGTGGAGTGCCGTCACGTCGCGCCCCGCCGTCCAGGCGAGGAGGGGCTGGATCCAGGCCTCGGCGGCGTCGAGCGCCGTGACGCCGACCCGCCGCACGTCGCCCAGATGGGTGCCTGCGAGGTAGGCCCGCGCATAGGGCGCCGCGGTCGGGGCGAGCATCGCCTCCAGCGTCGCCGGGGGCGCGTCCCGGCGGCGCGCGTCCGGCTCGGCGTCCGGCACGAGCGCCTCTAGCCCGATGGGCTCCTCGGTGAAGACCTTGATCACGTCCATGACGGCTGAATCGTCGCGCGCACTGCCGCGTTCCCCCGTCCGACCGCGCGCGCGCAGATGAAAGCCCTCTCTTCGGCCCTGACCTGGGCCTTCGTCGTCCTCGACGTCCTCGTCGCCCTCCCCACGATGCTGCTCGTGCGGCTCTTCGACCGCACCCCGACGCGCGTCTACACCGGGCGGACGTTCCGGGTGCTGGGCAGTTGGATCACGCGCGTCAACCCGGCCTGGCACATCACGGTCGGCGGCGTCGACCCGGCCGCGCTGGAGCACCCGTACGTGGTCGTGAGCAACCACCAGTCGCAGGCGGACATCCCGGTGGTGTCGCGGCTGCCGTGGGAGATGAAGTGGGTCGGCAAGAAGGAACTGTTCGACATCCCGGTGCTGGGCTGGCTGATGCGGCTCGCCGACGACATCCCGGTCGACCGGAAGGACCCCGCCAGCCGCGGCTCGGTGCTGGTCCGGGCGCAGCGGAAGCTGGACCACGGCACCTCGGTGATGTTCTTCGCCGAGGGCACCCGCTCGCGCGATGGCCGCGTCAAGAAGTTCCACGACGGGGCCTTCCGGCTGGCCATCCGCGCGGGCGTGCCCGTGCTGCCGCTCGCGCTCGACGGCACCATGGACGCGCTCCCGAAGCACGGCTGGCAGTTCTCCCGTGCCGACGTTCGCCTGGACGTGCTGCCTCCCGTCTCCACCGACGGCCTTACCGAGGCGGACCTTCCCGCGCTGCGTGACCGCGTCCGCCAGATGATCGTGGAGCACGTCGCTGCGTGGCGCGGCGTCGCCCCCGAGGCGGCGGACGCGCTCACTCCGGCGACCGGCGAAGACGAAGCGAAGAGCACCCGTCCCCTCCCCGAGGCGTCTGGAGCGGGTTGATCTGCGGCCCCTCCGGCCCCTACCTTGGGGCCGCTCCGCTTCGGTGGACGATTGCCCGATAGCTCAATTGGCAGAGCGCCAGTTTCTGGATCTGGAGGTTCAAGGTTCGATTCCTTGTCGGGCAGCACGAGACGCCCCTGACGGCCCACGCCGCCAGGGGCGTTTTCTCGTTGAGGCCCTCCCTCCCCCTCGCCCCGTGACGGTGTCCCGTTCCGCTCCCCTCCGTCCGGGCGACGACGCCGTACGCGGGCCCCTGGCCGCCGCATCGGTGTCACTGGAGACCTGGGCCGGGGAGGACGGCGTCCACCTGCTCTACGCAGACCTCGACCTGATGGAGGTCGCCGCCCTCCGCCGCGCGCTCGGCCTGCCCACGACGGGCGTGGAGACCGACGCCGACCTCGTACTCGCGGCGGTCCGCCGCTGGGGCGCCGAAGCCGCCGACCGCCTGGGGGGGGCGTTCGCGTTCGCCGTCTGGGACGGACGGCAACAGGCCGTCGTGGCCCACCGCGACCCGGTCGGGCTCCGCCCCCTCGTGTACGCCCACCGCCCCGGCCAGATCGTCCTCGGGGGCGATGTGCGGGCGGTCCTCACCGACCCGGCCGTGCCGGACGCGCTCGACGAGGACATGCTGGCGGCCGTCTTCCTCGACCCGCTGTTTCAGCCTGAGACGGTCGGCCGCACCGCCCTCCGCGCCGTCGCCTGCCTGAAGGGCGGCCACCGTCTGACCGTCGACGCCGATGGCGCGCGGGAGGACCGGACCTGGTCCCCCGAGGCCTTCCCGCGCCTTCCGTTCCGACGCGTAGAGGAGATCGGGGAGGCGCTCCGAGCCGTCCTGCGCGAGGTGACTGCCGAGGCGATCGCGGACGCACCGCCCGGGACAGTCGGCACCCACCTCTCGAGCGGGCTCGACTCGTCGGCGGTGACGGCATTCGCGGCGGAGGCCCTCGCGGAGCGCGGGCTCGCCTCGCCCACAGCCTACTCGTGGCTACCGGCACCCGTCGGTCCGCCCGAGGTCGACCAGGCCGCCGTCGCGGCGACGGCCGAGCGGTGGGGGCTCCCCCTCGTCTGGGCGCCGCCCACTGCCGACGACATCCTCGCCACGCTCACCGGAGACGCGACCCGCGAGCCCCACGTGATGCATGCGCCCAACGCGGCGACGCTGCGCGAGGCCGAGGTGCGAGGCACGCGGCTGCTGCTCTCCGGCTGGGGGGGCGACGAAGCCGCCAGCTTCAGCGGGCGACGGCTCGTGACGCCGCACCTGCTGCGGACGGGCCGCTGGGGGCCGGTCGCCGAGCGTGCGCTGCGCGATCCGGTCGAGGTGCTCCGACGCCTCCGCACGTACCGAGCCGCCCGACGCGTCAGCGGACCCGAGCCGTCGTTCGATGCCCTCCGGGAGGGCGCGCTCCGAGGCGAGCAGGACACCTTCGCCCGTGTGGAATGGCTCCGGCAGGCCACTTTCCCCACGCTCGCACCGCCCCCCTCCGATCCCCATGGCTACGCCGCGTGGCTCCTCCGGCGCGGCCACCTCGGCGCGCGTGCGGGGTCGTGGGCGCTGACGGGCGCCGAGGTGGGCATCCGGACCCGCTACCCGCTCCTGGACCGCCGCGTGCTGGCCGTCGCGCTGGGCGTTCCCGCCGAGGCCTGGGCCACCCGCGACCGCCTGCGCCGCAGGCCGTTCCGCGAAGCCCTGGCCGGGCTGGTGCCAGACGCGGTCCGCCTCGGCGGCAAGCGCGAGCCGTCGTGGAACGCGACCCTGCTCCGTGCCCAGGCCGATGCTCTCCGCCGGGTGGGGCCCATGCTGACGCCCGCCGCGGTGGCAGATCGCGCCACCTTCGTCGATGTCGACCGCCTGCGTGCTGCCGTCCGTGCCCTCCCTGTCGCACCGACGCCCTGGGAAGTGGTCTCACTGGACGGGATTCGATACCTGGGGATCGGAGCACTTTTAAGACGTTAGGCTCGTTCTCCTTGCCGACCCATACCTCGCGCCAGGCTCGGCCGATCCTCCCACGGGCCCTCTATCCGCAGGTGTCTGCCCCCCGAAAAGATTTCGGACTCGAACAGTGGGATCTCACGACAGGGTGGAGCCTCTCTGACGCGTACTTACTCGTTCCCTTCCCTCCCCCCCATGCCAGCACCCTCAGGTTACACGGGCCCGAGTTCGTCTGACGGCAAACAGGTCGCGCGGCAGCGCACCGCTGCCCCTCATCGCCGCCCCTGGTCCCCTCCCCAGATCGACTCCATTCACCTCGCCGACGAGACCGGTGGCGGCGCCGCGCCGAAGAATAACGAGAATCCCAACTTCTACGTTTCGTAGCAGAGCCTTCCGCGTAGACGGCTCCCCTGCTTCGACGGGACATCTGAAGCCCCGCCGCCGACCTGCGTCGACGGCGGGGCTCTCTCGTTCCGGTCAGCGGACGACCACCGCCTGACGCGTGACGACGGTCCCCCCGGCTTCGAGTCGGACCACATAGACGCCTGCCGCCAGCGCGGCGCCGAGGCGGGTCTCGTGCCGCCCGGCCGCCCACGGCCCCTCGGCCAACAGGGCCACCTCGCGCCCTCGGACGTCGACCACCGTCAGCCGGACCGAGCCCGCCTCGGGGAGCGCGAAGGCCACCCGAGCCGAGCCGGAGGAGGGGTTCGGCGCCACAGGCTCCAGGACCACTTCCGTCACGGCCCCCTCGGCCGAGACCCGCGGCGTGCCAATGCGGAGCACAAATCGGTCGGCCGCGGCCAACCCGTCGGCGAGGTCGTGGAGCGGGATCTCCTCATGAGCGGTCCGTGTGGAGAGGTCGAGCGTGACGCTCGACCGGGTCCGCACGTCGGTCTCGGTGCCCGTCGCGAGGTCCACCAACACGACCGGCAGCCCTGCTGGGAGCGCGCTCGCGTCCCACGCCAGCGTGGCCCTCGCCGCCGTCCCGCGGGCCTCGATGGCGAGCGGGATCTCGGCATCGGCGAACGACCGCACATCGGTCCCGACGAAGGCGCCACCGACGCGCGTCCCGATCAGGGCGTACGCCTCGGCGGGTACCTGGAGCTTCTCCACGTCCTCCTCGGCGTCGAACCCGTCGCGGGCGCCTTCCTCGAAGCGGATGGAGAGGGCGCGGTCCGCGACCGGGACGCCCTCCGCATCGACACCGGACAGTGTGAACCGAAGCCCCGGCGTCGGTGCCGTCCGGGGCGTCGAGGTGGGGGCGGTCGCAGAGAACGGGATGCGCAGGGTGCGCAGGCTCCCCGAGACCCGTGGGCCCTTCGCCCGAACGCGGAACGCCTCCCACGGGCCGATCACACCGCTCGCCTCCTCCCACGTCCGGGCGACCGGGTCGTAGGTCCAGACCGGGCTGGTGGGGCTCAGGTTGTCGGCGCCATCCCACGTGGCGAGGGTGCCCAGGTCGAGCGGTACGCCGAACGGGTTGGCGAGCAGGTTCATGCGGCTCCCGCCGGTGTCGAGCACGATCCGCACGTCGGTCTCGTTGGCCGGCCGGCCGGTGCCGAGCGAGAACGGACGCGGGACCGAGACCGAGACGGTGGGGTCGCCCGCCTCGCCGTCCACCATCTGCCACCGGAACGCGTGGCCGAGGCGGAGGGTCTCGCCCGCTCCGGCGGAGGGCACCCAGTCGCCCGTTGTGGCGTCGTACCCAGTGTAGAGGGTCACCGGCGTCGCCTCGGGGAAGTAGCCGGGCACACCCTGGACGAGGTTCTGCGCGGCGAGGTCGTCCACGGTGAGGCCCTCGGCGGGCGGGCCGAGGTAGCGCGCCCCGGCCGGGCCGTCGATCACCGTCGCGATGCGCGCCGGGTTGGCCGCACACTCGGCCAGGTTCGGCACGTCGACCGTCGTAAGCGTGGTGTCGGTCGACGCCCAGGATGGAGTGAGCAACGAGAAGGCCTCCGCCTCGACGCTGAACTCGCGAGCCACGCGGGGCTCCCGGCCGTAGCGGTTGCGCTCCTCGATCGGGTCCCGGTCGATGGCGTACACGTAGCGGCGAGTGCGCGAGCTGCTCACGTTCTCGTGGTATTTCCAGCGGGCCGTCTGGGCGCCGCGCCAGTGCCCGCCGTCCCTCATCCGGCGGTACGTGTACAGGCGTCGGTTGAGGAGGTCGCTGGAAGGCGGAGCCCCGGCGAGGTAGGCGCTCTGATCGGTGCCATCGAGGGGAAGGAGTGGCTGTGCCGCGCCGGGAACCTGACCGAGGAGGGTCGGCAGCACGTCGAGGTACCACACCGGGTGCTGGATCGTGCGCGTGCCCCAGGCGGGGTACCACACCACCGACGGCACCCGGACGGCCCCCTCCCAGCTCTGGCCCTTGCCGCCGCGCAGCGCGCCGTTGTCGCCACCGAACACCTCAATGGCCCCGTTGTCCGAGAGGAACCACACCAGCGTCGGCTCGCCCGACGCGCGCACGATGTCCATGATCTGCCCGATGCCCCGGTCCAGGTTCGTCACCATCGCCGCGAATGTGCGGCGCGGCTCCGGCAGGTGGTCGTAGAGCGCCAGATCCGCCGCGGGCGCCTGCAGCGGCGTGTGGGGAGCGGTGAACGGCAGGTAGAGGAACAGCGGCCCGTCGCGTGGTCGGGACAGGATGTCGACGGCCTCCTGCGCGATCAACTCGGTGGTGTAGCCCTCGGTCACCTCCGGCGAGTAGTCGCGCCACCAGTCGAGGCCCTCGCTCGTCTGCCGGGTCCAGTACTGGACGCCGCCGCTGACGGCGCCGAGGAACGAGTCGAACCCGTGGGCGCGGGGGTGCTGGTGGCAGGCGTCGCCGAGGTGCCACTTGCCGACCATGGCGGTCTCGTAGCCGGCGCCCTGGAGGGCCTCGGCGAGGGTCGTCTCGGCCTGGGGCAGGCCGACGGTGTCGGCCATCGTGACGGGCTCGGCGATGCCCATGCGGAGGCCGTAGCGGCCCGTGAGGAGGCCGGCGCGCGACGGCGAGCAGAGCGGCGAGGTGTAGAAGCGGTCCAGCACGATGCCCTCGGCCGCGAGTTGGTCGAGGTGGGGCGTGGCGATCTCGGCGCCGTTGTAGCCGACGTCGCCGAAGCCGAGGTCGTCGGCCACGATCACGATCACGTTGGGCTGCGCGGCCACGCAGGGCGCCAGCACCAGGACGACGGCCAGCGCCGCCAGCATGCGAGAAACCATCCGATATGTGGGGAATGCTGAGGCGAAGGATACGGGCGGCCATTTCGTCCGACACCCGGGTGCCGGCTCCATCGCGTCCACTCCCGGCGAAAACCAAAGAGCCCCGCCGACGGCGGGCGTCAGCGGGGCTCATCGAGGACTCCGGCGGACGTGCTAGCGCACGACCACGGCCTGACGCGAGACGACCGTGCCGGCCGCCTCCAGGCGGACCAGGTAGACGCCCGCGGCCAGCGTACCGCCGAGGCGGGCCTCGTGGCGACCGGCGGCCAGCGGGCCGTCCACCAGCACGGCGACCTCGCGGCCCCGCACGTCGACCACTGAGAGGCGCACCGCGCCCGCCTCGGGCAGCGCGAACGACACGCGCGCCGAGCCCGACGACGGGTTCGGGGCGATGGCCGTCAGCTCGACGGCGCTCGGCGCAGCCTCAGCCGACGCCGTGCCCGAGCCGATCCGCAGCACGAATCGGTCCGTCGCGGCTGCCCCGTCGGCGAGGTCGGCGTTCGGCACGTCGGCGAGCGCCGCGCGCGGGGCGACCGCGAACTGCACCGACGACTGCGACCGGACGTCCACCTCCTCGCCGGTCACGAGGTCCACCAGCACCACCGGGAGGCCGACGGGCAGCGCCGACGCGTTCCAGGAGAGCGTGAACACGGACTCGGTGCCGCGAGCCTCGACGGCCAGCGGGATCTCGGCGTGCGTGAACGGACGCACGTCGCGGCCCACGAACTGGCCGCCGACGCGGGCGCCGATCAGGGCGTACGCCTGGGCGGGCACCTGGAACTTCTCGACGTCCTCCTCGACCGAGAACGCGGCCTGGGCCTCGTCCGAGAACGACACCGTCAGGGCGCGGTCGCCGATCGCCATGCCGTCCGCATCCGTGCCCGAGAGCGTGAACGCGATCTGCTCGGCCGGGGCCGTGCGCGCGGCGAGCAGCGGCGTGCTCGGCGACGGGATGACGAACACGCGCTGCTTGTTGGGCGAGGTGCCCTTCGAGCGGACGCGGAACGCCTGCCACGGCGCGACCGAGGGCGCGCCCTCGACCCACGCACGGGTGACCTCGTCGTAGGTCCACACCGGGGTGCCGGGCACCAGGTTGTCGGCCCCCTGCCACGACGCGATGCTGGTCAGGTCGAGGTCGTAGCCGAACGGGTTGGCGAGCATGTTAAACCGGCTCCCCTCGGTCTGCAGACGGACGCGCACCGGCGACGTGTTGACCGGCCGCGTGGTCGAGACCGTGAACGGCAGCTTCACCGACTGGCTAATGGCCGGGTTGCCCGCCGTGTTGTCGTACATGAACCAGCGGAACGCGAGGCCCGGCTGCAGCACCTCGCCCGTCCCGGCGGACACGACCCACGAGGACGTGGCGGCGTCGTAGGACGTGAACAGGTTGGCCGGGTCGGCCGACGGGTAGTAGCCCGGCACGCCGCGCACGAGGTTCTGCGCCGCGAGGTCGTCCACGGTGACGCCGTAGGCCGGCGGGCCGAGGAAGCGGTACCCGGAGGTGCCCGTGATCAGCGAGTTGACCACGCCGGTGGCGCTGACGGTCATCGAGACCGGGATGGTGACCGACGCCAGGGCGGGGTCGTTGGTCGTCACCACGAGGTCGCCGGTGAAGGTCCCCACGGGGTAGCCAGTCGCGTTCATGGACAGCGTGATCGTCTCCGAGAGGCCCGCGCCGATCGTGCCCGTGGCCGGGGTCCGGGAGAGCCACAGCGAGGGCGCGCCGAACCCGGCCTTGAACTGCACGTCATTGGCGGAGGACGCCGTCGCCGGGACCGGGTTGCCGTTGGTCACGAAGTACAGCGCACCGCCCGAGTACGGGTTGGTGCCGCTCGCGAACAGCATCCGGGTGTTGTTCGTGGCGCCGGTGCCGGTCAGGTCGAGGAACCACGTGTAGACCTGGCCCGACGTCACCGTGAGCGGGGTCGGCAGGTTGATCTGCAGGTAGTACTCGGCCGACTGGTTGGTCGCGGAGAATGGGACGGCTGCCAGCTGGGTGCCAGTCGTGCCCGCGCCCTGGTACACGCGGAGCGTGCCCGTGAACGTGCTGCCAGGGGTGGCCCCCGCGAAGATGGCCGGCGAGATGCTCGTCAGCGTGCCCGTGCAGGGCGTGGTGAAGCTCTGGCCGAGCTCCTGGCCGCCAGCCTGAGCCACCGTGAAGTTGGTCCGCGAGGCCTGGATCAGTTCCTGGCCCGCCGTGCAGGCGTTCGACACCGGGGTGCCGGTCTGGTCCTGGACGTTGCGGAGCGTGACCGCGTACTGCAGGTCGAGGGCGCCCGGCGCCGCCGTGTTGGACAGCGTGACGGCCTTCGACACCGACCCGCCGACCGGGACGGTCGCGCTGACCGAGGCGGTCGCGGTCGCGAAGGCGGGGTTGTCCAGGAACGAGTCGTCGATCTGGATCCGCGGGTAGCGCGCCGAGGGCGTGCCCGCCGCGATCCGGATGCCGCTGACCGTGAGCCGGTTCAGCAGCTCCGCCGGGGTGGCCGTCGGGTAGCGCTGCTTGAGGATCGCGAAGGCGCCCGCGACGTGCGGAGCAGCCATCGACGTGCCGTTGTAGGACGCGTAGGCGTTGGTCGGGATCGACGAGGTGATCGCGGAGCCCGGCGCGAACAGGTCCATCCACGGCGCGATGTTCGAGAAGCTCGACACGCCGTCCGTCTTCGTCGTCGAGCCGACCGTGACGGCCGTCGAGATGCAGCCCGGCGTGCCGGTCGCGTTCTGGTACCCGTTGTTGCCCGACGAGATCACCGTGGAGACACCGACCGACAGGAGGTTGTCGATGATCGTCTTGCGGGAGTCCGAGTCACACGTGGCGACGTTCTGCCCACCGCCCAGACTCATGTTGGCCGAAACGATGTTGCGGCCCTGGTTCACGACCAGGTCGTAGACGTACTCCAGGCCCAGGATCTGGTCCGTGTTGTAGGACAGCACGCAGGGCGTCCCGGCCGAGCCGCAGTTCGCCGTCGTGGTGAACCCGGAGAACACCTGCACCGCGACGACGCCCGCGCCCGGCGCGACGCCGACCAGCGGCCCGGAGGCGCCGGTCTGGTCGCCCGCCGCGATGCCGGCCACGTGCGTGCCGTGATCACAGCCGCTGCCCCAGGTGGTCGCGCTGCAGTTCACACCTGCGCCCGTACCGGTCTGCGAGGCCTGCCCGTTCGGGCAGAGCGAGACCGAGGGCGCCGTGCCCGTCGTCGAGAAGCACCCTTGAGCGACGACCTTGCCCGCGAGGAACGGGTGCGAGCTCTGGACGCCGGTGTCGAGGATGGCGACCTCGTACCCTGTGCCGTCGTAGCCCATCGCGTGCGCGGCGGTCGCGCCGACGAGCACCGTGCTCTGGTCGAGCATCGGGGATGCGAGGCGCGTGTCGTCGGCCGGGACCGGGAGGTCTTCCTGGATGTTGAGCACCTCGGGGAGCGTGCGGAGACGGGCGAGGTCGGCGCCGGAGACCGTCACGCCGAGGGCGGGCGTGAACCGAAACGCGACCACGTTGGCGGGGGCGTCGAGACCGGCCAGCAGCGAGGCCTGCGCCCGCTGGATGCCCTCCCGCTGCGCCTGCGCGGCCAGGGAGGTCTGGAAGCCCTCCGGCGCGAACGGGACGTTCAGCGTCACGATGACACGGACCGATCCGGTCTGCGCGGCCTTCGCGGCGAGCGCGTCGAACGTGCTGGCGCTGCCGTCGGCGAGGGGGACGGCGACCTGGGCCTGCGACGGCGCGGCGAGCGCGGCGAGGACGCAAAGCGCCAGAACTCGGTAGGGAAGGTGCATTGAGTGCGTAGTAGGTGAGGTGGGCACGGCAGCCAGGCCGACGCCCAGGGGTGGGGAAACCGAACGGCAGGAGACGCAGAGCGCTGGCTCTGCTCGACCCGCCTCTTCATCCAGCACGACCAAGCGCTTTCGAGCGCGAACGACCTCTTTCGCCGAGGCTTCGGCTCGGCGCGCCGACGATACATCGCGCTCCCCCCCAACGCCCTTCACACGACGGCCCGAGCACAACATTCTCCGCGCCCCGGGGAATGCCCTACTCCTCACCCGGCTCTGAGCATGTCCGCGCCCAGACCGCAGCGCGCGACCACGTCCGCCCCGTGCCCCACGCCCGCGCATACGGTCCTCTCCCCTGCGCGTCTCGCCGACGGCCTCACGGGCGGAAGGGGACCGACGATGCCGGGTTGGCGCGCCACCACCGCCTGACGCGAGACGACCGTCCCGGCCCCCTCCAGGCGGACCAGGTGGATGCCCGCGGCCAGCGTGCCGCCAAGGCGGGCGGGCCGGGGATCCCCCCAGAAATCGACGGATCCCATCGGATACGGCCAGTGCGAGAGAATCCCGACACGCCGCGCCGGAAGCCCTCCCGTATCCTCTCCGACCCTCTCGACTGCCTTTTCCCATGTCTGACGCTCCCGACCTCTACCCCGCCTCTGAGGCCTTCCGCGCCCGCGCTCACTACGCCTCCCCCGCCGACTACGACGCGATGTACCGCCGATCGGTCGAGGACAACGAGGGCTTCTGGCGCGAGCAGGCCGAGCGACTGGACTGGTTCACGCCCTTCGAGACCGTCAAGGACGTGAGCTTCGACCCGGACGACGTGCACATCCGCTGGTACAGCGGCGGGACGCTCAACGCGTGCCACAACGCGCTCGACCGCCACGTCGCCGCCGGGAAGGGCGACCGGACCGTGTTCATCGCGGAACCCGATGACCCGGCGACCCAGGAGGCCCGCCACATCACCTACGCCGATGCGCTCGCCGACGTGCAGCGCATGGCGAGCGTGCTCAAGGACCTGGGCGTGACGAAGGGCGACCGGGTGATGATCTACATGCCGATGATCCCCGAGGCGGCCTACGCCATGCTGGCGTGCGCCCGCATCGGCGCCATCTTCTCGGTCGTCTTCGGCGGCTTCAGCCCTGAGGCCATCGCGGGACGCATCCGCGACGCGGACGCCGAGGTGGTGATCACGGCGGACCAGGGACGCCGCGGCGGCAAGACGATCGCGCTCAAGGCCAACGTAGACGACGCACTCGTCAAGCTAACGGGCGACGGGCCCGCCGTCCGTCATGTGCTGGTCGTCCGCAACACCGGCGGCAACGTGCAGTGGCACGAGGGCCGCGACGTGTGGCTCCACGAGGCCAGCGCCTCCGCCTCGGCGGACTGCCCGTGCGAGCCGATGGACGCCGAGGACCCGCTGTTCATCCTCTACACGTCCGGCTCGACGGGCACCCCGAAGGGCGTCGTCCACACGACGGCGGGGTACTGCGTCTACACGAGCCTGACGCACGAGGTCGTGTTCGACCTCCACGACGACGACGTGTACTGGTGCTCGGCCGACGTAGGCTGGATCACGGGCCACAGCTACATGGTGTTCGGGCCGCTCTTCAACGGCGCCACGCAGGTGTTCTTCGAGGGCATCCCGACGTACCCGGATGCCGGGCGCCTGTGGGAGGTGGTTGCGAAGCACGGCGTCACGATCCTCTACACCGCGCCGACGGCCATCCGCGCGCTCATGGCCAGGGGCGACGCCTTCGTGACGGCGCACGACCGCTCCAGCCTGCGCGTGCTCGGCACGGTCGGCGAGCCGATCAACCCGGAGGCGTGGCGCTGGTACCACGAGGTGGTGGGCGAGGGCCGCTGCCCCATCGTCGACACGTGGTGGCAGACGGAGACGGGCGGCATCATGATCTCGCCGCTGCCGGGGGCGACGCCCCAGAAGCCGGGCTCGGCCACGAAGCCGTTCTTCGGCATCCAGCCGGAGGTCCTCGACGCGGACGGGAACGTCCTGGAGGGCGAGGCCGAGGGCATCCTCGTCATCACCGACAGCTGGCCCAGCCAGGCGCGGACGGTCTACCGCAACCACGAGCGGTTCGTGAACACCTACTTCACGGCCTACCCCGGCACCTACTTCACCGGCGACGGCTGCCGCCGCGACGCCGACGGCTACTACTGGATCACGGGCCGCGTGGACGACGTGATCAACGTGTCGGGGCACCGCATGGGCACGGCAGAGGTCGAGAGCGCGCTCGTGCTGCACGAGGCGGTCGCCGAGGCGGCGGTGGTGGGCATCCCACACGACATCAAGGGGCAGACGATCTACGCCTACGTCACGCTGGGCGCCGACCATGCGCCGAGCGAGGACCTCCGGGCGCAGTTGCGCCAGCACGTCCGCACGGTAATTGGGCCCATCGCGACGCCGGAGTTCCTGCAGTTCGCGGTGGCAGGCCTGCCGAAGACGCGCTCGGGCAAAATCATGCGCCGCATCCTGCGCAAGGTGGCGACGGGCGAGCACGACAGCATCGGCGACACGTCGACGCTGGCGGAGCCGGAGGTGGTGGAAAAGCTCATCACCGGGCGGCGCGGTCGGCCGGAGGACGACGGGGCGTACGAGTAGGAGCGGCTGGCTCTGCCCGCCTCGGGGCCGAGGCGGGCAGAGCCGGCCTCCACGCTTTTCATCCTGAGCGTCAGCGAAGGATCTCAACGGCGACGTTCTGAGCCGTCGGCACCGGTCCCGGTGGGCGCGGAGTTCGAGTTGAGATCCTGGCTGCGCCGACCTTCGGTTCAGGATGACACTGCGGGAGAGATGAGTCGGGGAGTGTCGTCCCCTCCGTCTCGGTGCGTCGACCGGGCTCCCGAGGCGGGCGGGGTCAGTCGGCGGGTGCGTCAGTCAGCGTCTTGCCCATGCGGACGAGCGGGACGGGGGCCCCGCCCCGGTCGTCGACGACGTGCTCGATGGGGGTGTAGCCGCAGGCGCGGTAGAGCGGCTCGCCCGCGAGCGTCGCCATCAGCTCGGCGCGGCGGAAGCCCTCGGCACGGGCGGCGGCCTCGCACACGGCGAGGATGCGCCGTCCGACCCCGCGTCGCGTGTAGTCCGGGTGCGTGTACATGGCGCGGATGCGCGCGGCGTCCCTGTCCGGGTCAAGGAGTGCGGGGCTCCGGCCCGGCGAGGCGTCGCCGCCGTAGAGCGTCGCCCGGCGGCTCCACCCGCCGCAGCCCGCCAGCGCCCCGTCGATCTCCACCACGACGTACGTGCCGTCCTCGATCAGCAGCGTGTCGATGCCCATGAGGACCGTGCTCGCCGCGACCTGTCGGGCGTCGAGGAATGGCGTCTGGAGTTGGGCGATGGCCGCATCGGCGAGCGCGCGGAGGGCGTCGAGGTCGTCGGGGCGAGCGAGGCGATGCGTCATGGCTGAGCATGGTACGTCGCGCCGATCCTCCTCTGGCGACCGCGGGTCTATTCTGGCGCCTCCTCGCTTCACCCTCATGCTCGACTCCCGCCACCTCCTCTGGACGCTCTCCCTGCTCGTCACGGGCTGCGCGAGCACGTCCGCCCCGCCGCCGACCGCAACGCGCGCCTCCTCTACCGTGTCCGTCGCACCGATGTCCCAGCGCTCGGCCATCGTCTCGCAGGCCGATGCCCGCCGCGACGACGCGGACTGGGGCGCGTTCTACACGTACTTCGAAGGCGGGAGCTATGGCGCGCGGGACGCGCTGGCGGGCGTCGCCGTGATCGACCCGGGCCAAGAGATCCACCCGCCCCACGAGCATGCCGAGGAGGAGTACCTGATGGTGCTGGAGGGCACGGGCACCTGGCACCTCAACGGCGAAACCCGCGCCGCGGAGGCGGGCGACCTGCTCTACGCCGCGCCGTGGGACGTGCACGGCATCACCAACACGGGCACGGAGCCGCTCCGGTTCGTCGTCTGGAAGTGGGGCGCTCCGGGTGTCGCGGCACCCGAGCGACCGGAGTAGACTCGCGGCTGTGCATCGGAGCGTTCGCCTGCGTATGCTCGCGACGTCCCTCCTCGCCCCCATGAGTCCCGAGCACCACTGGCGCGCCCAGGTCCGCCGCATCGCGATCCTGCTGGCCGTGTGGGCCGTCGTCGCGTTCGGCCTGTCGATCGTCGGCGCCGAGGCGCTGAACCAGATCTCGTTCGGCGGCGTGCCGCTGGGCTTCTGGATGGCCCAGCAGGGCTCCATCTTCGTGTTCGTGGCGCTCATCTGGATCTACGCCTGGACGACCGACCGCGCCGACGCCCGGGCCGGACTGGTCGAGGACGACACGCCCCCCCCCGCCGACCACTGACCCACCCCGCCTCGGCACCGAGGCGGACACCCCACGCGACCGAGACATGGGAATCCAAGAGTGGACCTGGGTGACCGTCGGCATGACGTTCGCCGCGTACCTGTACATCGGCGTCCGCTCCCGCGTCGGCACCACGAGCGGGTTCTACGTCGCCGGGCAGGGCGTGCCCGCGATCGCGAACGGCGCCGCCACCGCGGCCGACTGGATGAGCGCGGCGTCGTTCATCTCGATGGCCGGCATCATCGCCTTCCAGGGCTTCGACGGGAGCGTCTACCTGATGGGCTGGACGGGCGGCTACGTGCTGCTGGCGCTCCTGATCGCGCCGTTCCTGCGGACGTTCGGCCAGTACACCGTGCCGGACTTCGTGGCCGAGCGGTTCGACTCCAAGACGGCGCGGCTGGTGGCGGCCGTCGCGGCCATCTTCGTGTCGTTCACCTACGTCGCCGGGCAGATGGCGGGCGTCGGCGTGGCCTTCAGCCGGTTTCTGGAGGTGCCGTTCGAGGTCGGCGTGGGGATCGGGATGGCCATCGTGGCCTTCTTCGCCGTCCTCGGTGGGATGAAGGGGATCACCTACACCCAGGTGGCCCAGTACTGCGTGCTGATCGTGGCCTACACAATCCCGGCCGTCGCCATCGCGCTGCTGCTGTTCGGCAACCCGATCCCCCAGATCGCCATCGGCGAGGCGCTGCCGCTGCTGGACGGGTTGCAGGCGGACCTAGGGCTCGACCCGTACTCCAGCCCGTTCGTCAACACGGACATGCTGAACGTGATCTGCATCACGCTCTGCCTGATGGTCGGCACGGCGGGGCTGCCCCACGTGATCGTCCGCTTCTACACCGTCAAGAACGCCCGCGCGGCGCGGTGGTCCGGCTTCTGGGCGCTGCTGTTCATCGCGATCCTCTACACGACCGCGCCGGCCATCGCCATCTTCGCCAAGACGGCCATCCTGCAGCAGTACGTGGACCTGGGGCCGACGGCGTTCCTGGCGCAGCCGTGGGTCCAGAGCTGGGCCGCGACGGGTCTGATCGACACGCAGGCGATCGGGGCCAGCGGGGGCGATGTGACGGCGTTCCTGGGCGCCATCAACCGCGACATCATCGTGCTGGCGACGCCCGAGATCGCCGGCCTCGGCGCCTTCATCGTGGCCCTGGTGGCGGCGGGCGGGCTCGCGGCGGCGCTGTCGACGGCGTCCGGCCTGCTGCTCGTCATCTCGTCGAGCCTGGCGCACGACATCTACGGCAAGCTCATCAACCCCGACGCCGACGACGCGCAGCGGCTCAAGGTGGGCCGCTGGATGATCCTGGTCGCGGTCGTGTTCGCGGGTGTGCTGGGGATCTACCCGCTCGGGTTCGTCGCCGAGGTGGTCGCGTTTGCGTTCGGGCTGGCGGCGGCGAGCTTCTTCCCGACCATCGTGCTGGGCATCTTCTGGCGCCGCGCCAACCGCCAGGGTGCCATCGCCGGGATGTCGGTCGGCCTGGCGTTCACGTTCACGATGATCGTGCTGATGCGGGCGAGCGTGATCGCGCCGGACCTCTTCCCGGAGCCCATCATCGAGTCGTTCCTCGGCATCAAGGCCCAGGGCATCGGCGTCGTCGGGATGCTGCTCAATTTCGCCCTCACCATCGGCGTGAGCCTGGCGACGCCCCCGCCGCCGCCGCACGTCCAGCGGCTGGTCGACCGCATCCGGACGCCCTACCGGGACGCCGCGCCCAACGCCTAGCCGATCTATCCATGTCCCTCGACCGCCTCTTCCTCGACGAGTCCCAGGCCTTCTTGCGCGGCGAGTGGCTGCCCAAGATCGAGGCGGCCCTCGACGTGCTCGGCGACGACGGCCTGTGGTGGCGCCCCAATGACCGCTCCAACAGCGCCGGGACGCTGTGCGTCCACCTCGCGGGCAACGTGCGCCAGTGGATCGTCGCCGGGGTGGGGGATGCGCCCGACGTCCGGGACCGGCCCGCCGAGTTCGCGACCACCGGCGGCCGGTCGCGCGCTGCCGTGGTCGCCGACCTCCGGGCTGCGGTCGACGAGGCCTGCGCGGTGCTCGACACCCTCACCGAGGCGGACCTGCTCGCCACGCACTCGATCCAGGGCGGCACGCCGACGGGCCTCCACGCGGTCTACCACGCCGTCGAGCACTTCGCGATGCACGCGGGCCAGATCGTCTGGATCGCCAAGGCCCGCGGCGACGCCGACCTCGCGTTCTACGACGACGCCGATGGTCCGCTGCCGAAGCGCCGCTGGATCGCCACGCCCGGCGGGCCGCTCGCGCCCTAGCCCGCCTCGGTGCCGAGGCGGGAGCACTCGCCTACCCGGCCTTCGTCCCGGACGCGACGTAGAGGTCTCCGCCGAACTGCGCCGGGTCGGCGGGCAGGACCTCGCGGGAGAAGTCGGCGCACCGGGCCTCCAGCGGGCGCCACACCTCCCGCGACAGGTCGGCCCGCGCCACCAGCTCGACCGAGCGCGTCTCCTTGGTCCGCTCGGCGGCGTGGACATCGAACAGCACGAACCGCCCACCCGGGCGGAGCATCTCGAACAGCCGCTCGAAGGCGGCCTCCCAGTCGGGCAGCGCCGTCAGACCGAGGGCGCACAGGACGCCGTCCACCCCCTCCACGCCGAGGCGTGCGGGGCCGGCCTCCGCTGCGTCCGCATGGACCAGCGAGACCGTGTCCCACCCGGCACGGTCGACACGCCGCTGCGCGCGCCGCTGCATGCCGCGCGACGCATCGACGCCGATCACAGTGCCCGACGGGCCGACCGCCGGGACGAGGAGGTCGAAGCTCTGGCCGGTCCCGCACGGCAGGTCCAAGACGCGGGCGCCCTCGGTCAGGTGGAGCGCCTCGACGGCGGCAGGCCGGAACGGCGCGTAGAGGTCTTCGAGGGCGCGGTCGTAGACCAGCGAGAAGAGGTCGTACCACATGGGCGTCGGGGCGGCTCCCCCTGAGATACCCACACTGCGCTCCCCGACCGCGCCGCCCGTCCGTCAGTCCGCCTCGGGCGCCCGACGCGTCCTCCGCCATGCCAGGACCACCAGCCCCACGACGCCGGTGACGACGCAGACCCCGTGGAGCACGTCCAGACCGACGACGCGGTA
Organism: Rubrivirga sp. SAORIC476; assembly: GCF_002283555.1. Lineage (NCBI taxonomy): Bacteria > Pseudomonadati > Rhodothermota > Rhodothermia > Rhodothermales > Rubricoccaceae > Rubrivirga > Rubrivirga sp. SAORIC476. The sequence goes on along the minus strand of NZ_MVOI01000006.1, from coordinate 552,426 downwards.
CAGCGGGTTGTCTGCGGTCAGCGGCAGGAAGGGGCGGATGTCGGCGTGCATGATGCCGTCCAGGAGCGAGTGGCTGAGCCCACCCAGCGCGCCGCCGAGGAGAGCGGGGCCGGTCGCTCCCGCGGGGCCGCGCCATCGTCGCCAGCGCCCGACCCAGGCGGTGCCGAGACCGACGGCCAACCCCACCGCGAGCGCCATCCCGACCGTGTGGAGCGTAGCATGGACGGGAAACCGGCCCGTGAGCAGGTTCACAACCGACTCCACGTCGATGACGACGTTGGCGCCCACGAACGCCGTCAGGGAGACAGCCCGTGGCGCGACGGCCTTGAGCAGCACGCCGGGGCCGACGTGGTAGGGCGTGACAGGCATCGTCAGTCAGCCCGCAGCCGTGCCGCCAGCCCCGACGTGCGACGCTGGCTCTCGCGGACGGCGTGCTCCACCTCGGCCGCCTCGCCGAACACGGTGACGGACGCCTTCGCGCGCGTCGCCGCCGTGTAGAGGAGTTCGCGCGTGACGAGGGTCGCGCCCCGCGTGCCGGGCTCGGGCAGCACCACGCCGACCGCCTCGAACTCGGAGCCCTGGCTCTTGTGGACCGTCAGCGCCCATGCCGGCTCGTGGGCCGGAAGGCGCGAGAACGGGACCGGCTCGCGCCCGGCGAAGACCACGACGCGGTCCTCCCCCCGGCCCCAACACACGCCCACATCGCCATTCTTCAGGTCGGTGTCGGGGTCGTTGACGGTGACCAAGACCGGACGACCGCGGTACACGCGCGGTCCGTAGGGACTCCAGCGGATTCGCCTCTCCGCGCGCAGGGCCTGTTCGATGGCGGCGTTCAGCCCTTCGACCCCTCGCGGCCCACGGCGGACGGCGGCGAGCAAGCGGAACCGGTCGAGCACCGCCAGCGCCGCCTCGGGCGTCGGCGCTGCGACTGTCTCGCGGGCAAACGGGAGCGCCCAGGCAAGGGCTTCGCGAGCCGGCTCGTGTTCGACCAGGGCGAGGGCATCGCGCTCGCGCAGCGCGGCGAGCGAGGCCTCGACCTCCCCCTCACGGACGGCGACGGCGAATGTGCCCACGTCGGACTCGGCGGTGAACCGGCGGCTCTCCGTCAACTCGACGACCGAGGCCGACAGCGCGGAGGCGGTGCCGGACGTGGGGACGCCCGACAGGCCGAGCCGCGCGCAGAACGCCGCGAGGTCGGTCGGCGCGGGTCCCGTCCCCTCGCTCACGAGATCCGCGAACGTCGTGCCGACGCCGACCGGCGGAAGCTGGTCCGGGTCGCCCAGGACGACGAGCGCGGCGTCGGGGCGAAGGGCGGCGAGCAGAGCATCGAACAGGCGGAGGTCGACCATCGAGCCCTCGTCCACGAGCACGAGGTCGTGGGGTAACGGGCTCCGCGCGTCGTGGCGGAAGCCCGCGCGTTCGGGGTGAGCCCCCAGCAGCCGGTGCAGGGTGACCGCCTCGACCGGGACCGCCTCGGCGAGACCCTCGGGGAGGCTGGGGAGCGCGCTCCCGATGCTGTCGGTCAGCCGGGACGCCGCCTTGCCGGTCGGGGCGGCGAGCGCCACCCGCGCGGCGGGACGGTCGGCCAGAACGAGGGCGAGCAGCCGGGCCGCCGTGTAGGTCTTGCCGGTGCCCGGCCCTCCGGCCACGAACAGCACGCGCTGGCGCAGCGCGGCCGCCGCCGCGAGGGCCTGTCGGTCCAGCCGGCCATCCGCCCGAGGCGGAAAGAGTCGGCCGAACGCGGCCCGGGCGGCCTCCGACGGCGCCTCGGTGACGGGAGCGAGGCGGCCGAGGACAGCGCGCGCGACGCGGCGCTCGGCGTCCCAGTGGCGGCGCAGCGCGAGCCGGTCGCCGTCCCACACCAGGGGGCACCCCGCATCCGGTCCGCCGACCGTCGGGCTGGCGTCCAGGTGACCGCGCCACACGTCGAGCGCTGGCATCTCGGGAAGCCCGCGGAAGGCGCTCCGGCTGTGCTCCTCCTCGGGGAAGGTCTCACCCGCGTGGTCAACCAGGGCAATCCCACTGTGGCCGTCGCGGGTGGCACGCGAGACGAGCGCCGTCGCCAGCGCCAGCGTCCGCTGACGGGCCGGGTCGGGCGCGGCGTGCTCGGCGTCGAGACCGGCGATCAGGCGGGCCAGGGCGAGGTCGATGGGGAGCACCGCCTCGGCCTCGGCGAGCGCATCGAGGTCGCGGACGACCGATAGAGGAAGCCTACGCATCGGGCGCGAGGAGATGGTCGAGCGCGTCGATGAACGCGGCGGTTGGGCGATGCGTCACGAGCCCGTCGCCGGGGGTCTCCATGCCCCGCAGGAACGCATAGGTCGCGCCGCCGACGTGGGTGTCGTAGGCGTACTCCGTGATGCGGGAGCGCAGGTACCGGTGCAGGCCGTAGAGATAGAGATGGAGTTGGAGGGCATAGTGGTGGGCCTGCATCGTGCCGGTGAGTGCGTCGGGCGTGTAGACCGCCGCGTCGTCACCCAGACGATTGCTCTTCCAGTCGACCACCCACCACCGGTCGCCCGCCAGCGCCACCACGTCCATCTCGCCCACCATCAGGCCGTCGACGGCGTCGCGGCCCAGCGTGGAGAGCGTGTCGGCGTAGGCCGGGCCGAACGGGTCCGAGCCGTGCGCGCGGAACACCTCGGCGAGGGCGCGCGGCGCGACGCGGCCGAGGGGCACCGTGAAGCTCCACTCGGTCCGCACCGCCTCGGCGTCCGCGAGGCGCAGCGGAGTCCCGTCCCTGGCGGTGAACAGCGGGGACTGGGCGACGCGGCCGAGCATCGCGACGACCTCGGCGGACGGGTCCAGGGGCGCGCGGTGGGGTCGCCCTCGCCGATCGAGGCCGTAGGTCTGGAGCCACTCCGTGACCGTGTCGCGGTTGCGCACGGCGGCAGCCTCGGCATCGTCGCCCTCACGCCAGTCGGCGTGTTGCAGGATGCCGTGGAGGCAGGTGCCCGGGCCGGTCCCGGCCGCGAAGGCGTGCAGCCCGGTCGGCAGCACGTCCGTCCGCGTGGTCTCCTCGTCGGCCTCGTCGGAGGCCGCCAGGCCGCTGGTCTCGTGCCCGGTGTCACGGCCCGAGCGGGCCCACGCGCTGAAGCTGGATCGCCGCCAGGCGTCGACGGCGCGCGCGCGTCCCTGCCCGTCGCCCCAGGTGGCGAGGTCGCGGGCGTCGAGGCGGACCGTCGGCGCATCGGCGCGTTCCATCGGGCGTCCGTCCGGCACCGGCGGCTCGACGAACCGGGAGACCGCGCCCTCGGGATCGAGGTCAGTCACGTCCTTCGACACACCCGGCCCTCCCGCCTGCTTGCGCGCCGCCTCCACGTGCGCGGCGAGGTCCCCCTCGTACGGTGCGCCGTGGCCGCTCAGCAGGTACCCCAGGCCCGAGAGCGCGTCGGTCCGCGCGCTGCCCGACTTGACCGGTCCCCAGATCACGTAGCACCGCTCGCGTGCGCGCGTTAGCGTCACGTAGGCCTTCCGGATGTGCTCGGCGAGGTTGTCGACCTGGCGGAGTCGCTCGACCTCTTTCGCCTGGGGCGAGCCCAGGTCGTAGACCACGCCCGCCTCGGTGCGCGCGAGGACGGTGTCCTGCTGCTGGAAGTCGCGCTGGCTGAGCGACCAGAGGTACGGCAGGAAGACGACCTCGTACTCCAGCCCCTTCGAGTTGTGGTGCGTCGTGATCTGGACCGCGTCGTCGTCGCGCTCCAGCCGGATTTCCTTCATCTCGCGCGACGGCAGCGCCTGGTCCATGCGGTGACGGAGCCAGTGGAGCAGGTCCTCGGGCGAGCGGTCGCCGCCGGCCTCGATCTCGTGGAGCAGTTCGGCCGCGTGGCGGAGGTTGGTCACACGCCGCTCACCGTCCGGGCAGGCCAGCATGCGCTCGAAGACGCCCTCGCGCTGCTGCAGGTCGGTGAGCACGTGGAGCACGCCGTAGCGGCGCCACGCCTTCTGCCATCCGCGGAGGCGGGCGGAGAGCGCGGCCACCTGCTTGGGGTCCTCGTCGAGCGCGGCGATCTGCGCGGCAGTCCACCCCCAGGTCTCGGTCGCGAGCGCGGCGCGGAGAGTCCGCTCGTCGTCCGGACGGAGCACGGCGCGCAGGACCAGCTCGATGTCGGCGATCTGGGCGCTCTCGCGCACGTCGTGGGCCTTCGACACGACGGCCGGGATCGCGAGCGCCTGCAGCGCTTCCTGGATGGCACGGATCTCGTACTTCGACGGGACCAGCACCGCGATGTCGCCCGCGCGGAGCGGGCGCTCCGCGTCTCCATCTCGCATCCGTCCCTCGGCCAGCAGGCGGCGAATCTCGGCGGCCACGAGCGGCGGAATGAGGTCGCTCGCCTCCCCCTTGCCCGGCACTTTGTCGCCCCGGGCGGGCATCGGCCACCAGACCAGTGGCGGCAGGTCGCCGTCGAGGAGGGCCGACTCGGCGTGGTGCGGGGCCGAGGCCACGCGGCGGAACGGGATGCCGTCGAACAGGAACGCCCGCGCCGGCCGCTCGAAGATGCGGTTGACGGCCTCGACCAGCCCGGCCGTGCTGCGCCAGTTGGTGCCCAGCGTGTAGCGCCGCGTCGCCTCGTGCTGCGCGCCGAGGTAGGCGTGCACGTCGGCCCCGCGGAAGGCGTAGATGGCCTGCTTCGGGTCGCCGACGAAGTAGAGCGGGTGGCCCTCGAAGGCGGTCCGGAAGATGCCGTACTGGAGCGGGTCGGTGTCCTGGAACTCGTCGATCAGGGCGACGGCGAACTGGCGGCGGATGCCCGCCGCGAGCGTCGGCCCGGCATCGTCGGAGTGGAGCGCGGCGTGGAGCCGGGTGATGAGGTCGTTGAAGGTGAGCTGGCCGCGCCGCTCTTTGATGGCCTCGATGCGGCGGCCGACCTCCAGCACGAACTCGCGGATGAACGCCTGGTCGAGCGCGCCGACGGCCTCGACCACCTCGGTGCACGCGCGGAAGGGCGCGGCCGTCGAGGCGGCGTCGAGCGCGTCCTTGCGGGCCTGGCTCGTCTTCTTGCCGGCCTTGTAAATCCCCTCCGTCGTGCACGTCTCGACGGCCGGCAACGCGTCCAGGTCCTCGCCCCGCGCGAACGCGCCGACGCGAGCGACCAGCGCTGCTGCCTCCGGGCCATCGAGCGGCGCGCTCTTGTTCCATTCGACCTCCGCCAGCGCGTCGCGGACGGCCTCGGCCGACCACGTCGCGGCGAGGGTGCCCATCGCCTCCCCGAGGCGGGCCTGCGCCTCGACGAGCGACGGCGTGTCGGGCAGGATGCGGACCGACGGGAAGTCGGCGGTGTTCTTGTGGTGCTGGATCAGCACGTCGGGCGTTCGGCCGCGCGAGACGGCGAGGGCCGCCAGCAGCGGGTCGCCGTGCGTCAGGCAGGCCCAGGCGTCGGCGGCGGCGCGGGCGCGCAGGGCGTCGCTGTCGGAGTCTTCCACGAACTCCATCTCGAAGGGCGTCCCGCTCTCGAAGGCCGCCTGCTTCAGGACGCGCTGGCAGAAGCTGTGGATGGTGAACACGCCCGCCTCGTCGACGCGGTCGAGGGCCGCGAGCAGCCGCCCCTCCGCCTCGGACCGGTCGAGCAGGGGGCGGAGCGGGTCGACCAGAGGCAGGTCGCCCGCCAGCGGCGAGGTCTCCGGGATGGACTCGTCGCGGGCGACGGCGAGGGCCACGCGCAGGGCGCGGCGGATGCGCGTCCGCAGTTCTTCCGTGGCCGCCTTCGTGAAGGTGACCACGAGCAAGCGACGCAGGTCAGGGAGCCCGCCGGGCGTAGTCGCCAGCCAGTCGCCGTCCAGCACCAGGCGGAGGACCAGCCCGGCGATGGCGAACGTCTTGCCCGTCCCGGCGCTGGCCTCGACCAGAGTCCGACCGGCCTCGACGGGAGTGGCCCAGTACTCGAATGGCGGTACGTCGTCTTCCGTCCCGCCAGGAGCTGCGTTGGCCAAGCCAGCCGGGTCACTGAGGCCGTCGCCCCGTGCGTCCGCAGCCGGTGTGGTGAACGGCTCGTCGCCGAAGAGGGAGGCCTGGCTCATGTCGGCACCCCGTCGCGCTTGTAGGTCAGCAGAGGCGCCCAGAGGCAGAGCGCCCACTTGGCGAAGTGCTCCTCGGGGACGAACGGGTCCTCCCGGCCTCGGGTGGCGAGCGCGACGTAGATGTCGGCGTCGTCGGTGAAGTCGTTCCAGGCGTCGGAGAACTGGCGGCGGGCCTTGCGCATGGCGCCCTCGTGGGGCTCGAACGGCTTCTGAGCGGCTCCTCGGTCGAGAACGCGAGCCGTGAAGTCCTCCCACGAGCTCCGGCTGAGGGCCCCCACGTACGCCTCCGAGGCCTTCTCGTAGAGCGGGAGCGAGCGGTCATGAGCCCGGCGGTACCCGCGGACGAGCGCCTCGAGCAGTTTCTGCGCGTCGTCGGCCGCGACGGGCTCGAAGTGGAGCGCGGTGTCGCCGATCCCGAGCACGCAGGTCACGGCCGGGCGCACCGTGCAGAGCGCGAGGTGGTCGATCCAGGCCTCGACGGTGTGCTTGCCGCGCACCTTGCCAGCCCGGTAGCGCAGCGCCCCCCGATCCCCCACGTCGGCGATCGTGCCCACCACCCGCACGGGCCCCGCTTCCGCACCCACAGCCAGCGGCGCCGTCGGTCCCCACGCGCGCACCGCCTCGGCGACCGGCCCGACCTCGTCGATGGCCCGGCGGAGCCAGGACGCACCGGGCGCACCGCCGGGCAGCATCCCGCCTCGCTCGATGCGAGCCGCCAGCGCCACGGGGTCGAGGTCATCGAGGAGCCCCTCCAGGACGGCCGCGCGGAGGTGGTACCGCTGCAGGTTGTCGAGAGTCACCGGTTCGTCGTCGCGTACGGCGTCCTCGTCCAGGTCGAGCGAGACACGCAGACGACGGCGCACGACGTGCTTGCTCGGGTTGACCCAGACGCCGGTGAGGTCGCGGAGCGACACGGACGCCAGATCGTCGCCGGCAGGAAGCCGCTGGTCGGGGCGCAGGAATGGGGTCGGTGGCTCCGCCTCGGCGCCGCGGACGCGGTGCTGGGCAGCGTAGCTGGCGAGCGGCCCGTCGGGCGTGAAGTAGTCGGCCGCGAACGGCTGGAGGCGGTGCCGCACGACGAGCCGGTCGGGGTCCTCGACGTGACGCCGGACAGCGTCCAGGAAGGCGTCCAGGCAGACGGAGGCCGCGCGCTCGGCGTTGTCCTTCTGGCTCCGCCCGACGTGGCTCAGGATCAACCGGTCACGAGCCGAGAGGACGGCGTCGAGGAAGAGTTGCTTCTCGTGCTCCCGCGGCGACGCGTCGCCCGGCTGCGGGGCGTGGACGATCAGGTCGAAGCCCGGCGCCGTCTCGGGTCGTGGCCACACGCCGTCATTCAGCCCGAGGAAGGCGACCACCCGGTGTGGGGCATGGCGGAGCGAGAGCGGATGCGCGACCGTGACCTTGCCGGTCAGGTACGGCTCGCGGCGTTCGAGCCGGCCCGCGGCGCCGTCGAGGTGGGAGCGGATCGTGCGGAACGACACGTCATCCTCATGGCCGACGAGGTCTCGCAGCCGCTCCAACCCGAGGGCCTCGCTCCGGAGGAACACGACCGCCTCCAACTCCTCGTCCTCCCGCGCGTCGAAGACGCCATCGAGGAAGTTGAGGATGCGCCCGGGCCAGTCGGCGAGGGGGGCCGGGCGGTCGATGGCGTCGAGCGCTGCGAACAGCGCCTCGGCCCACTCGCAGAAGCGCCCGAGCAGTTCGGGGTCGACGGACGCCGCCTCGCATGGCAGGTGACCCAGCACGAGCCCCCCCTCCGCATCGCCCGTCATCACACCGAGCAGGAGCCGGTCGAGGCCGAAGCGCCACGTATGGAGGTCGTCCTCGGGGAGCCCGAAGCGCGTCTTGCGCTCGGCCGTGAGCCCCCAACAGACACCGGACTCGGTGATCCAGGACCGCAGCCGGGGCAGTTCGTCGGCGTCGATCCCGGCGGCCTGCCGAACGGCCGGTGTGCCCAGCAGGTCGAGCAACTCGGAGGCCGTCACACGGCCCTCGTGGAGCCGGAGGACGCGGCTGAACGCCTCGACCACACGGAGCGCCGGAGCGTGCGGGTGCTCGACGACGTGATAGGGAATCCGCAGGTCCGGCGCGGCGTCCTCGGCCCCGAACACGGCGTCCACCAGCGGGGCGTACCGGTCGAGGTCCGGGACGAGCACCAGCACGTCGCTCGGCCGCAGCCCCTCCACCTCGGCGAAGGCGTCGAGGAGCGTGTCGCGGAGCGCCTCCAGTTCGCGTCGCTCCGAGTGACAGTCGTGGATGCGGATCGAGCCGTCGGCCGGGACGGTCGTCGTGGGCGTCGTGTCCGACGCGAGGGCCGTCTGGAGATGGTGGAGCGCCGTCGGCGACACCCCGAGATCGGAGACGGGGAGCGACTCCCTGGGTACGTCTCCGAGCCCCCCTGTCACGGCCCAGTAATCGCGCGTCCGTCCGGCGAGGGCACGGAGCAGGGGGTGCGCATGGCTCTCGCCTCCTGCCGCGTCGCCAGGGACGACCGCATAGACCGTCACCGGAACGTGGTGGGCGAGCGCGTGGAGCACGCGGAGGTAGATCGGCGGGAAAAGCAGTGCCCCGAAGACGGAGACCCGGACCTCCGGGAACGTCTGCCGAAGGGCCTCCTCCGGATCGGCCAGGGCGTCGAGCAGGGCGAGCATCTCGCTGGCCCTGTCCCGGCTGCCACCCGCATCGGCCACGAGTCGCCGCCACAGTTCGGCTTGCCAGACCCCGTGGGCGAAGTCGGCCGGGGGCGCGGTGTCGCGAGCCCACCCCGCGAGCACCTCCGGGCGGTACACCTGATAGTCGTCGAAGAGCGTCGCCAGGCGCGTCGCGAGCGGCATCGTCTGGCCGTCCGTGCGGTCCAAGTAGGCGCGGATGGGGGCCCACACCGGCTCGTCCGGAAGCGTCCCGAGCAGGGCGTCGAGGCGCCACGCCAGCGGCCCCGAGTCGAAGGGGTGCTGAGCCTGGGCCGCCCCCGCACCGGGCAGGGCCCGCGCGAGCGTCGTCGCCACGCCACGCGGGGACTGCAGGTCCAGGCTCGCGGCGACGCCGAGGCGGTGAGCCAGCGCCCGCTCGACCCACTTCCGCAACCCGACGTTCTGCGCCACCACGATCGTCTCGCGCGCCAGCGGCGGCAGCGGGTCGGCCTGCATGGCGTCGGCCATGCGGTCGAACAACGGCTCCAGCCGAGACGCCGTGACGACGCGGAAACCGGGAGAGGACGTGGGCACAGATGAACGAAGAGATCCGGCCCAAAGCTAGCCCCGGCCGACCTCCCACCTGGCGCCCCCGCTCCCTACCGGACCTCCGCGACCGCCTCCGCCTCGGCGAGCGTCTGGACGTGGTCGAGCACGCGCCCGTGGATCCGGTGCAGGACCGCGTCCGACCACAGGCGCCAGTAGCCGGACGGCCAGATGTGGTGCCGGTACCACGTGGTGCCTTCGAGGCGCGTGCCGCCGTCCGGGAGCGTCGTCAGCAGGAACTGGCCGCGCTCGGAGACGAAGTAGCCGTTCAGGTGGGGCGCGTGGATGTCACCGAACAGGCCGCGCTCGCGCATCGGCGCGGGTTGCTCCAGCACGTCGAAGGCGAGGCGGCGACCCGGCTCCCAGACCGTGATCGGCTCCACGAAGGCGCCCGTCGTGAACTCGCACCGGCGGACCGCCCCGACACCGGCCCCGTCGATGGTCGCGCGGATCGGGTACGCGATGCCTGTGTCGAACACCCAGTCGTCCGGCGCGGGCAGCTCCGAGAACTCGACCACGTGCCGCCAGACGACCGCCGGGGGAGCCGCCACCTCGACGGCCGTCGTCACCGGGATCAACGGGGCGATGGGCGGGGACGCGGCCTCGACGCCGATCAGGGCAGGCACCACGCCGACTGCCCACAAGGCGGGCTGACGCCCCATCCCGCCACTCGAGAACAGGTGCCCGAACACGCCGCCGAGGGCCGCCAGCACGCCCCCGATGGGCGCCGCCATCACCAGGCAGATGGCCCCCTCCAAAGCCACCACCGCGATCCCGACCGCCAGCAGCGCCACTGCGAGGCACGCCACGCCGACGCTCTCGCCCATCGTCCGCGGTCCGTGGACGCCGTGCAGCATGGCCGCCGTCATGCCGAGGCCGAAGGGGACGCCGACGAACAGGCCCCAGCCGTACGACTCCAGCCCGGCCGCGGAGACGGCCACCAGTCCCAGCGCGCCGACGGAGGTCACGCCGACCGCGAGCGCTGCGCTGCCGAGAGAACTCTCCGGCACGACGCGCTCCAGCCACGTCGGCGCGTGATCCCCCTCCGCCTCGTCCAGCGCGTCGTCCGGGACGAATGAGAGTGTCGCGAACAGGACCAGGTTGAGGACCGGCACGAAGAACAGCACCACGAGCCACGGTGGCAGCCCGACCGTCCGCAGGCGGCGTACCGTGAGCCACGTGCCGACGGCGATGAACGGGAGCGCCATCGCGACCAGTGCCAGCGCGTACGTCTGCGTCTCCGGCGTCAGCGACAGGATCCGGCCCGCGCCGGTCACGTCGAGGTAGCTCCACAGGTCCCACGGTCGCCCGAAGACACCCTCGCTCACGAGCCGGTCGGCGAGGTACTTGATGGCGAACAGCCCCAGCCCGGCGCTGAGGTACGCGCCCCGCGTGATGGGGCGCCGGAAGAGGGCATCGAGGGAGGCCATGCGCGGAGGTTTCAGTCCAGACTGAAACATAGAGCACGACGCGACACCCGCGACCTCCCCGGCAGAGGCGAGTCGGCTACGCCCCGAACAGGATCATCAGCACTCCGGACGCCACGAACGCCATCACGGCGCCGAGGCAGAGGAGCGTAGGCTTGTAGGTGGTCATGGCGCTGGAGTCGGTCATGCCCGCCCTCTTGACAGACCCGTGCCAGCGCCCCACACGCCGCTTCACCCCACCCGACGCGGAACGCCAACGCCCCCATCTGGGGCTCCCATTTGACGCCGCGTCCGATCTCGGGACGACGCGCTACCGCGCCACCACGTCGAGCGTCTCGATCACCTCGTCGCCGTCTACCAGCGACAGGCGGCTCCGCGTGGCGACCGCCACGCAGGCGTGATTCGGGACGAGGAAGACCGGGTCGCCGATGTCCCAGATGCTGCCACCGGGCGTGTCCACCCAGCCGTGCTCCTCGCTGAGGGCGGTGACGCGTGCGTGCGGGTGTGCGATCATCGTGCGCGGGCTGTACAGCACCTCGCCGAAGGCCGTGTGCCCGGGCCACGTGTCGGCCGTGAGGATCTTCTTCCCGGCGTCCGTGATGTCGCGCTCGGTGCCGTCGTCGAACCGCGTTTTCGACAGGACCGTGGCGACGCACACCAGCGCGCAGTCCTGCACCCGCGCCGAGCCCAGGGCGACCTGCATCGCGTCGAAGAAGACGTACGTGCCGGGGCGGACTTCGGTGATCGTCAGCCCGTCCCGCTCGGCGTTGGTAAAGACGGTCACGCCAGGTGTCGAGCCGATGGACAGCTCGGCAGCAGCGGGGTCCAGGGCGCCCTCGGCGACCAGGAATGCGGCGGCGTCCAGCACCCGGTCGCGCTCGGCGTCGATTGCCGCGCGCCGCAGGTCCTCGACCGCTTCGTCCGCCGTCGCCGGGGCGTAGGCCTGCCCGCCGTGCGACAGCAGGCCGACCAGCCGGAGGGCGCCGGCCTGCTCCACGAAGGACGCCAGTTCGGCGAGCGCGTCGCGGTCGTCCCAGTCGATGCCGCACCGACCGTAGCCGGGGTCGATCTCGATCAGCACCTCCGCCGTCTGGCCGGCCTCGGCGAACGCGCGGTCGGCCCGGCGGACGCCCTCCAGCGAGTCGACCGAGAACGAGATGCGCGTGCCCGACGCCGCCAGCGCGGCCAGCCGCTCCAGCTTGGTCGGCCCGACAACCGGCGATGCGAGGCGGAGGTCGTCGAAGCCCGCCTCGGCGAACGCCTCGGCCTCGTCGACCGTGGCGACGGTCAGGCCGCGCGCCCCGCGCTCGACCTGCAGCCGCGCGATCGCGGGCGACTTGTGGGTCTTGACGTGGGGCCGCAGCGCGACGCCCTGGGCGTCGGCCCGCGCCTGCATGGCGTCCAGGTTGGCGTGGAGCCGGGCGCGGTCGACGAGGAGGGCCGGGGTGGGGAGATCGGAAACGAGCACGCGGTCGGAGGCAGGGGCTCTCCCCTACCCGCCGACCGCGTCGTCAGATCCGGCAGACTGGCCTACTTGACGAAGCGAATCGCCCCCGGGTAGCGGTACCACTCGCCGGCGTTGGCCTTGGTCGCCCCGATGGCGGTGCCGACGACCCACCAGATGCCTACGATCAGCAGCATCGGGATGCCGATGGCGACCAGAACCAGGATGGCCGACACGATGCCCGCCAGCGTCATCGTGATCTGGAAGTTGAGCGCCTCGCGCGCCTGGTCCTCGATGAAGGCGGACTCGTCGCGCTTCAGGATGTAGACCAGGAAGGGCCCGACGATGTTGCCGAACGGGATGCCGGTCAGGCCGGCGTAGCCCGCGAGGTGGCCGAGCATGCCCATCGTCCGCTCCTTGTCGTCGGGCTCGTAGCCCTCCAGGTTCACGTCGAAGAGCGGGTCGTCGAAGTCGGAGTCGTAGGGGCCGGTGGAGTGCGTGGTGCGGGGCATGGCGTGTGTCGGTTGGCTGATGTGCGCCCTACGGATGAGGGCCCCGGAGGGTTACGCTCGCACCGACCGATGGCGTCCCTACATCGACTCCGGGGCGTCGATGCCCAGGATGGTGAGCCCGTTCTTGAGAACCGCCTGGGTGGCCGTCGCCAGTTGGAGGCGGGCCGTGGCCAGGGCCGTCTCCTCGCCGACGATGTGGCAGTCGCGGTAGAAGGCATTGAAGGCCGTCGCCACGTCGCGGAGGAACGTCGCCAGCTTGTGGGGCGCCCGCGCCTCGGCGGCCGTGCGAACCTCGTCGGGGAACTGCAGCAGGGTCTTGACGAGCGCCTCCTCGCTCGCGTGCGACAGAAGCGACAGGTCGGCCTCGGCGGACGCGTCGAGCCCGGTCTCGGCGGCCTTCCGGCCGATGGACGCGATCCGCGCGTGGGCGTACTGGAGGTAGAACACGGGGTTCTTCTCGGAGGCCTCCTTGGCGAGGTCGAGGTCGAACTCGAGGTGCGTGCCGGGCGCGCGCATCAGGAAGAAGAAGCGCGTCACGGCCTCGCCGACCTCGTCCATCAGGTCGTCCAGCGTCTCGTAGGTCGCCTTCCGAGTGCTCATCTTGACCGGCTGCCCGCCGCGGACGAGCGTCACGAACTGGTACACGACCACGTCGATCTTCTCCGCTGCAGCGTCCCCGGCGAGGGCGCGTACGCCGCGCAGCACGTCCGGGTAGGTCGCGATGTGGTCGGCGCCGAACACGTCCAGCACGAGGTCGGCGCGGGTGACCTTGTCGAGGTGGTAGGCGATGTCGGGGAGCCGGTACGTGGGCTCGCCGGAGGCCTTGACGAGGACCACGTCCTTGCCCTCCTCCCCGCCCTCCTTCGTGGTGACGGTCTTGCCGAGGGCGCTCGTCTTGAACCAGACGGCGTCGTCCTCGTCGTAGACGAGCCCCTGCGCGCGGAGCTTGTCGACGGCGTCCCAGACCGGTCCGGGGTCGCCCTCGTAGAGGCTCCGCTCGTTGAAGGTGGACGTCATCTCGACGCCCAGCCGGCCGAGCGTCGCCATGATCTCGTCGAAGACGGCGTCACGGGCGGCGTCGGTGAACGGCCCCTCGTCGGGCGCGTCGAGGAGCGCGTCGCCGTGGGCGTCCGCGAGGCCCTGGGCCACCTCGGTGATGTACTCGCCGCGGTAGCCGTCCTCGGGGAAGCTCTCCGGCACCACGAGCCCGTCCTCCAGCGCCTTCGTCGGCGTGTCGGGACGGACGATGGCCTCGTAGCGCGCGCGGACGCTCTGACCGAGGACCCGCATCTGGCGCCCGGCGTCGTTGAAGTAGTACTCCCGCGTGACGTCGTAGCCGGTCCACGCGAGCAGCGTCGCGATGGTGTCGCCGAGGACCGCGTTGCGCCCGTGGCCGACCGTCAGCGGGCCGGTCGGGTTGGCGGAGACGTACTCGACGATGGCAGTCTCGCCCGCGTGATCGGTCGTCCGGCCGTAGGCGTCGCCCTGGGCGAGCACGTCGGCCAGCCCGGCGGTGAGGTGGGCGCTGGCGAAGCGGATGTTGAGGAAGCCCGGCCCGGCGACCTCGACGGCCTCGACCTGCGCGGGGTCCACCACGATGCCCGCCGCGATGGCGTCGGCGATGGCGCGCGGGTTCCGGCGCAGCGGGCGCGCGAGCTGCATCGCCACGTTCGTGGCGAGGTCCCCGTGCGTCGGGTCGTTGGGCGTCTGGAACTCGACCGCGACCGCCTCAGGGTCGAAGTCGGCGGGGAGGTCCGGCAGCCCGGCGAGGGCGGTGCGGACGGCGGCGGCGAGGGCGTCCTCCATGATGCGTCTGAATGCGGACCGCCAAGCTACCCCGCGCGTACGCCCGCCCCCGACGCCTCGTCCGCTGTTCACAGATGCGCCTGCTCCCCCTCCTGCTTGTGCTCGCCGCGTGTGGTCCCGACCCGGCGACCCCAGACGCTCCGCCACCCCTTCCGCTGCCACCCGGCCGCGTCGTCGAGACCGACTCGCTCCTGCGCGACGAGCCCGCGCGGACGTACCGCGTCGCCATCGGGTACCCGCAGATCCGGGCCACGGACGGTGAGCCGTTGCCCGTCGCGCTCCGGGCTGCCAACGCGGCCGTCCGCGACACCGTCGCCGCCTTCGCCGACGACCTCCGCCCCGAGGCGCCGCCGCCTGGCGCAGACCCGCCTGACTACCCCGTCGAAGCCGACGGCCGCACCGACCGGGTGTGGCTCTCCGACGACGTGTTCAGCACCCTCGTCGAGGTCTACGTCTATACGGGCGGCGCGCACGGCGCGACCTACTTCGTGCCGATCACGGTCGACCTCGTCACCGGAGCTCCCGTCGCCCCGGCCGACCTGTTCGACGCGGGAATGCCCTGGGCCGACACGCTGGCGGCCCACGTCGGGCGTGGCATCCGCAGCCGGATCCGGCCCACCGACGTCTTCGCCACAGACGGGCTCGACAACATCCGGGAGGGCCGTGTGGACCTCACTCTGAGCCCCGACTCGCTGACGGTCCACGTCCCCGCAGGCCAGGTCTCGTCGTTCGCCGCCGGGTCGTTCCACATCGCCGTGCCGCGGGCCGCCGTCGAAGCCTTCGTCCGTCCCGGCGGCCTGCTCGCTCGCGACCGGTAGGTACAGGTGCCCGCCGTGTCGCAGCGCCGTACCCTACCCACCGCATGAGCCCCCTCGCCTCCGAGAGGGCTCGGCTTCCGCAGAGGACGATGCCCATGCCCCGATTTCTCGCCCTACTCCTGCTCCTCGCCGCCCTCCCCGTCGCGGCGCAGTCCACCGTCAGCGCCGTGCTGCCCGCCCGCGACGTCCGCATCGACGGCCAGTCGGTGGTCGGGCGCTGGCAGGCCATCGAGGTGGCGCGCGACCCCGCCGCCACGGCCGACCTCCAGCGCGGCGCGCTCACAGTGACGCTCGTCGTCAACCCGACCGGCCACGTGATCCTGCGGGGCACCGACCGCCGCGAGGGCCGCGGCGCCCCGTCGGCGTTCTCCGGCCGCCTCGTCGGCTCACGGCTCGAACTGACCGGCCTCGACGGCGCCGCCGAGGTGGAGATGTTCGGCTGGCGTCTCCACCTCATCGACCCGCGCGGGCGGCGGACCGTGTTCGTCCGGGACCGGTAGCGCGCGGCGAGGAGGTCCGCCTCGGTGCCGAGGCGGAGCGCCCTACAGCCACACCAGCACGCACATCGTGATGGTCACCACGCACACGATCAGGCTCACCGGCAGGCCGGCGCGCGTGAAGTCGGTGTATCGGTAGCCGCCAGGCGCCAGCACCATCAGGTTGGTCTGGTAGCCGATCGGCGTCAGGAAGCTCGCCGCGCTGCCCACCGTCACGGCGACCGCGAACGGCACCCAGTCGACGCCCAGGTCCGCGGCGACGGCGAGCGCGACGGGCAGCATCAGCACCGCCGACGCCTTGTTGGTGATCAGCTCGGCGAGCCCGTTGGCGATCCCGTACACCACCAGCAGCGTCACGACCGGCCCGAACACCGCCACCGCCTCGATGCCCGTCGCCGCGACGGCCGCCAGCCCGGTCGTCTCGACGGCCTTGCCGATGCCGAGGGCCGCGCCGATCACGATCAGCACCGGCAGGTCCACCGCGCGGCGCAACGCGTTGCCGCGCAGGCAGCCGGATACGACCATCCCGAGCGCCGCCGCGAACGTGGCGGTGGCGAGCGGCATCACCTCGAACGCCGACAGCCCGATGGCGCCCGCCAGCAGGGCCAACGCCACCGGCGCCCGCTTCGTGACCGGCCGCAGGTGGCCGACCGGCGACACGAGCGCGAAGTCATCGGAGAGCGACGCGAGGCGGTCGGCCAGGGAGCGGCGGCCCTCCACCAGCAGCAGGTCGCCTGCGCGGAGCGGGACCCGCCCGAGGCCGCCCTCCATGTCCTCGGCGCGGCGCCGCAGCGCCAGCACGACGCCCCCGTACCGTTCGCGGAAGCCGATCTCCCGCAGCGTCTTGCCCTCCAGCCGCGACCCCGCCGCCACCACGACCTCGTAGAGCAACAGGTCCGGCTCGCCCTCCTCCTCGACCGCCGGTGCGGTCCGCTCCAGCCCGGTCCGCCCGAGCAGGTCGTCGAAGGCCTCCGAGCCGCCGACGAACGACAGCACGTCGCCGGGCAGCAGGACCGCCTCGGGCGCCGCGTCGCGCGCCTCGCCGTCGCGGCGGATGCGCGCGAGGTAGGCGTCCCCGAGCGTCCGGAAGCCCGCCGCCTCCACCGACTGCCCCGCGAACGGCGCCGAGGCCGCCACCCGCAGTTCGAAGTGGTAGCCCCGCTGGGCCGACGGCGTCGAGAGCCCCTCGCGCTGCGGCAGCAGCCGGTGCCCCACGACCCCGTAGTAGAGCGCCACGAGAATCACCGCCGGGACGCCCACCCACGTCAGCGTGAAGAAGCCGAAGCCCTCCAGTCCCTCCGCCAGCAGCAGCCCGTGGACCACGACGTTCGTGCTCGTCCCGATCAGCGTCAGCCACCCGCCGACGATGGCAGCCGTCGAGAGCGGGATGAGCAGCTTCGAGGCGGGCGGTCCGTCGCGCTCCCACGCCTGGACGCGCGGGATCAGCATCGCCACGATGGGGGTGTTGTTGAGCACGCCCGAGAGGAACGCCGTCGGCAGGAACAGGCGGAAGATGGCCGGGCCGGGCTTCCGCGAACGCGGGCGCAGCAGCCCATCGAGGAAGCCCAGCGCGCCGGTCCGGTCCACACCCGCGGCGAGCACGAACAGCGAGCCGATGGCGACCACGGCCGGGTTCGAGAACCCCGCGAACGCGGCCTCCGGCTCGACCACCCCGGCTACCAGCAGCAGCCCCAGCGTACCGAGCAGCACCATGTCGGTCCGCGCCACGCCCTTGACGAGCGCGCCGACCATCAGCGCGAGCGCGCCGAGCGTGTACCAGGCCTCCCAGGTCATGGGCGATACAGGGTGCGAGGGACGAGGTACGGGTAGCCCGAAGCACGAACGGGCGGTTCGATCACACACCCCCCACGTACCCCGTACCGAGAACCCTGTCCCTGCATCACGTGGCCAGCCACGTCCGCCAGCCGAGGGCCGGGTCGCCCCAGGCGAAGACCGACGGGTTGCGGAGGTCGTCCTTGTTGTACGTCAGCCGGTCGACGTCACGCGTGGAGACGCCGCCGCCCGCGGCCTCCACGACGGCCTGGGCCGCGGCCGTGTCCCACTCGAACGTCGGGACCGTGCGCGGGTAGAGGTCGGCGGCGCCCTCGGCGACGAGGCAGAACTTGAGCGACGAGCCCATCGAGGCGGACTCGACCGAGCGCCCCTCAGCCTCGACGCGCTCGATGATGGCGGCCACCTCAGGCCCCGCGTGGTCCTTGCTGGCGACGACCGTCAGCGCGTCTGCCGGGGCAGGGCGGGTGGAGATGCGGACCGGCGCATCGTCACCCGACTGCTTCCATGCCTCGCCCGAGGCGGCGAAGTAGGTCACGCCGTGGACGGGCACGTGGACCACGCCGAGCACCGGCGCTCCGTCCTCGATGAGGGCGATGTTGACCGTGAAGTCGCCGGAGTTGGCGGGCGGCGGGTCGCCCTCCGCCTTCGGGGCGCCCTTGATGAACTCCTTGGTGCCGTCCAGCGGATCGACGCACCAGAAGCGGGTCCACGTCTTGCGCGCCGCGACCTCGTCCGCGGGCGACTCCTCGGACAGGACCGGGATGCCGGACGAGGCGAGCGCAGAGACGATGGTGCGGTGCGCGGCGAGGTCGGCCTGCGTCAGCGGCGAGTCGTCGGCCTTGGCGTCGACGGTGATCGGGCGACCGTAGTAGCCGAGGATGGCGTCACCACCGGCGCGGGCGGCGTCGAGGGCGAGGGCGAGGAGATCGGACACAAAACAAGGGGATGGACGCCCCAAGATCGCGCGGACGCTCTCCCCCGCTCGCGAACTCCGCGTTCAGGCCAGAGCTTGATCTCCTGCGCGGAGCTCTCCCCGATGCGTCCGGGACGGCGAGGCGGAGGCTCCGCTGGCGGCTGGCCCCGCCATCCGAGTCGCTCAGGCGTCGGCCGCCGCGACGCGGGAGCGGAAGTAGTCGAGCGTCCGGCGGAGCCCCTCGGCGCGGTCCACCTGCGGCGCCCAGTCCAGGATCTCCCGGGCGCGCGTGATGTCCGGCTGGCGCACCTTCGGGTCGTCGTCCGGCAGGTCCACGAACGTGATCGTCGACGACGAGCCGGTCAGCGCGACCACCTCCTCGGCGAACTCCTTGATCGTCACCTCGTCCGGGTTGCCGATGTTGACCGGGTCGGTCTCGCCCGAGTGCAGGAGCCGCCAGATGCCCTCCACGAGGTCGTCGACGTACTGGAAGCTCCGCGTCTGCGAGCCGTCGCCGAACACCGTGATCGGCTCGCCGCGCAGGGCCTGGCCCATGAACGCGGGCAGCGCGCGGCCGTCATCGAGCCGCATCCGCTCGCCGTAGGTGTTGAAGATGCGCAGGATGCGCGTGTCGACGCCGTGGTAGCGGTGGTACGCCATCGTCATCGCCTCGGCGAAGCGCTTGGCCTCGTCGTACACGCCGCGGCTGCCGACCGGGTTGACGTGGCCCCAGTAGCTCTCCGGCTGCGGGTGGATCTGCGGGTCGCCGTAGACCTCGCTCGTCGACGCGATCAGGAAGCGGGCGCCCTTCGCCTTGGCCAGCCCGAGCGCGTTGTGCGTGCCGAGGCTCCCCACCTTGAGCGTCTGGATGGGCAGGCGCAGGTAGTCGATCGGGCTCGCGGGGCTCGCGAAGTGGAGCACGTTGTCCAGGTCGCCGGCGACGTAGATGAACGTCGACACGTCGTGGTGGACGAACGAGAAGCGCTCGTGCCCGATCAGGTGGGCGATGTTGTCCGGGTTGCCCGTGATCAGGTTGTCCATGCAGACGACCTCGTGGCCCTCGGCGATGAACCGGTCGCAGAGGTGGGAGCCGAGAAAGCCGGCGCCGCCGGTGATCAGTGTGCGAGGCATGGAAGGCAGAGGGATGAGGCCGGGGGCCCGTAGCAGACGGTCGACGAGGGAGAGCGCTGCGGGCTATTCCGCACTCGCCACAGGCGCCACGTGCGGGCGGCCGACGGAGTGGTACTCGAAGCCCTGCTCGGCCATGCGCTCCGGGTCGAACACGTTGCGGCCGTCGAAGACGAGCGGGAAGCCGTTCGGGCCCTCCGCCAGCCCCTCGGCGACGCGGTCGAGGTGCGGACGCCGGAACTCGGGCCACTCGGTCGCGATGATGAGCGCGTGGGCGCCCTCGACGGCCTCATAGCTGCGCGCGGCGTAGCGCAGCGCGCCCGGCCCGGCGAGCGGCTCGCGCTCGAAGGTCGCCTTCGTCGTCTCGACGGCCTCCGGATCGAAGGCGACCACGTCGGCGCCGAGGCGGGTCAGCTCGCGGATCAGCACGTGGGCGGGCGCCTCGCGGACGTCGTCGGTGTGCGGCTTGAAGGCGAGGCCCCACAGCGCGAGCGTCTTGCCGGCCAGCGGGAGGTCGCCGCCCGTGCCGAGAGCGGCTACGACCTGCTGGGCGAGCATCTTGCGCTGCTCGTCGTTCACGTCCAGGACCGCGCTCAGGATCTTGAAGTCGTAGCCCTCCGCGCGCGCCGTCCGGTGGAGCGCCTGCACGTCCTTGGGGAAGCACGAGCCACCGAAGCCGATGCCGGCGTAGAGGAACTTGGGCCCAATGCGGGAATCCGTCCCGATACCGCGCCGCACCTTGTCGACGTCGGCGCCGACCAGGTCGCACAGGTTCGCGATCTCGTTCATGAACGTGATCTTGGTCGCCAGCATCGCGTTGGCCGCGTACTTCGTCATCTCGGCGGACGCCTCGTCCATGACCAGGATCGGGTTGCCGGAGCGGACGAAGGGCTCGTAGAGGCGTCGCATCAGGTCGCCGGCCTTCTCGGACGACGTGCCCACGACGACGCGCTCGGGCTTCATGAAGTCCTCCACGGCGACGCCCTCGCGCAGGAATTCCGGGTTCGAGACCACGTCGAAGTCCTCGCCCTCGACCACGCCGTGCTGGGCGATGGCGGCCGTGACGCGGGCGGCCGTGCCCACGGGCACGGTGCTCTTGTCCACCACCACCTTGTAGCCCCAGCCGGCGGCGGCCCCGTCCGCCTTCGCCTCGGCGAGGAGGCGGCCGAGGTCGTCGGCGACGCCGAGGACGTACTTGAGGTCGGCCGCGCCGCCCTCGCCGGGGGGGGTCGGGAGCGCGAGGAAGACCACGTCGGCGGGCTGGACGGCCTCGGCGAGGTCGGTCGTGAACACGAGGCGCCCCTCGCGGCGCCCGCGGTCGAAGTAGACCTCCAGGCCGGGCTCGTAGATGGTCAGGCGCCCCTCGCGGAGGCTCTCCACCTTGGCGGCGTCGATGTCGACGCAGGTGACGTCGTTGCCCATCTCGGCGAAGCAGACGCCTGAGACCAGGCCGACATATCCAGTTCCGACGACGGCGATGTTCATTGCAGCGGGGGGTCCGGGGGAGGTCGCGTACCCCAAGGTATCGGAGGGGACCGCGCGCTAGTTGAGTCCTCACCGAATCCTCGCGACGCCCCCGAACACCTTCAGAGGTGCCCCGAACACGCCGATACGTCTCTTCTCTCGCCCTGTCGCTCCGGCACATCGTCTTCACATATTCGATCTCGCCGCATTGCGTGATGCATGAGAAGGGCCTCGCATGCATCTTGTCCGCCCGAGCCCCCCGCTTCTCCCTGTTCGCTATGCGCTTGCTGTCCGCCCTCACCGTCCTCGCGTTCGCACTCGTCGCGATGCCCGCCTCCGCACAGACGCCCTGTGTCGGTGGCGACGCCGGAGGCTATCCCTGCGACGCCGTCGACCTGATGTCGCATTTGCCGCTGAGCACGTTCGCCACGACCGGCTCGTCGGCGCCGTCGGCGGGCAACGACATCTGGGGTTGGACCGACCCCGTGACGGGCAACGAGTACGCGCTCATGGGCACGACCAACGGGACGGCCTTCGTGGACATCACCGACCCGGCCAACCCCATCTTTCTGGGCAAGCTGCCCACCAACACGTCGTCGTCCAGTTGGCGCGACATCAAGACGATCGGTGACTTCGCCTACATCGTCTCCGAGGCGGGCAGCCACGGCATGCAGATCTTCGACCTGACGCGCCTCCGCACCGTCTCCAGCCCGCCGGCCACCTTCACCGCCGACGCGGTGTACACCGGCTTCGGCAGCGCGCACAACGTGGTCGTGCTGGAGGAGGAGAACCTCGCCATCGGCGTCGGCGCGAGCTCGTGCTCGGGCGGCCTCCACTTCGTGGACGTGACCAACCCGCGGATGCCCGTCAACGCGGGCTGCTTCAGCGCGGACGGCTACACGCACGACGCGCAGTGCCTGATCTACAACGGTCCGGACACCGACCACACGGGCACGCCGATCTGTGTCGCCTCCAACGAGGACACGGTCACCGTCGTCGACGTCTCGAACCGCGCCGCGCCGGTGCAGCTCTCGCGGACGTTCTACCCGAACCCGAGCTACACCCACCAGGGCTGGTTCACGGAGGACCAGCGCTGGTTCGTGGTCAACGACGAGATCGATGAGATCAACAACGGGTTCGCGACGCGCACCATCGTGATGGACATGGCGGACCTCGACGCGCCCGACTTCAGCTTCTTCCACGCGGGGACGACCAACGCGTCCGATCACAACCTCTACATCAAGGGCGACCGGATCTTCCAGAGCAACTACCGCGCGGGCCTCCAGATCCTCGACGCCACCACCATCGCCAGCGGCACCCTGTCCCAGGTGGCCTTCTTCGACACGTTCCCGTCGAGCAACGCCGTCGGGACCAGCGGCCAGTGGAGCAACTACCCGTACTTCGAGAGCGGCATCGTGATCGCCAGCGACATCAGCAACGGTCTCTTCGTGCTGGCGCCGCAGCCGCCGCAGGACCCGCCGGTGGCGTCGATCACGCCGGGCAGCATCGACGAAACCGTCGCGCCCGGCGGCACCGGGGCAGCCTCGGTGACGGTGGCCAACGGGGCGGGTGGAGGCGACCTGCTCTACTCGGCCGAACTGCAGAACCTCTCGCAGCCCTTCGCCCGCCCCGACGCGGCGCAGCCGGCCCCGCTCGTCTTCGCCGACGCGGCGCCCGAGGCGGACGCCCTCACGCAGGGCCGCCCCTCCGGCGACGACCCGGCTCTCACCGCCGACGCGCCCTCGCGCCGCGACGACGGCGACCAGGGCGTGGGCAGCCTCGGCTCGGGCGGCCCGGACGCGTTCGGCTACGCCTGGATCGACTCCGACGAGACCAGCGGCCCGACCGTCGGCTACGAGGACATCTCCGGCACCGGCACCCCGGTCTCCTGGACCACCACCGGTTCCTTCCCCGGTGGCGACGAGGGCTACGACGAGGTCACGCTGCCGTTCTCGTTCCCGTTCTACGGCGACGCGAAGACCAGCGTCCGCATCTTCTCGAACGGCTTCCTGACGTTCTCGACGTTCGCGGCCAACTCGTTCACCAACCAGGCCATCCCGGCCTCGGGCACGCCCAACGACCTGATCGCGCCCTTCTGGGACGACCTCGATCAGAGCGCGGGCGGCTCGGTGCACTACGGGACGCTCACCGACGGCCGCTTCGCGGTCCAGTACACGGGTGTGCCGCGCTACTCCGACACCGGCTCGTCGCTGACCTTCCAGGTGATCCTCGCGCCCGACGGTACGATCGAGTACCAGTATGGCACGATGACGGCGTCGTCGCTCTCGAGCGCCTCAGTCGGCATCGAGGACGCGGCTGGCTCGGTCGGCCTCCCGGTCGTGAACAACGCGGCCTACGTCGCCTCCAACAAAGCCGTCCGCTTCTTCAGCCCGGTCGTCTGGGCGACGCTCTCGGGCGCGACCAGCGGCGTGGTGATGCCGGGTGAGGACGCGACGTTCTCGATCGACTTTGACGCGGCGGCGCTGCCGGAGGGCGTCTACACGGCCGAGATCGTGGTCTCGACCAACGACCCGACGGTCGGCGTGGCGACCCTCCCGGTGACGCTGACGGTCGGCGAGGAGGCGGGCGTGTCGATCCTGATCGACGGGCCGCGCGGTTTCCGCTACCTCGGCACCCCGTCGGCCGGCCTGACCGTCGACGACCTCGCGGCGATGAACCTCGTCCGCGGCGTCCCCGGCTACTACCCGGCCGCCAACCCGGCGAACCTCTACACGAGCTACGACGCGGTCACGGCGGACTGGACCGCCTCGACGGGTACCGGCGAGGTGCTGGAGCCCGGCATCGCCTTCCGCTGGTACTTCTACAACAACAGCGCGGGCAACCCGACCATCAGCCAGTCGGTCCCGCTGCCGATGACGCTCTCGACGGAGCTCCCGGCCAACACCGCCGATGTCACGGTGGAGCTTCAGACCGGCGGTAGCCGGATGAACTACCTGGCCAACCCGTTCGGCACCGACCTCGACCTGACCGGCATCTACTCCTGGCCCGGCGGCTCGAACATCCCGCCGACCGGCCCGCAGGTCTGGACCTACGACCCGGTCGCGAAGACCTTCGTCACCGGCGCCACCTCGGTGCCGGCCTGGACGGGCTTCCGCGTCCGCTCGAAGGGCACCGGCAGCGCCGCGCGCAACCTGACGATCCCGGCCTCGGCCGCGCTCACAGGAGGCGCTCGCGTGGCCGCGCGGGAGACGGAGGCCGCCCCCGGCCTGCGGTTCACGCTCGACGGCGTCGACGGCGACGGGACCTCCCGCATCGCCGACCGCAGCTTCGCGATCGGCTTCTCGGACGAGGCTCGCGCGGCGTTCGACGCCGACGAGGACGTCGAGAAGTTCCAGGTGCCGGCCGAGTCCTACGCGCTGATCGGCGCCCGGGCCGGTGAGGCGTTCCTGGGCTACGACGCCCGTCCGTTCGCCAACGCGGAGATCCCGCTCGCCATCGAGGCGCGCGGCACCGGCTCGCGGTTCACGCTGCGCTGGGACGCCGACGCGCTGCCGGCCGGCCTGCCGGTCGTGCTGGTGGACCTCGTGACCGGTCGCGAGATCGACGTCCGGATGGCATCGAGCTACGCGTTCGACGTCGCGCGGACGCTGGAGGCGTTCACCGACGTGATCCCGTCGAGCGACTTCGCCGACGGCGCGAACGCGACCGACCGGTTCGTGCTGCGGATCGGCACCTCGGCCTCGGCTGAGGCGGCGATCACGGAGGTCGAGCTGACGGCGATCGCGCCGAACCCGTCGACGGGCGCGGCGCGGGTGTCGTTCGCGCTGCCGGAGGCGGGCCCGGCGCGCGTGACGGTGTACGACGTGCGCGGCCGGTCGGTGGCGACGCTGGTGGACGGCCCGCTGAGCGCGGGTCGTCACGAGGCGACGCTGGACAGCGGCTCGCTGGCGGCGGGCGTCTACGTGGTCCGTCTGGAAGCGGGCGGTGCGGTGGTCACCCGTCAGGCTGTCGTCGTCCGCTAGGGGTCCGATTCGAGTTCCTCTGCGGCGGCCGTCTCTTCCGGGGGCGGCCGTCGCTGCTTTCGAGACTCCCTGCTGCTTGCCTCGGCGCCCAGAGCGAGAGATCCGACTCTAGCGTCGCAGCACGGCCCGTGCCCGCCGTGTGGCCGGGTGGTCGGGCCCGAACACGTCGGCGAGGACCGAAAGGGCCTGCTCGACGAGACGGCGCCCCTCGGTTTCCTCCCCGGACTCCATGAGGGCCTCCCCCAGCAGCGCCTGCGCCCGCATGCCGTCCCCTGTCTCCCCGGAGGCCGTGGGCCGGTCGAGCACCTCGCGCACGGCGAGGGCTTCTCGGAGCAGCGACACCGCTTCTGGACTCCGTCCGGAATCCAGGCGAGCCTTGCCGAGCCATAGTGCGGCACTCGCCCGCGTCCGGCTCGTCTCGGACAACGCCCGGCTCCCGGTGTAGGCCCTCTCGTAGTACGCTGCCGCGCGCGCATCCTGGCCTGCGGCCTCGGCCGACCAGCCCGCTTCGAGGAGACTGGACATGACCACGGCGGACTCCGGGCCGAAGGCGCTCGTGGTCAGTTCCAGTGACGTCTCCCAGGCCCGCGAGGCCTCCGCGAACCGCCCGGCCTGATACAGGGACCGCGCGTACGTGCCCGAGGCAGCCGGGTAGCGGGTTCCTTCCGCGCCGTAGACCTCCCCGGCACGAACGAACCGGCGACGGTACACCTCGACGGCCTCGTCCATCCGGTCCTGGCTGGAGAGAGCGGCCCCGAGCCCGTCCAACGCCTCGATCTCGCCCGCCCCGTCGGCGTGCCGCTCGGCGATGGCGAGCGCCTCCCGCGCGTCCGCCTCGGACTGGATCGGCCCTCCGCCGCCGATGCTGGCCCGCGTCCCGAGGGCGTGCCCGATGCGCGGGTCGCCCGGAGCGAGGAGGCGCCTGCGGATGGCCAGCGCCTCGTCCGCGCGGTCGACGGCTTCCTCGGGCTGGCCGGTCGCGTGCAGCATCTTGGCCAGTTCGAGGAGCACGCCGGAGCGGTCGTAGGGCGCCTCGTCGGCGGGGAGCCGTGCGAGGGCGTCGCGGAGGAGCCCCTCGATCCGACCGTGCTGGTGGGCCGACGCCGCCTTGCCCGCGAACATCGCCAGGATGCGTCCGAGGCGGGGGCTGTCGTCGCCCTCCAGCCGACGGCACAGCGCCATCGCCTCCTCGAACACGGCGACGGTCTCGTCGGGCGAGAGCACCTGAGAGCCGACGAGGTCGCCCTGCGCTTCGAGGGCGTCCAGGAGCACAGCATCGTCGCCGCTGGCTCGCGCTGCCGCGACGGCCTGCTCGAACTCGGCCGCCGCGGCCTCGGGGTCCGTGGGGAACGTCGCCCGAGCCAGCAGCACGCGTGCCCGCACCGCGGCGACGGCGTCCCGCGCCACCCCGCTCGGCCCCGTGACCGCGAGCACGCGGCGCGCGAAGGCCGCCGCCGAGTCGGGCCGCCCGAGGCCGAGGTAGGCGTCCCCGATGACCGCGTAGAGATCCGCACGGACGGCGGGCTGGTCGGCGAGGCCGCCGTCGAGGCGGCGGGCGCCACGGTCCAGCAGGTCCAGTGCCGAGAGGGTGTCGGTCGGAGCCGCCGTGGGATCCGCGCCTCGGAACAGGTCGCCGAGAAAGGCCGCCGTCGCCGAACTCGTGGCCGCCTCGATGCGCGCCTGCCGCGCCTGCCACAGGGTCGACCCCAATCCCACCCCGGCGGCCAGCACGACGAGCGCGCTCAGCACGACGCCGGTCCGGTGCCGCCCGACGAAGCGCCGCGCCCGGTATGCGGCCGTCGGCGCGCGGGCCTCGACGGGGCGCCCCTCCAGCACACGCCGGAGGTCGGCGCCGAAGTCGTCGGCAGAGCCGTAGCGCCGCTCGGGTTCCTTGTCGAGAGCCTTCATGACGACCGTGTCGAGATCGCCTCGGAGCGCGCGCTGCCGGGCCTCGTCCCGCGTCACAGCCGACGGCGGACGATGCCGCGTCTCCACGACCGCCTGCACGATGCCGCTCAACGTCGGGTGCTCGATCTCGTAGGGTCGCTGCCCGGACAGCAACTCGTACAGCAGCACCCCGAGCGCGTACACGTCGGTGGCCGTCGTGATGGCGCCGCCCGCGACCTGCTCGGGCGCTGCGTAGGCGGGCGTGAGCGCCGGGAGCGCCGTCCGCACGCCGCCGTCGGCTTCATCGTCGAGCAGCCGGGCGATGCCGAAGTCGAGAAGCTTGACCCCGCCGTCCTCGCTCACGAACACGTTGGACGGCTTCAGGTCGCGGTGGACGACGAGGTGCCGGTGCGCGTAGCCGACCGCATCGCAGACCTGGATGAACAGCTGGACGCGCTCCGACACCGACAGGCCGCGCGCATCGGCGGCCGTGGTGATCGGCTCGCCCTCGACGTGCTCCATGACGAGGTACGGCGTCCCGTCGTCGGTCACGCCGCCGTCGAGGAGCCGCGAGATGCCCGGGTGCTCCAGGCGTGCCAGGATCTGGCGCTCGCGGATGAACTGGCGGACGCGGTCGGCGGCGGCCAGCCCGAGCCGCTTCAGCGCCGCGCGTTGGTCGTAGACCCCGTCGGCGCGCTCCACGAGGTCGACGCGGCCCATCCCCCCGCGCCCCAACTCGCGGAGCACGCGCCACGGCCCGATCCGCTCGCCCACCACAACGCCATCGGTCAGCAGCGCCGCGGCAGCGACGGACTCGACCGGCCGGAGCGAGCGCGTCGAGAGGGTGGCGTCGGCATCGGCGGCGAGGAGGCTCTCGACCTCCGCCCGGAGGTCCGCCTCGGGGTGACCGTCGGCGTCGCGGCAGAGGCGGTCGAGAGCGGCCGGACGCTCGGCCATGGGAAGGTCGGCCACGACATCGAACACGTCGCTGACGCGGGCCCAGCGGGCGGAGTCGTCGAGGGCGTCAGGCGGCATCGCGACCCACAGGCGAAACGTGTCCAGAGGGCGAGGCCGGCGTCCCAGGGGCCGCATCGTCGTCGGAGAGGGCGCGGTGGAGCCATGCCCGAGCCCGGCGCCAGTCGCGCTTGGCCGTGGCCATGCTGACGCCGAGCGCCGCGGCCGTTTCCTCAAACGAGAGGCCTCCGAAGTAGCGGCACTCGACCACGCGAGCGGCCCGCTCGTCGAGCCCTGCGAGCGTCGTCAGCGCCGCGTCGACGTCGAGCAGTCGGCCCGCGAGCCGGTCGAGGTCGACGGCCCCATCTGGAATCGTGCCCGCGGTCGTCAGGCCAACCGGCTGGTCCTCGCCACCGCGCTTGGCGGTCCGGCGTCGCCGGGCGTGGTCCACGAGCACGTTGCGCATCGCCCGTGCCGCCGAGGCGAACACGTAGGCGCGGTCGGGCACCATGGCCTGGCCCGCCAGCCGGAGGTACGCCTCGTGGACGAGGGCAGTCGTCTGGAAGCCGTCCACGTCGTAGCGGCGGCGCTGCGCGCGCGCGATGTCGCGGAGCTCGTCGTACACCACCGGCATGAGGCGCTCGACGAGCATTTCCTCCGGCATGTCCCCGTCGGCGACCTCGCGCAGCAACGACGTGACCTCGCCGACGCGAGTGTCGTGGCGGGAGACGGCGTCAGGTGGCGGCATGGCGGGTGGAAACTAGGTCGTTATGTGATCCTGGACCACTACAGTCGGTCGCCCAGCATGTCGGCCCGTCCTCATCCCGGGGTCGGCGCTACGTGACACGCACACGGCGTCTTTGCGGGCGCTCCACATGCAGTCATTGCGGGGCCCTCCTCCCCCAGACTAGTTTGGTCGCCTGCCCACCGCGCATGGCGGCGCCCGCCGTCTGGCCAGGCCCCGTAGCTCAGTTGGCAGAGCAGCTGGCTTTTAACCAGCGGGTCGTAGGTTCGAGCCCTACCGGGGTCACCCTGCGGTCACGTTCTTTATCGGCGCCTCGCGCGCACCCTGCCCGGGTGGTGAAATTGGTAGACACGCACGCTTGAGGGGCGTGTGGAGTAAAATCCGTGCTGGTTCGAGTCCAGTCCCGGGCACCCTCATCGACGCCTCCGAGTCTCCGCGACTCGGAGGCGTCGTGCGTTCAGGGCCTGCGGGACGGTGAGGGCCGGGCGCCCATCCAGGCCGCCAGCAGGCCGATCGCCGCCGCGGCGGCTCCCGTGACGACATCCCGAGTGAGCGAGGCCGCGACGAGCAGGGTGAGGGCAGTGGAAGGGAGAGGCATTCGAACAGCGTGGTGGGGGCCTTCCGACTCTCCGCGGGCTGGCTCCGCTTCCTCTCTCCAGCAATGTCAGACATCGTCTGACAGGCGCGCTCGTCAGAATCCGCGAGCGTCACGACTTCGTTCCCGCCCTCCTACCCTATCAGCCCCGCACCGCAGCGTCGGCTCGACGGACTGTCGGACAACACGCCACCGCCAGACGACGCAGCGGCCGCCCTCCGAAGAAGACGGCCGCTGCCAGAGCCTGCCGAGTGTCGGCTCGCTAACGGACCACCACGGCCTGGCGCGTCACCACCGAGCCGCCGCCCTCGAGGCGGACCATGTAGACGCCCGCGGCGAGTGAGCCGCTGTCCAGCGTCGCCTCGTGGCGGCCCGCACCCAGCGGACCGTCCACCAGCGTCGCCACCGACCGGCCGCGCACGTCGATCACCGTCAGGCGCACCGGGCCCGCCTCGGGCAGCGCAAACGACACCCGCGCCGAGCCCGTCGACGGATTCGGCGCGATGCTCGTCAGGGTCACGGTAGCCTCCGTCGCGGACGCCACGCTCGTGCCGATCCGCAGCACGAACCGGTCGGTCGCACTCGACGGGTCGGCGAGGTCGTCCGAGGGGATGACGTCGCCGAACGCCGCCACGGTGCGTGCCTCGAACGAGACGCTCGACTGGGTCCGCACGTCCACCTCGGCGCCGGTCTGGAGATCGACGAGGCTGACCGGGAGCCCGGCCGGGAGGGTCTCGGCGTCCCAGGAGAGGGTGAAGCGAGAGGCCGTGCCGCGCGCCTCGACGGCGAGCGGGATCTCGGCGGCGGCGAACGGACGGGCGTCGTAGCCGACGAACGTGTCACCCACCCGTGCGCCGAGGAGGGCGTAGGTCTCGGCGGGCACCTGGAGCTTCTCGGCGTCCTCGTCGGCGTCGAACGCCGCGCGGGCGTCGTCGGAGAACACGATCGCAAAGCCGCGGTCGGCGATGCGAGAGCCGTCGGCATCGGTGCCGTCGAGCGTGAACCGCAGCCCCGGCGGGGTGGCCTCCTCACGAGCCGCCATCCGAGCCCCAGCGACGGCCGCCGAGGCGGGGATCGTGATCGAGCGGGGGCCGTCCGGCTTGGCGCGGACGCGGAAGCCCATCCACGCCGGGATCGTCGCCGGGGCCGTCACGAAAGACTTCGCGACCGGATCGTAGGTCCAGATCGGCGCGGCGGGCGGCAGGTTGTCGCCGCCGGGCCACGTCGCGATGCCGCTCAGGTCGAGGTCCGTCCCGAACGGGTTGGCGAGGAAGGTGAACCGGTTGCCGTCCGTGGCGAGGTCCACGGTCACGTCGGCCGTGTTGGCGGGCAGATCCGTCGAGAGCGTCATCGGCAGCGGGACCGACTGGCTGATGGTCGGGTTGCCGTTGGCGTGGTCGTAGAAGCGCCAGCGGAACGCGCGGCCGAGTTCGAGGACCTCGCCGGTGCCGGTGGACGGAATCCACTTGCCGGTGGTGGCGTCGTAGGTCGTCTCCAGGTTGGGCGGGTTGGCGGAGGCGTAGTAGCCGGGGACGCCGCGGACGAGGTTCATCGCCGCGAGGTCATCGACGGTCAGGCCGGCCGACGGGGTGCCGAGGAAGCGGAAGCCCTTCGGATCGTCGATCAGGATGGACACGCCGGTGGGCGGGGGCGTCGCGAACGTCTGCCCCGTGTTGGGCTGGCCCTCGGTCGCTGCCATCGGCCCTGCCCACGTGAAGTCGTCCGAAGCGGACCCTTCGCCGACGAGTTGCAGGCTCTCCCCGACCGGCGTCGTGCTCGACTCCTGGACCCCGATGTCGACCGACACGAGGCCATCTGCCGGGCCGCCGACCGCCGTGAACGTCCCCTCGTACGAGAGGAACTGGACGACGGAGCCGGACGGGTCGACGAGCGCGATGCCGTCGGGGCCGCCGTTCTGGAGGCCGAGCGTGGCCGTCCAGGCCGTGCCGAAGCCGTTCTGCTGGTCGGCGAGCGTACCCGAGAGCGGGAACGTGTCGTAGACCGCGCCGCCGTTGCCGTTGTACAGCACGAGCGCCCAGCCGGTGAGGGCCGTGCCCGCGGGACCGGCGACCTCGATGCCCTCGCCCGCGTCCGTGCCCGTGTTGTCGTAATGGATCTCGTTGACCCAGACGGACGCGCCCGGGGTCGGCGGCGGGGGCGGCGGGGGCTCCGTCGTGGTCAGCTCGAAGGCACGGCGGGCGAGCGTCGAGTCGAGCAGGAACGGGTTCATGGTACCCTGCTGGGTCGCGATCCACTGGCCGCGGGCGTCCTCACGAGCGTCCACCGGGTCGCCGTAGTGCCACGCCAGGAGGTCCTCCGCCTGGGCCTCGAAGAAGGCATCGCCGCCTGCGGCGGAGACCTGAGAGGCGTAGATGGTGGCGAAGTAGAACGCCGACCGCGCCGCGTTGCCCTTGTGATCGTGGCGAGGCTCGAAGCGGCCCGAGAAGCCCGGCGTGGGGTTCTGCTGGTCGAGTTCGCTCCAGTCCCCGAGGCTGCTCGTCGGGATCGTCGTCTGGGTCTGGGTGCCCATCAGCCAGCGGTCGGTGTCGGCGTCCGGGATCTCCGCGAACGGGAAGTTGGCGCGGTCGCTGTTGGCCTCGATGCGCGACGGGAAGAGGTTGTTCATGTCGCCGCGCGCGGGCTCGGCGGACGCGCCGAAGGCCTGGGGCCAGTTGTGCTCGGCGTTGATGCCCTTGGCGAAGGCATCCGAAGACGGGTCGGCGCCCGGCGTCAGCTGGATGCAGAAGCGCGTGTAGACGCCGCAGAGTTCGCCGTCGGCGTTCTGCTCGTAGGCCCAGAGCAGGTCGCGGGCGGCGTTGTAGCCGGGCGTCGAGGCGGGCGTGTAGTCGGCGCGGATGGCGCTCCGGAGAGAGGCGCCGGACATCCCCGGGTAGAGGACGGTCTGGGTCTGGGCCATCGCGCAGGACGCGGTGATGGCGAGCACGGTGAACAGGCGGACGAGGCGCATCGGGGTGGGGAGGGTGCGCGGCCAAGATCGGGTGCCCGCCGTCCGTGCCGACTGCCTCACCAAAAGCGCAACATCCCGGCAACGAGGCGTTTGCGTCGGTGTCCCCCGGCCCACCTCGGGCGCCCGCTCCGCTACCCCGCTGCGGTCGTCTCGCGCGGCGGCGCCTTCGTGATCGGCTCCGCGTTGGTGCCCGGTAGCTTGACCGTGAACGTCGTCCCGACGCCCTCCTCCGTCTCGACGGTCAGCTCGCCGCCGTGGCCATGCACGATGATCTCGTAGGCGAGCGAGAGCCCGAGGCCGGTGCCCTCGCCGGTCGGCTTGGTGGTGAAGAAGGGCTCGAAGACGTGCTCCCGCGCCTCGTCCGAGATGCCGGTCCCGTTGTCGCCGATGTCGACGCGGACGCCGTCGCGGCCCCAGGGACGCGAAGTCACGGTGAGCACCGGGGCGAAGCCCTCCGCCTCCCTCGCGGCGCGTGCCCGGAGCGCCTGGAGGGCGTTGTCGAGCAGATTGAGGAAGACGCGCCCCATCTCCTCGGGCACCATCTGGACCTCCTTCACGTCGGGGTCCAGCGTGACCTGGAGGTCCACGTTGAAGCCCGAGTGCTCGGCGCGCATCCCGTGGTAGGCCAGCCCGACGTACTCCTTGAGGAGGC
The DNA here is from genome assembly GCF_002283555.1 of Rubrivirga sp. SAORIC476. Classification (NCBI taxonomy): domain Bacteria; kingdom Pseudomonadati; phylum Rhodothermota; class Rhodothermia; order Rhodothermales; family Rubricoccaceae; genus Rubrivirga; species Rubrivirga sp. SAORIC476. Next base: position 519,585 of record NZ_MVOI01000006.1, on the reverse strand, counting down.
TGTTGACCGGCGCGGGACGGCTGGGCCCGGGCGTGGCGCGGCTGTGCGCCAGCATCGAGCGGATGATGCCGTCGGCGCGGCGCCCGTGCTCGCGGATCTTCGCCGCGTTCGAGCGGAGGTCGGCCAGCAGGTCGGCAGACTCGGCGAGCGCCTCCCCGACCGACCGCGCCTCGTCCTCCCGGATCTCCTCCTCGAACTCGTCGAGGAGCTCGCCCATCAGCTGGGCGAAGTTGTTGACGAAGTTGAGCGGGTTCTTCAGCTCGTGGGCCACGCCTGCGGTGAGTTGACCGAGCGAGGCCATCTTCTCCTGCTGGACGAGTTGCGTCTGGGCCTTTTCGAGCCGCGCGAGCGAGGCCGCGAGCTCTGACCGCTGGTCCTCGAGTTGGTCGGTCCGCGTCTCCAGCTCCTCCCGCCTGCGTTGGAGACGGTCGCGGAGGCGGGCGAGGCGGAGCGTGCCCTGGTACTGCCCCCGCCGCCCGGCGTAGAGGGCGGCGCTCATGGCCGCGCAGAGGAACGTGACCAGCAGCAGATACGACATCCGCCGGACGGCCTCCCCGGTGTCGAGCATCGAGACCTGCGCCCCGATGAACTCGACGGCGATGGTGTGGACGACCGTGATGATCACCCCCAGCATGAGCGTCTGCACCGGCTTAAAGGGCACCGTACCGACGGTGAACACGAGCAGGAGCGACAGCCAGGCGGCGAGGAAGTCGAGGTCCCACCGCTGGATGTCGGTATAGGTCAGAACGAGCGCCCCGAGCACCACGTAAGAGGCCACCAGCCAGCGGCTCAGCCGCACGCCAGGCCGGAAGCGCGCGACGCCGAGGAACACGGCCGCCACAGCGAACACGAACAGCTTCTCGGAGAGGGCCTCCCCGATGTGGCCCGTCGCCTGCCGCATCCCGTTCCCCTCCAGGATGGAGGTCACCGCCACCGACGTGCCGACGCCCAGCAGCGCCACGATGCCGAACAGGCCGCCTACCTTCAGGCCCAGCACCGAGGCGCTGTCGAGCACAGACCGGAACCGCGGGTCCCGCTCGGCGCGCGTCGGGGCGACGTAGCGCTCCCAGAGCACGCGAAGACGGACGGACGGGGACATGTGGGGAGTGTGGGGGCGCCTCCTACTCCTGGGACGAGCGTTTGTCCCCGTTCGCACGCCGCCGCGCCCGGGAGCGCTGGAACCATTTCCGGAGGCACACCTTCCTCACGCCACTCGTTTCGGTCCCTGCGCCATCCGCCTTCCCGGCCCCCCGCTCCCCGTCGACGCCGTCCTGCCCCGCCTCGGTGCGGCGCTGGCCGAGGCGGGCGCAGCCGTGCTCCAGGCGCCCACCGGCGCGGGCAAGACTACGCGCGTCCCCCTGGCCCTCCTCGGGGCCGAGGGACTCGGCGACCAGCGGATCGTGATGCTGGAGCCGCGACGCATCGCAGCCCGGGCGGCGGCACGGCGGCTGGCGAGCCAGCTCGGCGAGCGCGTCGGCGAGACGGTCGGGCTCCGGGTGCGCGGCGAAACACGCGTGTCGCGGCGGACGCGCATCGAGGTGGTGACGGAGGGCGTGCTGACGCAGCGGCTCGTCCGCGACCCCGCGCTGGAGGACGGCGGGGCGGTCGGCGTGGTGGTGTTCGACGAGGTCCACGAGCGGAGCCTCCAGAGCGACCTCGGGCTGGCGCTCTGCCTCCAGGCTCGGGCTCTGCTGCGTCCCGATCTCCACCTGCTGGCGATGAGCGCGACGCTCGACGGCGCCCGCTTCGCCGCCCTCCTGGGCGACGCGCCCGTCGTCACCAGCGAAGGCCGCACGTTCCCCGTCGAGCCGCGCTACCTGGGCCCGCCGCGGACCGACGCGCGAGGCCGTCCGCAGCGGATCGAGGACGCCGTGGCCGACGCCGTCCGCCGCGCCCTCGCCGACGAGACGGGCAGCGTGCTCGCCTTCCTGCCGGGCGCGGGTGAGATCCGGCGGACCGCCGAGCGGCTGGACGGGACCGTCCCCCGCGACGTGCGGATCGCGCCCCTCTACGGCGACCTCTCGGCGCGCGACCAGGACGCCGCCGTCGAGCCCGCGCCGCCCGGCACGCGCAAGGTGGTGCTGGCGACCAGCATCGCCGAGACGAGCCTCACCATCGAGGGCGTCCGCGTGGTGGTGGACTCTGGTCTGGCGCGGCGGCCCCGGTTCGACGCCGGGAGCGGCATGTCGCGGCTGGAGACGGTGCGCGTGAGCCGCGCCGAGGCGGACCAGCGACTCGGGCGCGCCGGGCGCACCGAGCCGGGCGTCGGCTACCGGCTCTGGGGCGAGGCCGAGCAGGCCGCCCTGCGGCCGTTCGCACCCGCCGAGATCACCCAGGCCGACCTCGCGCCGCTCGCCCTCACGCTCGCCGCCTGGGGCGCTGCGCCCGATGAACTCGACTGGCTCGACGCCCCGCCCGAGGCGGCCTTCGCCACGGCCCGCGAGCTGCTCACCGAACTGGACGCCCTCGACCCCGACGGCGCGCTGACGCCGCACGGGCGCGCGATGGCCGCCCTCCCCATGCACCCCCGCCTCGCCCACCTCGGGCTGCGCGCCCGCGACCTCGGCCGCGCCGGGCTCGGAGCCGACCTCGTGGGCCTGCTCGCCGAGCGCGACGTGTTCCGCTTCGGCGGCCGCGTGCCGGACGTGGACCTGCGGCTCCGCGTCGAGGCGATCCGCGGCGGGCATGGCGCCACGTTCCGGGGCGTCCGCCTGGACCGGGGGTCGCTGGACCGGGCGCGGCAGGAGGCCCGGCGCTGGCGGCAGGCGTGGGACGGGACCGACCGCCCCGGCGACCTCGACGCCGCCGGGGCGCTCCTCGCGCTGGCCTACCCCGACCGCGTCGCCCAGCGCGTGGCCGAGACCGCCGAGGGCGTCCGCTACCGCCTCCGCGAAGGCCGCGCGGCCCGTCTCGACCTCGACCAGTCGCTCGCCGATGCGCCCTTCCTCGCCGTCGGCGACCTGGACGACCGAACCGGCGGGGCGCGCGTCTTCCTCGCCGCGCCGCTCGACGCCGAGGAGGTCGCGTCGCTGTTCGCCGACCAGATCGTCGAGGAGGAGGTCGTCGCCTGGGACGCACGGGCCGGGCGCGTGGCCGCGACGCAGGTGCGGCGGCTCGGCGCCGTCGTCCTGGCCGAGGCGCCCATCCGCCAGCCGGCGCCGCACCTCGTCACCGCGGGGCTCGTGGAGGGCATCCGGCAGAAGGGCGCCGACGCGCTGCCGTGGACCAAGGACACGCGCCGCCTGCGCGAGCGCATGGCGTTCCTCCACCACCACCTCGGCGCCCCGTGGCCCGACGTGTCGGACGCCGCGCTCCTCGACACCCTGTCCGACTGGCTCGGCCCGTACCTCGCTGGGATGTCGCGCCTCTCCGACCTCACCCGCCTCGACCTCGGCATGGTGCTCGGCCAGCTCGGCCCGCCCGGCGCCCGAGGCGAGCTGGGTCGGCTGGCGCCGAGCCACGTGACCGTTCCCAGCGGCTCGGTCCGCCCCCTCGACTACGCCGACCCCGACGCGCCCGTGCTGGCGGTCCGCCTCCAGGAGGTGTTCGGGATGGAGACCACCCCGCGCGTGCTCGGCGGCACGCTGCCCGTCCTGATGCACCTGCTCAGCCCGGCCCAGCGGCCCGTCCAGGTCACCGCCGACCTCGCCTCGTTCTGGCGCGACGCCTACTTCGACGTGCGGAAGGACCTGCGCGGGCGCTACCCGAAGCACCACTGGCCCGAGAACCCGCTCGACGCCACGCCGACGGCCCGGGCGAAGCGGCGGAAGGGGTGAGTGCGGAGCACGCGGAGCCCTCACCTCCGGACGCCCCTCCTTCCGCACGTCCTGCACTCGGGCGATCTTCGGGCCATGCGACTTCTTCTGCTCCTCCTCCTGCTCGCCCCGGCGGCGTCCGCCAACATGGCGAACCCGGTCCAGCCGGGGACGCCCGCGGGCGAGCCGTCCGCCGCGCTCGACGGGCTCCGCATCGCCCGCGAGGCGCTCACCCTCGACCTGCGCCCGCTGGGGCTGGCGCGGCGCTACGGCATCGTCGAGGCCGAGTACCGGATCGTCAACCGGGGCGAGGCGCGGACGCTGCCGCTCGACTTCCTCGCCCTCGGCGACGACATCGGCCAGCCCGAGGTGTGGCTCGACGAGCAGCCCGTGACAGCCCGGATGGTCGACTCGCTGGCCGTGCCCGCGTCCTGGCGGAGCGCCACCCAGACGCCCGCGCTCGACGGCGACGCGGCGCCCTATGAGGCCGACGAGACCCTCGGCACGCCCACCGGCCTCCGCTTCGAGGTGACGATCCCGCCGGGCCAGCACAGCATCCGCGTGGCGTACCGGGTCCTGCTCGGGTCGTACGACTCGGGCGAGCACCCGAACCGGATCTGGCAGCTCGCCTACAGCCTAGCGCCCGCCCGCCTCTGGGCCGGGTTCGACGTGCTGGAGGTAGCCGTCCTGGCGCCGCCGGACTGGGAGGTCGCCACGTCGCTGCCGCTCCGTGAGGAAGCAGGCGCGCTGACCGGCCGCTTCCGGGGCGTCCCCGGCGACATCCTGGCCGTCTCGGTACGCGCCCCGACTCCGGCGCTCGTCGTCCCCTTTCGCATCGCCGCGCTCGTCGTGCCGATGGCTATCCTGCTGTTCATCGGATTCCTCGGCGGGCGGCTGGTGGCCCGGACCACGCGCAGCCACTGGGCAGCGCTGCCCGGGTCGTTCCTCGCGGCGGTGGTGGCGACCGTCGCCCGCATCGCGCTCGTCGCCACCGGAGCCGATCTCGGCGACTCGGCCGCCCACGGCTACGGCGCACTGATGGGCGGCATCTTCTTCGGCAGTCCGCTGACGCTCCTCGGTGGGCTGGTGATCGCGCAGGCCGTCGCCGCGTGGCAGGTGCGCGTCCGGCGGTCGGGGAGCGCGAGCAGGCGTGCCTCACACCCGTAGTTTCCGGGCCGCTCCTCCACTCCGATGGCCGACGACTCCCCGACGACCCCGCCCCGCACCGACGTGCGCGCCGGTGGCACCCTGGACTTCTCCACCGGCCCCGGTGTGCCGACGCCCGAGCCGACGCCGCGCCCGCCCGTGACGCCCGACCCGGAGGTCAAGGCCGGGCGCACGCTCGACCTGTCCGTCAAGCCCGCCGGGACGACCTCCCGCAAGCAGCCGATCCAGGACTTCGGCGGCGGCCTCGTGATGCGCGAGAAGGTCGACCTGTCGACCAAGACGGTTCCGAAGCCGGAGCCGCCCGCCTCGGCGGAAGCGTCGGCCACGCCAGAGCCCCGACCCCGTCGGGATGCGCCCCGAGGCGGGGGCGGTCGGAACGACGCACGGGGAGGCGGACGGCGCGACGACACCCGGAACCGCTCCAAGGGCGAGGCGCCCGCCTCGGCGTCCTCGTCGCTGGCGGACCTGCTGGACCCGGAGATGCTCGCGAAGCTGCGCGGGGGGTGACCCCAGCCTACGTCTTCCCCCGCTTCCAGAAGTCGCGCACCTTCGCCTCGATGGCGTCGATGCCCGGCAGCGACACCCCGCGCAGGAGCGCCTCGCGGACGATCAGCGCGCGAAGCGTCTGGTCGGCCGGAGGGAGCGGGTGGAGCGTCTGCTGGATCGGGCGGATGACGGGGCCGAGCACGGCCGCGACCAGCCCGAGGCGGAGGGCCACGAAGCCCGCCACGCCGGTCCACATGGCGGCGAGGTTGCCTGAGGACGCGAACGCGCTCAGCACGCCCACGTACAGCAGGCCCTGCACCACCGGGTGCTCCAGCACCTTCAGCGTCCCGATGAAGCCGGGGGCGACGAGGCCGGGCGCGGCGGCGCTCCACAGCGCGTAGACGAGCAGCGCGACGGCCACGGCGCCCCACCACGGGAGCGCGAACAGCAGGATCGGCAGCAGCAGCGTCGTGATCGTCTGCGGCGAGCGCAGCCAGACGCCCGCGCGCTGGAGCAGCGTCCCCAGCCCGACCGCCTCGACGACCGGGCCGGCGTACTCGCGGAGCAGCGGCTCCGTCGTCCGGTAGTGGGTGCCGTCGGCGGAGAGGAGGCCGGCGGGGGTGTCGACGTAGGCGGGTGCCTGTCGGGCGGGGCGGGACCAGGGCCAGGTCATTCGGCGGGGACGGTACGGCGGGTGCCCTCGGGGGCGATGTCGAGCGTGTCGCCCGGGGCGACGACGAAGCGGAAGCGGACGGCGTCCAGGTCGACGCCCGCGGCCTCCAGCGGCGCGGCGAGGACGCGGCGGAGCGCACGCGCCGAGTTGACGGCGGGCTGGTCGGAGTCGCGGAGGTGCTGCTCGGCCTGCTCGCGGAGCGCCGGGCGGACGCGGTGGAGCGTCTGCTCGACCGTCCGCTCGGTGATCGAGGGCGTCAGCCGGGCCTGACCGGACAGGTCGATGTCGACCTCGGCGTCCTCCAGTTCGGGCTCGACGGAGAAGACCGACAGCGGCGGCAGCACGACCTCCACGACGCCATCCTCGCGGAAGCGGATCGCGTCGGCGTCGAAGGCGTCGAGCGAGAAGCCGTAGGTCATCGTCGCCGGGACGCGGACGGTGACCTCGGCGCGGCCCGTCTCCAGGTTCAGGATGCGGAGCCGCCAGCGCCGCGCGCTCGACCCGGACAGCGTCGACGAGAGCCGACCGGTGACCACGAAGCCCTCGGCCGCCTCGGACTGGATCTGGGTCGTCACGATGCCGCGCAGTTCGTCCTCGGTCAGCACGTCCGGGAGGCCCAGCGTCCACACGGCGACCGCGCCCAGGAACGCCGCGATCAGGGCGACGGCGAGGAGCAAGCCGAGCGGGCGGCGACGGGGGGCGTCAGACATGGGCGGCGTACGACGCGCAGGCTTCAGGGTTCAGGGTCGGTACGTCTCGGCCGGGCAGCCCAGCGTCGGCGTCCCCTATCCCGCCAGCAGCACCAGCGCGACCGCGGCCAGCCCGAGGCCGACCAAGTTGCCCTGCGACAGCCGCTCGCCCCAGACGAGGCGCCCGATCAGCGCCGCGCCGAACACGATGGAGACGCTATTGGCCGGGAAGGCGACCGTCCCGTCGAGCGACTCCAGCGCCCGCAGCAGGAACTCGGCCGAGTAGTAGTTGACGATCCCCAGCCCGACGCCCCACGCCCAGGCGGCCCGGCTCGGCCAGCGGCCCGTCCGCACCCCCGTCCAGGCCACCGCGACGGCGCCGACGAGGAAGGCCACGCCGAAGACGAAGATCAGGAACGTGGCGATGGAGGTCGTTCCGCCCGCGGCGACCGAGAACGACTCCCGGAACACCTTCATGTTGACGTCCACGAGCCCGCCTGCGAGGAAGAGCAGGCCCAGCAGGCCCACCGTCCGCGCGGGCGCCTCGGCGACGGCGTGGAGCGGGTCGCCCGACGGCGCGTCCGAGGCGGGCGGGCCGAGCTTGCCGGGCGGCTCGGCGGCCGGGCGCGCGACGAGGAAGAACGCCGCGCCCGCCAGCGCCAGCCCGACGAACTGGAGCGCCGTCGGGACCTCCCCCCAGACAAGCCACGAGGCCAGGAACGGCACCACGACCGAGAGCCGCATCACGCCTGCCGAGAGCCCCATGCCGGCCTCGCGGATCGCGCGGGAGAACAGCCAGAAGCCACCGATGAACAGCACGCCCTGGCCCACACCCAGCGCGACGAGCCCCGGCGACAACGCGCCCGTCGGCTCGACGCCTTGCAGCGCGATCGCCAGCACGGCCCCGGCGAGGTAGTTGACCGTCAGCAGCGCGGTCCGGTCGAGGTCCCGGCGCTCCGCGATCTTGAACACGACCGCGATCGCGAGGCTGCAGGTGACGGCGAGGGCGAGAAAGAGCATGAGACTGCGGCGGCGTCGGCAGGCCAGCCCGGCCGACCAAAAGGGGGCGAGAGAATAGACCCTCGCGGATGGAGGATCGCCGAAGCCTCCGGGAGGAACAGCCTCATCCTCGCTCGCCGACGCTCCCCCCTCTCGATGCCTACGGCTCCTCGTCCTCGGCGTTCGTCGTGGGCGCGGCGCGCTGGATGAAGTAGCCCACGCGGCTCGGCTGGAGCGTCACGTCGCGGATGTCGAGGTCCTCCGGGACGCGTGCCGAGACCGGCACCTGTCCGTCGGTGGCCGTCGTGTCGCGGGCGATGTCGAAGAAGTCCACCACGGCACGGAAGTCGTCCGACTCGGTCGCCCGGTCGTAGGTGTCCCCCTCCAGCGGCGCCGAGAACACGGCACGGACGGTGGGAGGGTCGAACCGGACGCCCAGGATGCCCGGCGGCATGTTCTCGATCTGCACGTCGAGGTCGCGCCCGCCCTCGGTGAACTGCCCCACGTCCACGCGGACGCGCGTCGCGCGCACCGAGGTCGAGAGCAGGCCGCTGAACGTGTCGGACAGCGCCACGATGCGCATCATGTCACTCTCGACGCCCTCGGCGAACAGGACCTCGGTCGGCCAGCTGTCGAGCGTCCCGAGCAGCGACTGGGCACCGGTGACCGTCACCGAGTCGGGCGAGAGGCGCGGCGCGCGGAGCAGGTCGTACCCGACGCGCGTCTCGATCCGCTGGCGCAGGCGGATGGGCAGCCGCCGGTTGGTCTGCGTGTCGAGGGCCAGTTCGATGATCTGCGGCTGGACCGCCTGCACCTCCACGCCCGCCGGGAGGCCGATCTCCTGAAGCGCCGCCGCGAGGTCCACCCGCCCCGACTCGGCGACGACGCGGAGGACCGGCGTCCGGCGGGTCAGCGAGAGGAGCGTCCAGCCGTCGCCGCGGAGGGTCACGGTGGCGGAGGGGGGCGGGCGCTCGCGGAGCGACGTGCCGGACGGCGTCTGCACGATCTCGACCGGCATCCGCATCGTCACGGGGTACTCCTCGCGCATGCTGAAGCTGAACCACATCACGAGCGCGACCACCAGCGAGAGCAGCATCGCCAGCCCGCGCTGCCCGGGGGCCTCGTCGAGGTTGTCCCCGACCTCGCTGGAGGGGAGGAGCGCACGAAGCCGGTCGCGGACCGCCGTCAGGGTGCCGCGGGGCGGCGATACACTCATCGGTCGCTCTCCCGGAGGAAGGCGACGAGTTCGTCCTTGGTGGCCTTCGAGATGACGCGGCCCTGGAAGCTCTCGTCGTCGCGGTCACGGGCGAGCTGGCGCAGGTCCCGGACCGTCTGGTCGTCGTAGTCGTCGTCCGTCTCGGTCGGCTGCCCGCCCGAGCCGGGGGCGCTCGCCGGGGCGGACCCGAAGAGCGACAACAGGCCGTCGGCCGGGCGGGGGATCACGAGCACGCCCGCCACCTTGCCGACGCGTGCCGCCGCCGCCGCGCCCGCGTCGACGGCCGCCTGCACGGCCGCCGTCTCGCCGGTGACCACGTGCGTGATCATGGCCGGCACCGTCCGCTGCTGGCGGAGGAGGCGGACATCGGCGGCCTTCAGCATGGCGTCGACCGCCTCGATGGCGGCCACCAGCCCGTGCGTTTCCAGCAGGCCGAGCGCCTCCCCTTCGGGGACGGCGCCTCCCGGTGCAGGCGTCGGGACGGCCATCGGGTTACGCGCTCGGGAGGATCGCCTCGACCTCCGTGTGCGGGCGCGGGATCACGTGCACCGACACGAGCTCGCCGACGCGCTCGGCGGCGGCAGCACCGGCGTCCGTAGCGGCCTTGACCGCGCCGACGTCGCCGCGGACCATCACGGTGACGAAGCCGCCGCCGATCTGCTCCTTTCCGATCAGGTTGACGCGGGCGGCCTTCACCATGGCGTCGGCCGCCTCGATGGCGCCGACGAGGCCTCGCGTCTCGACCATTCCGAGCGCGGCGCCGATGTCTCCGTTGGGCATGGGATCTCTGTGTTGAATGTGGGGGGCGGCGCTCCGAGGCGCCGGGCCGACAATCTACGACGGTCGCCCCGCCGTCACGTCGCGTCCGGTGGGCCGGGCGGAGGGTCCGCCTCGGGGGTGCTCCCGGCCTGCTCCCGACGGCGCACCAGCGAGACCGCTCGCGCCAGGTCGTCGCGCCGGTACACCCCGACGACGAACAGCCCCGGCACGTAGAGGGCCGCGAGCACCACGCGGAGCCCGAAGCGAGGCTCGAAGGCCCAGTCGGCCGACGGCTGGGCAAACAGGAACAGTCCGCCGACGAGCGCGCTCACCCAGACCAGCGCCATCCACGGGTAGGCGACCGGCGTCGAGGCCTGCCCCATCCGCGCGGTCACGATGGCGAGTGTGGCGTAGGCGGCCAGCGTCGCCACGGCCGCACCGGCGATGCCCATCGACGGGATGAGGAGCAGGTTCAGGAGCAGGTTCAGGAGGGCCGCGCCACCCACTGAAACCGCCACAGCGCGCGTCCGCCCGGCGACGTAGAGCACGTTCACGACGACGTAGTACAGCCCGTAGAACGCGAACCCGCCCGCGATCAGCAGCACGACCGCCTCGGTGCCGATGAAGTCCGGGTCGTCGGTGAGCACGCGGCTGACGTCGGCCACGAACAGGCCGAGGCCGAGGGTGACCCACCCGGCGAGCGCCGCGAAGTGGCGAAACGACTGGCGGTGGAGGTCCGGCGAGCCGCTCTCGTCGAGCGCCTTCATGCCCAGCACCGTGAACGCCAGCACGAAGCTCTGCACCAGGAACGTGTTCACGACGCCGCCGAAGCGCGCTGCCCACTCGTAGACCGCCGCCGCCTCGGGCCCCTTCATCGCCAGCAGCACGAACCGGTCGCCGATGTTGAGGAAGCGCGACGCGAAGCCGGACGCGATCAGCGGCAGCCCAAACGCCAGCATCCGCCCGACCAGGCTCGCGTCCACCCGCCGCTCGACCCGCAGCCACAGCATCGGCGTCACCACGAAGGCGATGGTCGCCGCGGACACCGCGTAGCCCTTCATCACGCCCGTCAGCCCCTCCCCGCGGATCAGGAAGAACACTACGGCGGCCACCAGCAGGAGCGACTCGACGACGCCGATCAGCACGAACGCGCCGGCCTTTTCGCGCTGCCGGAGCACCGTATACGACACGTCGGAGACCGTCTTGAAGCCCACGAAGACGGCCAGCCAGCGGATGGCGTCCGCACGGGCGGCGGTGCCGAACAGCGCCTCCGAGGCGAGCGGCGCCAGCCCCCACCCGGCGGCCATCGTCAGCCCCCCCGCCACGAGGGCCACGCCCAGCGCCGTCGCCGGGACGGCCGCCCGCTCGGCCTCGGTCAACTGCGGCGACGACGCGAACCGCAGGATGCCCAGCGGCAGCCCGACGCCCGCCACCAGCAGCACGAACATCTTGGCGGCGTCGAGCGCACCGAGGTAGCCGAAGTCGGCCTTCGGCAGGATGTCCGGGTCGCCGTAGTAGGCCAGCAGGATGAAGCCCGTCAGCTTCGAGGTGACGCTGGCGACGGCGTAGATGCTGCTCTGCTTGAAGAGGCGGCGCAGCACGCTCAGGCCCCGGCGGCGGCGATCCGGTCGGCGAGGGCCTCGGCCACCAGCACGCCCGCCTCCATGGCGTCGGCCCGCATCCGCTCGACGCCGTCGAACAGCGCCGCCCGCGCGGCGGGCAGTTCGGACACCACAGTGCCGAGGCGGGCGCTCAGCGTCTCGGGCGTGATCGTCTCGATGTCCTCGACCCAGTGCGGCAGGCCGAGCCCGCCGAGCAGCTCGGCCGTCTTGAACTCGTAGGCGATGCCGAGCACGGGCGTCCCGGCGGCGAGCGCCAGGATGGCGGCGTGCATGCGCGTCGCGATCACCAGGTCTGCCTCGGCGTAGGCGTCGAGCACCTCGGCCGGGTGGTGCGCGGCGCGGTCCACATCAACCTTCGCCCGCACGTCGTCGGGCAGGAGCGCCACGATGTCGAGCGCCACCGCCGAGTCGTCGTAGCGGTACTTCGGGCGGCCCTGACAGGTCGAGAGGAAGCGGACGCGGGCGCCGTGCTCGCGGACGAGCCGGGTCGCGGCCTCGGCGACCGACGCGCGGTACCGCGCCATGCCCTCCTCGGCGTCGGTCGTCACGAAGTGCGGCCAGTCGCGGACGGATATGGCGACGGTCGGGGTCTCCGGCCAGACTCGATCCTTCGCAGCGGCCAGCCGCTCGGCGTCGGCGAGCGCGAAGGCGGCGTCGGCGCGGACGACCGTGTTCGTGGCGGGCGCGATCTCGCGGACCGACGCCTGGCTCTCCTCCCCTCGCAGCATCATCAGCCGGGAGCCCTCGAAGATGCGCTGGAGCGTCTCCTTCGGCATCGTGTCGAACGGCCCGACGGACTGCGTGAACAGGACGTACGGCTGGCCGAGCGCCTGCAGGATGTCGAACTCCAGGTACCGCAGCCCGAGCCAGTAGGCGGGCACGAAGTACGTCCCCCCCGTGCTCACCACCAGGTCCGCCTCGGCGATGGTTCGGAACGAGTCCGGCCCCTCGGACCCGGCGAGCGCCAGCGCCCGGTCCCGCTTTCCGGCCCGCCAGGCGCGGGCGGCAGCGAGGAGCCGGGGGCGCATCGTCAGCCAGCGCAGGATGCGACGCGCGCGCGCCGGGATGCCCTTCGCGATCTGCGGCCACGCGACGCTCGACAGGCCCGTCCGGATGTCGAACGCGGGATAGGCCTCGCGTGCGACCTCCGGCTGGGTCTCGAAGATGGTGATCTCGCACGGCGGCAGCGCCGCGCGCAGCGCGCGTTCCAGGCCGAGGTAGATGGCAGCGTCGCCCCCGTTGCCGAGCGTCACGTTGATGACGGCGACGCGGAGCGGGGCTGGAGTGGGAGTCGGCATGCGGCGAAGCTACCGGGCATCGGGACGTGCGATGCTCGCAGGAAATGGGAAATGGAAGCGGGGAAATGGCAGAGGGCCCCGGCAAGGGTGCCCGCCTACGCGTCTCCGCTCGCTGTGCCCGACGACCGGGCCGCGCGCACCACGCCCACCGCCGCGCCCGCGCCGGTCGCGAGCCCCTTCAGCGCCCCGTGCAGCGCCCCCGGCCGCACGACGGCCAGCGGCAGCCGCAGGAGTCCGGTCCCGGCCTGCTTGGCGGCCTTGAGCGCGCTGAACCCCGCCTTCCGCCCGCGCCCCCCGCCGACGTAGCGCCACGCCTGCCGCCCGTTGACGAACGCGCGCCGCGCCACGTAGCGCGGCGTCTGCTTCCACGCGGGCTCCAGGTGGTCAACGCCCATCGCGGGCGCGTGCCACGTCGCGTTGCCGAACCAGTCCACCAGCCGCCCGGCCAGCTCGGTCTCTTCCCCCAGCCCCAGCGTCCCCGCGATCATGCCGAGGCGGCCGTCGAAGCCCCCCACCGCCTCCAGCGCCGACCGTCGGACGCCGAGGTTGCCCCCCGAGAAGCCCTCCCGCGCCGCCGCGTCCGAGAGCGGCCCTTCCGGACCGAACGTCCGCCGCACCGAGGCGGGGTCGAACCACGCGGGCGGCGGCGCCTCGAAACGCGGCTCGATGGGTCCGCCGATGAGCACCACGCCCTCCCGAGCGATGGCACCGCGGAGCGCGTCGAGCCAGCCGGGCCACACGAACGCGTCGTCGTCCAGGTAGAGCAGCCACTCCGCCGCGGAGGCCGCCAGGGCACGGTTGCGGGCGTGGCTGAGGCCGGGCCTCGGTTCCGTGACGGAGCGAAAGGCGGGCCAGTCGGCGAACCGGGAGGCCACCTCCGGCGTCGCGTCCGAGGAGCCGTTGTCGACCAGCAGCACCTCGACGGCGTCCGGCGCCTCACCGACCGTGGCGCGGAGGTGGGTCAGCGTCTCAGCCAGGATCCGCGCGCGGTCGCGCGTGCAGATGGCGATGGTGACGGCCGGCGTCATCGGACGGGCCGGTCGGGCAGAGCACGGATCACGTCGGCGAGGCGCCGGGTCTGGGCGCGGCGCGTGTACGGCGCGACCGCCTCCCAGGGCGCTCCGGCCACCGGCGTGCCGGCGGCCCAGGCGTCGTAGTGGCGGACGAGCGCCGCCGCGACTCCGTCGGCGTCGTCGCGCGCGAGCAGCGTCCCGCCGCCGGTCTCCTCCAGCAGCGCCGCCGCGTCCCCGCCGACCGGCCCGAGGGCGAGCGTCGGCCGCCCCGAGGCGAGGTACTCGTAGAGCTTGCCCGTGATCATGCCCGCGTCGGCCGAGAATCGCTCGATGGAGAGCAGGAGCAGCGCCGCCCGTGCCTGCTCGCGGACCGCCTCGGCGTGGTCGACGTACGGCTCGACCTCCACCGGCACGCCGGTCGCCTCGGCCGCCTCGCGGACCGCCGCGTCGGTCTTGCCGACCAGCCGGATCACCAGCGACGGCACCCGCCCCTCGGCGTGCAGAGCGGCCACCGCCTCCCAGAGCGCCGCCGGGTCGCGCGTCGCGTAGAGGCTGCCGACGTGCGTCAGCACGAACGCGTCCTCGCGCACAGCCACGCCCTCAGCGTCCCCGAGGTCGGCCTCGTCGACCCCGTTGTGGACGACCTCGACGGAACCGCGCCGGATGCCGCCCCGGTTTTCGAGGTGCCGCGCCCAGGTCGGGCTGACCGTGGTGACGGCGTCGGCGCCGCGCAGGACGCGGCGCTCCAGCCACGCGTCGAGGCGCCGCGCCGGGGCCGACATCGGGAGGTCGTCGTAGAAGTTGATCGCCGTCCAGGGGTCGCGGAAGTCGGCCACCCAGGGCACGCCCATCCGCTGGAGGCGGCGCCCGACGAGGTGCACCGAGTGCGGCGGCCCCGACGTGACGACGGCGGCGAAGGGCATGTGCGCCCGGAATGCCTTCCCCACGCGTCGGCGCCCGGCGAGCTTCGCGAACGGCACCCAGCCCACACGGGCGTCGGGCAGGAACAGGTTGGCGCGTACCCACAGGGCTGCCCGCGACAGTCGGCCCCCTTGCGACACCGCGCCGGTCGGGACGCTGTCGGCGCCGGTCAGGCGCGCGTAGAGCGTAAACGGGTCCGGCGCCTTCGTGCGGATCACCTCGACGCCCTCGGGCACGTCGGCGGCCAGGCTGGCGTCGCGGCTGGGGAAGGCGCCGTCCTCGACCGTCAGCACGACCGGCTCGAAGCCCGCGTCGCGGAGGTACTTGACCGTCTTCAGCGTCCGCTGCACGCCCGGCCCGCCCGCCGGCGGGAAGTAGTACGTGACGACGAGGACGCGGGGGAGGGCCAGAAGACCGGGGGACTGGGGACCGACAAGATGCCCCGTTCACGCCGCGAGGACTACGAGGCATCCGGGAACTTCGCCCCGGTGCCCCACCCCTCACCGCATCCGCTTCCGCCGGTTGCGGGCGTAGTCCTCGAACAGGAAGCCGCCCAACTCGTCCAGCCCGGCGTAGTACGCCCGACCGTGGTTCACCTCGGTCAGCTGGCGGACGAAGTCCTGCAGGTAGGGGTCGCGCGCGATCATAAACGTTGAGATCGTGATGCCCTCGCGACGGCAGATGGCGCCCTCGTCCAGCACCTTGTTGATGATCTTGCGGTCGAGGCCGTAGGCGTTGCGGTACATCCGCCCGTTCTCGATGTGGCACGACGGCTTGCCGTCGGTGATCATGAAGATCTGCTTGTTGCGGTTCTTGCGGCGGCGCAGGATGTCGCGCGCCCGCTGCAGCCCCGCCCGCGTGTTGGTGTGGTACGGCCCGACCTGGAGGTACGGCAGGTCTTTCATCTCCACCTCCCAGGCCTCGTTGCCGAACGCCACGATGTCGAGCGTGTCCTTGGGATACCGCGTCGTGATGAGCTCGGCCAGCGCGAGCGCCGTCTTGCGGGCAGGCGTGATGCGGTCCTCGCCGTAGAGCACCATCGAATGGCTCAGGTCGATCATCAGGACCGTAGCGACCGACGTGTGGTGATCGGTCTCGAACACCTGGAAGTCGTCCTGCTCCAGGCTGAACTCGCCGATGCCGCCGCGTCGGAAGGCGTTCGAGAGCGTGCCGGTCACGTCGAGGTCGTGGACGTCGTCGCCGAAGCTGTAGGGGCGGGTCTCGGGCTGACGCTCGGAGCCCGCGCCGGAGAAGGGCGTCTTGTGGTTGCCCCGGCCGGCCTTGTGGAGGTCCTTGAAGATCTCCTCCAGCGACCGCTCCCGGAGGCCGCGCTCGGCCTTCGCGGTGATCGCGACCACGCCCGTCTCGTCGTCGCGGGCGATGTAGCCCTGGTTCTTGAGCTCCTCGATGAAGTCGCCCAGGCCCATGCCCTCGTCGGTGATGTCGTACTCCTTGTCGATGGCGGTCAGCCAGGAGAGGGCCTCCCCGGCGTCGCCGCCGGTGTGGAGGAGGAGTTGCTGAAAGAGGTCGAGGAGCGTGTCGAACGTCGAGCGCGTGGTGCCGTGGCGCTCGGCGTCCCACGCGGCATACCGGAATCGCATGGCGACGGGGGCTGGGGGGACCGGTGCCATCGGCGGGGCACCTGGGGGGGCTCCCACGAGGAACGCGTGGCGGCGTTCCGGTCGTCCCCACCCTGCAGCTTTCAGTCAAAACTGAAACAAAGGACTCGCCCCGTCCTTCCATAGGGAACCTCCCTACATGTATCCTCTAGACTGGGCGGCAGAACACCCGCAGTTTCCTCCCTCTTCGTTCCCCCAGGCGTCACCGCCACGTCGTTTCCATCATGACCCACCGCATCTTCCTCGTCGAGGACCACCCGATCACGCGGGAGGGCCTCCGTTCTCTCATCCGGTCGGCCCCCGATCTCGAAGTCGTCGGCGAGGCCTCGTCCGGGCCGGACGCGATCAACCTGATCGGCTCGGCGAAGCCGGACCTCGTCTTGGCGGACATCTCCATCGACGGCTCCGACGGCATCGAGCTGACGAAGCAGCTCAAGTCGATCGAGCCGGACCTCAAGGTGCTCATCGTCTCGGCCTACCCGGAGCGGGTCTACGCCGAGCGGGCCGTCCGCGCGGGCGCCCTCGGGTACGTCGCCAAGCAGGAGGCCTCGGGCGTGCTGCTGGACGCCATCCGGACGGTCCTCGACGGCCGCCTCCACCTCTCGGACGAGGTCCGCGACCGCGTCGTGGGCAGCTACCTCGCCGCCGGCTCGCCCTCAGACTCGGCGGTGTCGGACCTGACGGACCGCGAACTGGAGGTCTTCCGCTACTTCGGCCAGGGCCTGACCACGTCACAGGTGGCCGAGGCCATGATGCTCTCGCCGAAGACCGTCGAGACGCACCGCGTCCACATCAAGCAGAAGCTGGGCCTCTCGACGACCAACGAGTTCGTGCAGCGCGCGACCCTCTGGACGGCGCAGAACGAGGTCTAGCCCGCCCGCCTCGGTGGCGCCGTGGGCACACCGAGGCGGGCCGGACCGGCTCAGTCGGGCAGGTCGAAGGCGGCCTTGACGGCCTCGTAGTCGCGCACGTCGATCCGAGCGCCGGAGCCATTGACGTAGAACAGCTCGTCCGGAATCACGACGAGGCGAAGATCGATGTCGCTGGATCCGCCCAGTTGACGCTGCGGCGCGATGAAGTCGAACAGATCGCGCGGGTCGGACGAGAAGTCGGTGTACGGGGCCGAGGAGACGATGTCGAAGTAGAGGTCCTGGTTGTCGAACGAGTACTCGTAGGAGGCTGTGTACCCGACCACCGGAATCGTCGAGCCCTCTCCCTGGTCATCGAGGACGATCTCCTCGAACGAACGCGACAGCGGAAGCGCCGCCCACGTGACGTTCCCGGAGGCGCCCTCAACCGGGGACACCAGTTCCACGTCGATGTAAAGCATCACCAAGGCGCCATCCCCGGCCGTCTGCAGGGCGTCGCCGAGGTCACCGCGCGTGACCGCGGCATCGCGGGCATCGAAGGTGGCCGTTTTGAGATCGTTCCCCGCGATGTAGTCCTGGGAGTCGAAGTTGAAGTCGACCACGAAGACGTCGAGGGCGGTGTCCTCGGTGGTGTCGCAGGCGCCGAGCGCGAGGACGGCCCCGAGGGCGAGGGTGAGCGAGAGGGCGGAGCGAAGGCGAAGCATGGGAGCGGGGGGAAGGGAGAGCGATGAAGAGGCCGCCGACGGTCGGCGACAGGTAACGGAGAGGCCTGAACGCACGACGCCCGCCGGGTGGGGCGGGCGTCGGACGAAAACCAGGCGGAGGCGGTCCAGGCTCAGGCGGTGGCGCGGCGCGCGGCGGCATAGAGCGACGCCACGAGGGCGATCTTGGTCAGGTCCCACGGCACGAACCGCAGCCAGCCGTTCACGGCCGCGTCGGCCCACGCCATCCCCGCCACGAGGTGGAGCCCGACGATGCCGCAGGAGAACAGCACCACGGACCCGGCAGCGAGCGCGAGGAGCGTCCGCCCCACGCCCCGGTTGGCCTCGGTGAGGCGCCCGGCCAGAAACGCGACGAGCGGGAACGCGAACAGGTAGCCCGCAGACGCGCCCAGCAGGTGCCCGAGGCCGGTGCCGCCGCCCGCGTACATCGGCAGTACGAGGCCGAGCGCGAGGTAGAGGAGCATCGCCAGTGCGCCGGTGCGCCAGCCGAGGAACAGCCCAGCGCCGTAGACGGCCAGCGTCTGGAGCGTCAGCGGGACCTCCCAGAGGTAGATCCGCAGTTCGAACTGGGCCAGCAGGCCCGTCAGCAGCGCGGTGCCGACGACGAGGGCGGCCTGGAGGGCGAGCGGCGCGTCGGCGGCGCGGAGGCGGTCGACGGAGGCGGCGGACGGGGGGGCGAGGGTGAGGGCCATGGGCGTGCGAGAGAGGGGCCGCAAAGATACAGGGGACGATGGACGGCACGATGCGTCACCGTGCGGACGCCCGGCATGGGCCATCGTCCGCTTCCGCCGCCCCGGCACCGAGGTGGACCCCGAGAGAGGACGAGGGCCGCCCGTAGCTTCCGGCCTCCCCCCTCCCCGACCGATGACCGACTCTGCCCACGACCACGTCTCTGCCACGCTCGACGGCGGCGTGCTGCACCTCGTCCTCGACCGGCCCGAGAAGAAGAACGCCCTCACGCGGGCCATGTACGCCCGCCTGGCGGACAGCCTGGAGGAGGCCGTCACCGACGGCGCCGTCCGCGTCGTCGTGCTGAGTGGGCGCGGGGGCGTGTTCACCGGCGGCAACGACCTCGCCGACTTCATGATGGACCCGCCGACCGGGCCGGACAGCCCGGTCTTCCGGTTCCTCCATGCCGCGGCCACGTTCCCGAAGCCGCTCGTGGCCGCCGTGGAGGGCCCAGCCATCGGCATCGGGACGACGATCCTGCTCCACTGCGACCTCGCCTATGCCGGGGCGAGCGCGATGCTGAAGATGCCGTTCGTGGACCTGGGCCTGGTGCCCGAGGCGGCGTCGAGCCTGCTGCTGCCGCGGCTGGCCGGACGCGTCCGCGCGGCCGAGATGCTGCTCTTCGGAGAGGCGATCCCGGCGGAGACCGCGCGCGAGGTCGGACTGCTCAACGCCGTCGTCGAGGACCCCGTCGCGCATGCGCTGGCGCGGGCCGCGTTGCTGGCCGCGAAGCCGCCCGCGGCGGTCCGCCTGACGAAGGCGCTGCTGGCCCACGACACCGCCGAGGCGGTCGGGGACGCCATCGCGCGGGAGGGCGCGCTGTTCGTCGAGCGCCTCGGCTCGCCGGAAGCCGCGGAGGCGTTCTCAGCCTTCTTCGAGAAACGCGCGCCGGACTTCTCCTCGTTCGAGTAGGCCCCGGTCTCGCAGGTCGGGTGGGACACCGGAGTCTCCGAGCGCTCCTACTGGGGCCAGTACGCGCCGGTCGTCTTGCCGTGCTCGGTCTCATCGTCGAACTGCCGGTGGGCTGCGTTGACCTCCACGCCGAGCCGTTCCAGCCGCGCCCGCGCCTCCGACACCGCAGCGTCGCACGAGGAGCGGTACAGCCCGGCGACCGCCTTGTAGGCCGTCTCGGCCCAGCCGACCGCGATCACGCGGTGCTGATGCTCGTGGGCGGCGAGCGCGCGTCGGAACCGCCCCCAGCCGGCCTGGAGCGCGGGGTCCACGTCGGCGGCGGGCATCCACTCGGGCAGCGTCACCACCACGTCGAGCGAGACCCGGGTGTCCTCGATGATGCAGCCCCCTGAGATGGCGCGGGGCTCGTAGCGCACGTCCAGGTCGGTCTGCGTCAGGCCGAAGAAGATGTCCTCCCCTTCGCGAGGTCCATTCTGGACGAGCGAGCGGAGGATGGCCTCGGCCGACTGCCCGGTGACCGCGTACGTCTGGTACGTCACCTGCTCTTGCACCGCCGACTGGCTGGGGTCGGCCGCGGACGGCTCCGCGAGGGGGACGCTCCCCGGCGGCGGCGGAACGGCCAGCACGCTGCGCGTCGAGTCCGAAGCGGCTGCGCCGAGTACGGGCGCCAGAGGCCCCTGCGTGAGGGCCCAGAACGATCCCGCCCCGAGAGCGGAAAGGACGAGGGCAAAGAAAAGGAGGCGCATCGGACGGTGGAGTCCGGCAGAGTATCGGCCGATCGTCCACCGCCTTCAATGCCCGGGTTCCACCTCCCGGTACTGTCGCGTTTTAGAGTCGGGGCAGGTCGCGGACCGTCCGGGGGTGGTCGACGGCACCCGTGTGGGCCGTCGAGGCAGGCTCGAACAGGACCACCTCGGCCGTCGGCTCGGCGACCGGTCGATGCTCGACACCGCGCGGCACGACCAGGATCTCGCCCGGTCCGAGCACGGCATCGGGCGCGTCGCGGAACTCGATCCGCAGGCGCCCGGAGACGACCCAGAACAGCTCGTCCTCGTCGGCGTGGTCGTGCCACACGAAGGCGCCCTCCAGCTTCGCCAGCTTGACCTGCTGACCGTTCAGTTCGGCGATCACGTGCGGTGTCCAGGTCGCGTCGAACCGGGTCAGCGTGTCGGCGAGGTTGATCGGGGTCATCGCAGCGCGAGCGTGCCCACCCCCGGGAGCGGGGCGGGCAGGGTGGGTCAGGCAGCCTCGGAGACCGGCGTGGGATCGTAGGCCAGCGCCGGCCCGAGCCAGCGCTCGACCTCGGGGACCGGCATCTCCTTACGCGCCGCGTAGTCCTCGATCTGGTCGCGCGTCAGCAGGCCGACGTTGAAGTAGCTCGCCTCGGGGTGGGCGAGGTAGACCCCGCAGACCGTCGCGGGGGGCGTCATGGCGAGGTGCTCGGTGAGCCCGGCGCCGGTGTGGTGCGGCGCGTCGAGGATCTCGAACAGCGTCACCTTCTCCGTGTGGTCGGGCTGGGCCGGGTAGCCGGGTGCGGGACGGATGCCGCGGTAGCGCTCGCGGACCAGGTCCTCGGTGCTGAGGTCTTCGTCGGGCGCGTACCCCCAGGCGTCGCGGCGGACGTGGGCGTGGAGCCACTCGGCGGCGGCCTCGGCGAGCCGATCGGCCAGCGACTGAGCCAGGATGGCGCGGAAGTCGTCGCCCGCGTCGCGCGCCTCGGCGGCGAGGACTTCGGCGCCGTGGACGGTGACCACGAACGCACCGACGTGGTCGCCCTCGGGGGCGACGAGGTCGGCGAGGGCGCGGTTGGGCTTGCCGGGCGTCTTCTGCGCCTGCTGACGCAGGGTGTGCAGCGTGACCTCGGCGCCCTCCAGGTCGAGGCGGATGTCGTCGGCGCCGTCGCGGCGAGCCGGGAAGAGGCCGAAGACGGCCTTCGGCTGGAAGAGGCCGTCGCGCTCGATCTCGTCGAGCAGGTCCTGGGCGTCGGCGAAGAGCTTGCGCGCCGTCTCGCCCTTGTCGGGGTCGTCGAGGATCTGCGGATAGCTGCCGCGCAGCTCCCAGGCGGTAAAGAACGGGCCCCAGTCGATCCACGGACGCAGGTCGGCGACGGTCACCTCGGGCGCCTCGACGCCCAGGCGGGCGGGCGCGGGCAGGTCGTCGAAGGCCAGTTCCTGCGCGTTGGCGCGGGCGTCGGCCAGCGAGAGGAACGTCTGGGTCCGCTGGCGAGCCGCGTAGCGCTCACGGACGACCGCGTACTCGTCGGCGACCCCCTGCACGAAGGCGTCGCGCTGGTCGTCGGAGACGAGCGAGGAGACGGCCGGGACCGACTTCGACGCGTCGAGCACGTGGACGGCCGGGCCGCTGTAGTGCGGAGCCACCTTGACGGCCGTGTGGAGCTTCGAGGTGGTCGCGCCACCGATCAGCAGCGGCAGCTTGAGCCCGGCGCGCTCCATCTCCCGGGCCACGTGCACCATCTCGTCCAGCGAGGGCGTGATGAGGCCGCTCAGCCCGATGGCATCCACCTCGTGCTCCCTGGCGGCATCCAGGATGCGCTGCGCCGGGACCATCACGCCGAGGTCGATCACGTCGTAGCCGTTGCAGCCGAGCACCACGCCGACGATGTTCTTGCCGATGTCGTGCACGTCGCCCTTGACGGTCGCCATGAGCACCTTGGTCCGCGCCTGAATCTCGCCGCCGGCGGCCTGCTCGGCCTCGATGTAGGGCGTCAGCACGGCGACGGCGCGCTTCATCACGCGGGCGCTCTTGACCACCTGCGGCAGAAACATCTTGCCCGCCCCGAACAGGTCGCCGACGCGGTTCATGCCGTCCATCAGCGGCCCCTCGATCACCTCCAGCGGGCGCGCGTACTGTTGCCGCGCCTCCTCGGTGTCGGCGTCGATGAAGTCGGTGATGCCCTTGACGAGCGCGTACGCCAGGCGCTCCTCGACCGGCGTCTCGCGCCAGGCAGCGGCCTTCGCTTCCTGCGCCGCGTCCGGCACGCGGAAGCTGTCGGCGAGGTCCACCAGCCGCTCGGTCGCGTCGTCGCGACGGTCGAACAGCACGTCCTCGACGGCCTCCAGCAGCACCGGGTCGAGGTCGTCGTAGACTGCCAGCTGGCCGGCGTTGACGATCCCCATGTCCATCCCCGCCTGGACGGCGTGGTAGAGGAACGCCGAGTGCATCGCCTCGCGAACGGGCTCGTTGCCGCGGAACGAGAAGCTCAGGTTCGAGACGCCGCCCGAGATCCGCGCGCCCGGCAGGTTCGCCTTGATCCACCGCACCGCTTCGATGAAGTCGATCGCGTAGCGCCGGTGCTCCTCCAGGCCCGTCGCGACGGCGAAGATGTTGGGGTCGAAGATGATGTCCTCGGCCGGGACGCCGACCTCGTCGACCAGAATCCGGTAGGCCCGCTGGCAGACCTCGATGCGCCGGTCGAGCGTGTCCGCCTGGCCGTCCTCGTCGAACGCCATCACGATGACGGCGGCGCCGTAGTCGCGGGCGCGCTCGGCCTGGGCGCGGAAGGCGTCCTCGCCCTCCTTCATCGAGATCGAGTTGACGACCGGCTTGCCCGGGATGCATTTGAGGCCCGCCTCGATCACGTCCCACTTGGACGAGTCGACGACGACGGGCACGCGGGCGATGTCGGGCTCGGCCATCGCCAGCAGCAGGAAGCGCTCCATGGCCGCCTCGCTGTCGAGCAGCCCCTCGTCCATGTTGACGTCGATCATCTGCGCGCCCGCCTCGACCTGCTGGGCGGCGACCGACAGCGCCTCGTCGTAGTTGTCCGAGAGGACCAACCGGGCGAATCGCTTCGAGCCCGTCACGTTCGTCCGCTCGCCGATGTTGACGAAGTTGGTCTCGGGGCGGAGCGTGAGCGTCTCCAGCCCGGCCGTGCGGAGCGTCGAGGTGGGCGTGCTCGGAACGCGCGGCGCCATCCCCGCGACGGCCTTGGCGATGGAGCGGATGTGCTCGGGCGTCGTCCCGCAGCAGCCGCCGACGAAGTTGAGCAGCCCCGCCTCGGCGTAGCTCCGGGCCTGCTCGGCCATGAACGCCGGGCCCTCGTCGTAGGCGCCGAGTTCGTTGGGCAGGCCCGCGTTCGGGTAGAGGCTCGTGTAGGCGGGCGTCACCTCGGACAGCTCCTCGATGAACGGCCGCATCTGGGCGCTCCCGAGCGCACAGTTGAGCCCGAACGAGAGCAGCTCCGGCGCGTGCGCCAGCGACGTGTGGAACGCCTCGACGGTCTGCCCCACCAGTGTCCGCCCCGACTGGTCGACGATGGTGCCGGAGATCATGACCGGCGGGAGCGAGCCGGTCGCGCGCCGGTGCTCGCGCAGCGCGACGAGGGCGGCCTTGGCGTTGAGCGTGTCGAAGATGGTCTCGACCAGCAGCAGGTCCGCCCCGCCGTCCACCAGCCCGCGGATCTGCTCGGCGTAGGCGTCCTTGACCTGGTCGAAGGTGACGGCACGGAAGCCGGGGTCCTCGACGTCCGGCGAGAGCGACAGCGTCCGATTCATCGGGCCGATGGAGCCCGCCACGAAGCGCGGCTTGCGGGCCGTCCCGACGGCCTCGCAGGCCTCCCGGGCCACGCGCGCCGCCGCGACGTTCAGCTCGTAGGCCAGGTCCTCCATCTCGTAGTCCGCGAGCGAGATGGCCTGCGCGTTGAACGAGTTGGTCGTGACGATGTCCGCGCCGACCTCCAGGTACTGGCGGTGGATGTCGCGGATGGCGTCCGGCTGGGTGAGCACCAGCAGGTCGTTGGCGCCTGCGAGCGAGGTCGGCCAGTCGGCGAAGCGGTCGCCGCGGATGTCGGCCTCGGTGAGCCCGGCGGCCTGGATCATCGTGCCCATGGCCCCGTCGAGGACGAGGATGCGGCGGTCGAGGATCGAGCGGAACGTGTCGAGGGTGCTCACGGGAACGGGGGGCGTGCGGAATCAGGGTCGGCCGGGACGGCCGATGCCCGAAGGTCCAGACTCTCGGGGGATATCGGGGGTGAAAAACAGGCGTCCTCCGGGGCGGAGGATTCGCCGAGGCGAGCGGTCTCTCACCCGAGAGACCCGCCGGAACCCTCCACGTCGAGCCCATGGCAGCGCCGAGGCAGGCCGCCCGGCCGCAGGCTGCGAGCGCCCTGCCCTCACCTCCGAGACCCTCACGCAGCGCAGGCGCCCCCGCCGTGTCGGCCCTCCGCCCCATGCCGTGGCATGTCACGCGGAGATGCGCATGGTGGGCCCGGCAGGATTTGAACCTGCAACCGTCCGGTTATGAGCCGGCTGCACTAACCGTTGTGCTACGAGCCCGGAGCCGCAAACTACAGGCAGCCGCGCCCGCCTCGGGCGGACGGCGGGCACTGTGACGAGACCGAGGGATCACGTCTTCGGATGACGTTCGGCATAGCGGTAGGCGGTGTACGCCGCGATCACGTGTGCGACCCAGCCGAAGAAGCCGCCCGTGCCGATCCAGAAGCCGGGCGTGACGATCAGCCAGAAGAGGCCGCGCAAGAAGGTGCCGTTGTAGATCTGGCCGACGCCGGGAACGATGAGGCTGAGGACGGCGGCAGTACCGGGGGCGTTCATGGGTCCGGGGAAAGGGGGCTCGTGTACGCGCCCTGGACCGGACCGGGTTGCGTCGCCCCCTTCTGGGACCTCCCGGGGCGCACCGAGGCGGATCTCCGGAAGCGCTTCTGTAAAGAATGCGTCGCCACACGACCTCGGCCCCGGAGAAGGCGTAGGTTTTGGATCGCCTCAATAACTACGGCAAACGCCCTCCACGTGGACAAAATCGACACCATCGACGCTCAGATCCTGGACCTCCTCCAGCGCGACGGGCGCATCAAGCGCAAGGACATCGCGGAGGCGGTCGGCCTCTCGATCCCGTCCGTCTCCGACCGCATGCGCAAGCTCGACGCCCGCGGCGTGCTCACGGGCTTCCACGGGACGGTCAACGCGAAGCGGCTCGGGCACGACGTGATGGCGTTCGTGTTCGTCCAGTCGACCGGCAGCGACCACTACGCCGAGTTCATCGAGACGGTCTCGGCGCTGGACGAGGTCCAGGAGCTGCACTCCGTCACCGGCGACGGCTCGCACGTGCTCAAGGTGCGCGTGCGGACGACGACGGCGCTGGAGCGCCTGCTGGCCAAGGTCCAGGCCGTGCCCGGCGTCCGCGGCACGCGGACGAGCCTCGTGCTGACGACCCACAAGGAGACTGCCTATCTCACCGCCGAGCCGATGGTTCTGTCCTCGCTCGACGACTAGCCCCCGGCCTCGGCACCGAGGCCACCCGATTCCCCCGTCACCCTCCCTGCCTCCATGCCCACCCTCACCAACGGTCACGCGATGGTCCAGGACGTCGAGAAGACGTTCGGCCAGAACACGTTCGGCCTGTCCGAGATGAAGTCGCGCCTGCCGAAGGCCGTCTTCAAGAAGCTCACCGCCACCATCGACAAGGGCGAGCCCTTCGACGAAACCGTCGCCGACGCGGTGGCGCTGGCGATGAAGGAGTGGGCCGTCGAGCGCGGCGCGACCCACTACACGCACTGGTTCCAGCCGCTCACCGGACGGACGGCCGAGAAGCACGACTCGTTCATCACGCCCAACGCGGGCGGCGGCGCGGTCGCCGAGTTCTCGGGCAAGAGCCTCGTCCAGGGCGAGCCCGACGCGTCCTCGTTCCCGGGTGGCGGCCTGCGCGCGACGTTCGAGGCACGCGGCTACACGGCCTACGACCCGACCAGCCCGGCCTTCCTGGTCGAGCACAACGGCTCGGCGACGCTTTGCATCCCGACGGCCTTCGCGTCGTGGACGGGTGAGGCGCTGGACCACAAGATCCCGCTGCTGCGCAGCATGAACGCGCTCGACACGCAGGCCAGCCGCGCGCTCGACCTGCTGGGCGAGCCCGTCGGGCGCGTCTACGCGACGTGCGGCGCGGAGCAGGAGTACTTCCTGATCGACGAGGCCTTCTTCGAGGAGCGCCCCGACCTGCTGGTGGCCGGGCGGACGCTCGTCGGCGCGGCGCCGCCGCGCGGGCAGGAGTTCGACGACCACTACTTCGGGTCCATCCCGGAGCGGATCATGGCGTACATGAACGCGGTCGAGGCCGAGCTGTACTCCCTCGGCGTGCCGGTCGCGACGCGCCACAACGAGGTGGCGCCGGGCCAGTACGAGTTCGCGCCCATCTTCGAGAACGCCAACGTCGCCGCGGACCATCAGCAGGTGATGATGATGGTGCTGCAGCGGGTCGCGAAGCGGTTCGGGC
Source organism: Rubrivirga sp. SAORIC476 (assembly GCF_002283555.1). Lineage (NCBI taxonomy): Bacteria > Pseudomonadati > Rhodothermota > Rhodothermia > Rhodothermales > Rubricoccaceae > Rubrivirga > Rubrivirga sp. SAORIC476. Next base: position 492,891 of record NZ_MVOI01000006.1, on the reverse strand, counting down.
TGGCGTGCCTGCTCCACGAGAAGCCGTTCGCGGGCATCAACGGGTCGGGCAAGCACGTGAACTGGTCGATGTCGACGAGCACGGGCGAGAACCTCCTGGACCCGGGCGACACGCCGCACTCGAACCTGCGCTTCCTGTTCTTCTGCACGGCGGTGGTGCAGGCGGTGCACACGCACCAGGATCTGCTGCGGGCGTCGATCGCGACGGCGGCCAACGACCACCGGCTCGGGGCCAACGAGGCGCCGCCGGCCATCTTGTCGATCTTCCTCGGCGACCAGCTCTCGGACGTGTTCGAGCAGATCACGGCGACGGGCACGGCGACCGAGTCGAAGCAGTCGGGCTTCCTGGGGCTCGGTAGCCCGGTGCTGCCGACGCTGCCGCGCCACGCGGGCGACCGCAACCGGACGAGCCCGTTCGCCTTTACGGGCAACAAGTTCGAGTTCCGCGCGGTCGGATCGAGCCAGTCGGTGTCGTTCCCGCTGACGGTGCTCAACACGATCGTGGCGGAGGCCATCGACGACCTGGCGACGAAGCTGGACGCGAAGCTGGGCAAGCGGCCGTCCAAGAAGGCGCTGGAGGCGGCGGTCCGCGAGGTGATCACGGACTCGATCCGCGAGCACACGAAGGTGGTGTTCAACGGCGACGGCTACTCGGACGCGTGGCACAAGGAGGCGGTCGAGGAGCGCGGGCTGCTGAACCTGAAGACGACGCCGGACGCGCTGGCGACGCTGACGGACGCCAAGAACGTGGCGGTCTTCGAGGCCTACGACGTGCTGACGGAGGCGGAGCTGGAGAGCCGCAAGGACATCCTCTCGGAGCAGTACGCGCTGACGCTGAACGTGGAGGCCGCGACGACGGAGTCGATGGCGAAGACGATGGTGCTCCCGGCGGCGCTCCGCTACCTGGCGGAGATCGGCGAGGGCGCGGAGTCGGCGGAGGACCTGGGGCTCGACACGTCGGGCGCGAAGGCCCTCGCGGAGGGTGTGGTGACGCAGGTCAACGCGCTCCAGAAGGCGCTCGGCACGCTCGCGAAGGCGCGCGCGGCGGCCCACAAGGCGGCCGACGAGTCGATGGCGATGAAGGACAAGGTGATCCCGGCGCTGACGAAGGTGCGGGCGGCGTGCGACGCGCTGGAGAAGGAGGTCCCGGCGGACCTCTGGCCGCTGCCGACGTACCGGGACATGCTGTTCACGGGCAAGTAGGGCACGGGCAAGTAGGGCACGGGCAAGTAGGGACGGATCGCATCCGCGCCCGCTGTGCCTCCGCCCGCCTCGGTGACCGTGCCGAGGCGGGCGGTGTCGTTGTGGGGGCGAGGAGTCTCTACCGGACCACCGAGAGCGTCCGCGTGGCGACGGTGCCGCTCGTGACGGCGCGGACCACGTAGACGCCCGGCGCCAGGTCGCCCGCCTCGACGGCGAGGTCGTGCCACCCGGCCGACCGCTCGCCGGACGCCAGCACCGCCACGCGACGGCCGACGGCGTCGTACACCGCCACCTCGACGGGACCGGCCTCGGGCAGGCCGACGCGCACCGTCGCGCGGCTCCGCGTCGGGTTCGGACGCGACGCGCCGACGCTCAGCACCTCCGGCGGTGCCTCCTCGGCCGACGACGAGGCGGCGGCCGCCAGGCTCATCGGCGACGAGAACGTCAGCGGGTCGACGAGCGTCGTCACGGCGGGCTCGCCATCCGGGATGGCCTTCACCGAGAGACGGTATTCGGCATGCGGGTCCAGGTCCGTCGGCACCGGCCATGTGTACGAGCCCGTGTTCGTCGTCTGAGCGATGAGCCGGTTCGGCGGGCCGTTCGTCAGGTCCACCAGCAGGATCCGAACCGGAGCGCTCGGGTCGATGGCGACGGTCTCCCACGTGATGTCGAGGTCGGCCCCCATCGCGATCGCGCCGCCGGGGGCGGGCGAGAGCACATCGACCGACGGCAGCGGCGTGTCGAGGATCGGGAAGGGGGCGCTGCGGCCGAACCGCGTCGGGTCGTCGAGCGAGACGGCCTCGGTGCGGCAGACCTCGTAGGCCCCGAAGAGGGCCGGGAGCGTGGCGCTCGCCTGCCCGTCGTTGGGCGTGTCGGGGTAGCGGACGAACCGGTCGCGGCCGTCGCAGACGAGCGACAGGCGGACGGTCCCGGTGGGGATGGAGGTCTCGTCCCAGAACCACTTGATGACGTCCTGGAGGCCGTAGCGGGCCGGGCGGAAACCGGTCGCGAGGTCGAGCCGCCGGGTGGTGACGCCCGCGACGCCGGCCGGGCGGACGGTGAAGGGCGCGGACTCGGCGGCGCGCGACGGGTCGGCGACCGAGGCGACCTCGACGGCGCAGCCGGACGCCTGATCGTCCACGCCGCCGTGCGTGCCGAGGCTGGCCGGGACCGTGAAGCCGGCCTGTCCGTCGTTGGGCGTGGAGGCGTAGCGGACGAAGGGCGCGTTGCCGGGGCAGAGCACGGAGACGCGAACGGGGCCGGCCTCCAGCGCCGGGTCGAGCGTCGACCAGACGACGTTGAGGGTGCTGCCGTGGGCGTACGCCCCGAGCGCGGCCGGGCCGCTCACGGCGTACGGCGGGCCGAGGAACGCGGCGGCGGAGAACTCGGACGTGCCGCCCAGGTCCTCGGGGCCGGTGATGGGCGTGGCGGTCAGGGCGACGACCTCGCCGTCGAGCAGGCCCGCGCCGGGGAACGAGCCGACCGCATCGCCCGAGGCGTCGGTGGTGACCGTCGTCGCGCCGACGAAGCGCTCGCCCTCGCCGTAGCCCGACGGGTCGGCGGCGGCGCTGGCGAAGAGTTCGACGCGGAAGGCGGTCGAGGGCGTCGAGTCGAGGGCGAAGTCGACGCCGTCGTCGACGGAGGCGTCGGTCACCACGGGATGGTTCTGGAGGCCGTTGGCGCCCGTGTCGGGGTCGTCGGGGTCGTTGGCCGTCACGCCGTCGCCGCCGAGGTCGATGCCGAGGCCGACGTTGTCGTGGATGGCGTTGCCGACCAGGCGGTGCCCGGCCCCCGTCGGGGCGAGGACGAGGACCCCGTCCGCGTTGTACGCGATCTGATTGCCTTCGAGGCCGTCGTCGACGCCGTCGAGGTCGGAGCCGACGAGGACGTCGACCCCGTCGGAAATCTCGATGCCCGCGGCACCGTTGCCACGCGGCGTGGTCCCGTCGGCGGCGAGACCGATGAGGTTGGCCTGGATGCGCACGCCCGCCGTGCCGTCCAGCACGTACACGCCCCTGTCGGTACTCGACGCGATCACGTTGCCCGCGCCCGGCTGGCCGACGACCGCTCCCGCGACGTTGTCGAGGATGATGCCAGAGAACCCGTTGCCCCGCGGGGTGACCCCGTCCGGAGCAAGCCCGATCGTGTTGCCGAAGATCCCCACGGTGCTGGCGGACCGGACGTAGACGCCCGTCTGGCCGTTCGAGCCGATGGTGTTGCCGACGCCGATGCCGCCGACCGTCACCTCCGGGGTGCTGATGATGGTCACCCCGGAGTTGCCGTTCCGCTCTCCGTCCCCGGCGGCGTTGAGCCCGACGGTGTTGCGGACGACCACGGTCCCCACCCCCGCGCCCCGTGCGTCGATTCCGTTGTTCGCGTTGCCCGCGATCAGGTTGCCCGAGCCCGGGAGGTCGGCGCGGCCGATCAGGGTCGCCTCGGCGCCCCCTTCGACCCGTATGCCGTGGACCCCGTTGCCTCGGTCGAGCAGGCCCGCCGCGTCCAGCCCGAGCGTGTTGCCGAGAATCTCGATGCCGGCGGCTCCGCCCGTCACCCGGATGCCGTTGGACGCGTTCGACGAGCTGACGTTGCCCGCCTCGACGCCGCCGATCACGGTCCCGCTGCCGCCGATCACGTGGATGCCCTCCGCGCCGTTGCCCAGGGGCGCGCTGCCATCCGCCCCCAGGCCGACGAGGTTGTGGGCGACGTACGCCGACGCGTCCGTGTCGATGCGGATGCCGTCGCGGAGGTTGCCGGACACCACGTTGGGGGCCACGATGCTCTGATCCTGGTTCGCGCCGATGCGCACGTTCGTCGGCCCACCGGTGACCGTGATGCCGTCGATCCCGTTCGGAACGGCCGTCGCGCCGTCGGCACCGAGGCCGATGAGGTTGCCGAACACCTGCCCGTTGTCGGTCCCTGTCCCCTCGATGATCAGGCCGGAGAAGCCGTTGCCCGCGATCACGTTGCCGAGGTCGACGTTGCCGACCCGCGCGAAGGCCGGCGCGTCGGCAAAGCGGACGCCGTGGAAGGCGTTGCCGACGGGCGTCATGCCGTCCGCGCCGACGCCGATGTAGGCGTTGTTGACGGTCACGCCGTTGCCGCCCCCGGCGACGTTGACGCCGTTCTCGCCGTTGCCCGAGACCACGCTCCGCTGCCCGTCCGGGCCGCCGACGAAGACGAAGTTGGCGTTCGCCCCGACGAGGATGCCGTCGAGGGTGTTGCCATGACCGGTGACGCCGTCGAGGCCGAGGCCGACCCAGGTGTCGTGGACCTTCGTGCCCGTCGCGTTGATGACGATCCCCTGGAAGCCGTTGTCCGAGACCACGGTCCGGAAGCCGGGCTGACCGATCTGGGCGTTCGTCGCCTCGACGCCCACGTAAAGGCCCTCGCGACCGTTGCCCGCCGGAGTGCCGTCCGGGAAGAGGCCGATCAGCGAGCAGTCGACGCGGTTGTCGGCGCCTCGGAGGGAGACGCCGGCGGCCGGCCCCGAGACGACCGAGAGGCCGCGAATCCAGACGCCGTCGGCACCGACAGCGGTGGACAGCACGTCGTTGAAGCCAGGCGGGAGGAGAGCGCCATCGAGGACGACCTGGAGGCCCGGCACCCCGCCGCCCGCGTCGCACGACGCGCCGGGCTGGGTCGAGCCGTCGATCGAGACGCCGGGGTCGGCGATCCCCGGCAGCACGTCGTTCAGGGTGAGCACCGCAAGACCGCCCGGGACGTCGAACCGGATGTCATCGAGCGTCGGGTCGGCATTGGCCACCTCGATGGCCTCGCGGAGGGAGCAGTCGCCGTCCGAGACGCCGTCGGTGCAGTCGGCCACGCTGGACGCGTCCGAGGCCGTGTCGAGGGCGGTGTCCACGAGGAGCACCGGCGTGAAGCGGACCTCGTCCATCGCGAACTGGAACGCCGGCCCCGTCAGGCCGCCGATGGCGACCACCACCTCCATCACCTTCGTGTAGTCGAACCCGTCGTCGGCACCGGGGAAGACCGAGTTGTCGTCGGTGAAGGCCGAGAGCGGGATGACGACCGTCTGGTAGCCCCCGCCGAGCGGCATCTCGATGGTCGCCTGGTACTCGTCCTCGGTGGCGCCGTCGTAGACGTTGTTGCCGTCGAGGTCTTCGTGGAGGTTGATCTCCAGCGTCATGGGCAGGTTGCCGGCGGACACGGTGGTCGGGCGGAGTTCGAAGGCGAGCGCGGCCGCACCGGACGCGTCCACGGTGCCCGCGCCGCCGGTGATGACCACCCCCGCGAAGGCGCCCGCCAGCGCCGGGTCGATGCCGACCGAGAGGGCCGTGTTCGGGTCGCCGCTCGCCCCGTCCGTCGGCCCCACGCCGACGCCACCGCTGGTCTCGCTGAAGGTGAACACGTCGCTCACGTCGCCGTCGTCGAACGAGTCGAAGACGAGCCCGGAGCTCGCCCGCTGGTAGACGCGCACCCAGTCGTACTGCGCCTGCGCCGGGACGGCGGCCGGGTCGATCGGGCCCGCCCAGGCGTTGTCGGTCAGCCAGAGGTTCATCATCAGCTGCTGGGGCAGGTCCGGGACCTGCGCCGGGTCCGTGCTCTCCAGCACGAGCACGTCGTCGATGTACCAGCGGATCACGCCAGGGTCCCACTCGAAGGCGTAGACGTGGAACTCCTCGGCCGCGTCGTAGGGCAGCAGCGCGTCCTCGGGGAAGGGCGGCACCTCGAAGGGCGCGTTGTTGGGGTCGCCCTCGGCGCCGCCGTTGTAGAAGATGTTGGCCTGCATCGCGTTGGCGTCCCGCCCCCGGAACTCGATGTCGATCTCCTGCCACGGGTCGTAGCGGAAGGTGAAGAACGACGAGATGATGCCCGAGCCCGTCGCCGCCTTCATGCGGGTCTCGAAGCGGCCGTAGGTAAAGAAGCCGGTCGTGTTGTCGGTGCGCAGTTCGGCGCCGCGGTACGGCTTGGTGCCGGTCGGCTCGGCGGTGAGGCGGAGCGTCATCAGCCCGCCCGAGACCTCGATGTTGTCGGGGGAGAACTGCGCCTCGTTGCCGTCGAAGGTGTGCGTGCCCATGTCCCAGCGCGCGTCGAACGCCGCGTCCGCGGCGTCGAAGGATTCCTCCCAGATCAGGTCCCAGCCGCCCGACGGCGGCGGCGCCCCCTGCCCGACCGGGGCGAGGCACACGGCAAGGAGCAGGGCGGCGAGCAGTCGGCGATGCGCGGGACGGGGCCGGGGAGACGAGCGAAGCATGGGAGACCGTGTCGGAGGAAGGCGGGCAGACCCGTCCGTCGGACTCGGTGGCGCGAGGCGTCGGCAGGAGGATGCTGGAACATCGCGCCGGGCAGGTCCCCGAGCGTTGCCTGCGCGTCCCGACCTCCCGCTCCGGGCGTTTCTCTTCGGGCCTCTCGCCCCTCCCGACCCCGGCCGGTAGCTTCGACGCATGCCGCACGTGACGCTCGCCACGCCCCTCGGCCCGCTCCGCCTCGTCTCCGACGGAGCGGCGCTGACGGCCGCCACCTTCGCTCCGGTCCGCCTCGGGCCCGAGGCGGAGGGGTCAGACGCCGTGCTCGACGCGGCGCGCAGTCAGCTGGCGGCGTACTTCGACGGCGAGCCGGTCGTGTTCGACGTGCCGCTGCGGCTGGGCGGGACGCCGTTTCAGGAGCGCGTGTGGGCGGCGCTCTGTGCCATTCCTCACGGCGACAGGGTCAGCTACGGCACGCTGGCGGCGCGGGTCGGGATGCCGAAGGGTGCGCAGGCGGTGGGCGCGGCGAACGGACAGAACCCGGTCGCGGTGATCGTGCCGTGCCACCGCGTGGTGGGGGCGGACGGGGCGCTGGTGGGCTACGCGGGCGGGTTGGAGCGCAAGCGGGCGCTGCTGGACCTGGAGAGCCGCCAGCGACGTCTGCTTTAGCCCGACGCGAGCGCGTGGCCTTCGTCCGCCGGCCCGTGGGTGGCGCGGACGGTTCGGTCCGACTCAACCCGCCTCGGGTGTCCCCCCTCGTCCGCCTCGGTGCCGAGGCGGAGGGTCAGGGCGTCCGCGGCGGGCGGTAGTGGACGCCGAGCACGTCCAGGCGGCGGAGTTGGAGCGGCAGGCGAGACTGGAAGTCGGCCCAGTCGCGGCGGTCGCGCGTGCTCCACGTCACCTCCGAGAGCGCGAGGAGGCGCGGGAAGACCATGTACTCCAAGTGGCTCGGAGTCGGGATGTACTCCGTCCACACGTTGGCCTGGGTGCCGAGGACGCGCGCGGCCTGCGCGGGGGTGAACGACTCCGGGACGGGGTCGTAGCCGTAGACCTTCTCCAGCGGGCTCATCCCGCCGAAGGCGAGCGGCTCGAGCGCTGGGTCGCCCTGGTAGTGGTCGAAGTACATCGTGTGGTTGGGCGTCATCACGATGGCGTTGCCCTGCGCGGCGGCGTAGTCGAGCGCCTGGGGCGCCCAGTGGCGCCAGAACATGAGGATGGCCGTCGGGCTGAGGCCGCCCTCCACGATCTCGTCCCAGCCCATCAGCGTGCGGCCCTTCTCCGCCAGGATCGCCTCGATGCGGCCGACGAAGTAGCTCTGAAGCTCGTGCTCGTCGGCCAGACGCTCGCGCGCCATGACCGCCTGCGCCACGTCGCTCCGCTCCCACGCCGCCTTCGGGGCCTCGTCGCCGCCGATGTGGATCACCTGGCCGGGGAAGAGCGCGACGACCTCCGTGAGGACGTCGTCCAGGAACGCGAACGTCTCCTCCGTCGGGCAGAAGATGTCCTCGAAGACGCCCCACGTCTGGGCGACCTCGACGGGCTCGCCGGAGCAGCCCAGCTCCGGGTACGCGGCGATGGCGGCCGACGCGTGGCCCGGCATCTCGATCTCCGGGACGATGGTGACGTGCCGCTCGGCGGCATACGCGACGACCTCGCGGATCTCGTCCTGGGTGTAGTACCCGCCCGTGCGGACCCCGTCGTAGACCTCGGGCCGCGCGCCCGCGTGGCCGACGAGCGTCTGGTCGCGGAATGCGCCCACCTCGGTCAGCCGCGGGTAGCGCTCGATCTCGATCCGCCAGCCCTGGTCGTCGGTCAGGTGCCAGTGGAAGCGGTTGAGCTTGTAGAGCGCCATCCGGTCGATGAGCCGCTTGACGGTCTCGACGTCGAAGAAGTGGCGGGCCACGTCGAGGTGCAGGCCGCGGTACGCGAACCGCGGCGCGTCCTCGATGGCGACGGCGGGCACAGACCACTCGACCTCGGCCGAGTTGGGCGCCACCCCGACACGCTCGATGGCGGGCGGCGCGAGCTGGCGGAGCGTCTGGGCGCCGTAGAACAGGCCCGCCGCATCGGCCGCGCGCACGACCACGGACCTGGAGGTGACCGTCAACTCGTAGCCCTCGCTCTCGATGGCCGCCTCGGCGTCGAGGGCGAAGACCAGCTGGGACGGGGCGTCGGCGTCGACGAGGGGAAGCGGGAGACCGGAGGCGAGCCGCAGACGGGACGCCCACGCCTCTGCGATGCGCCCTGCTTCGGGGTCGTCGGAGCGGACACGGACCGTGGTCGTGGAGTCGATCACGAATGCGCCCTCCAGCGGCGTCATGAACGCGGGCCGCGGGACGACGGAGACCTGCGCCCGGTCCTGGGCGAACGACGGAGCGACGAGAGCGACGAAAAGGCAGAGAGTGGCGAGCGTCCGCATGGCACGAGCGACGGGAGAGGAGCGAGGCGACGACGACGGCGTCAGCCCGCCTGCGCGGCGGTGGCGATCGCGCGCTGCATGGCGTCGAGCCCGTTGGCGCGGTTGGGCGAGAGGTGCTCGGCGAGGCCGATCTCGGACGGAAACCAGAGGTCGACGGCCGCGGCCTCCTCGGCCGGGAGGCCGTCGTAGACGCGGACGAGCAGCGACGCGAGCCCGCGCACGATCTGGCTCTCCGAGTCGGCACGGACGTGGAACGTGTCGCGGTCGGCGCCCGCGTCGAGCCAGACGCGCGACTGGCAGCCGCGCACGAGGCGGTCGTCGGTCTTGTCGGCCTCGTCCATCGGCGGCATCGCGTCGCCGTGCTCGATGACCTGCTGGAAGCGCAGCATCCAGTCGTCGAGGAACGCGAACTCGTCGACGATGGCCTGCTGGCGGCGGTGGGATTCGGTCACGATGTGGAAGGTGCGGGGTGGAACGTGCGAGGTGTACAGGCGAGAGACCGTTCGACGCCGAACGGTCGACGCGGCACCTCTCACCCGAACATCGCGCGGACGCGGGCCAGGCCGTCGACCAGCGCGTCCACGTCGGCGGGCGTGTTGTAGAAGGCGAACGAGGCGCGGATGGTGCCCTCGACGCCGAAGCGGTCCATGACGGGCTGCGCGCAGTGCTGGCCGGTGCGGACGGCGACCCCCAGCCGGTCGAGGACCGTGCCGGCGTCGTACGGGTGAATGCCGTCGAGCACGAACGAGATGGCCCCGGCGCGCTTCTCGGGCGTGCCGATGAAGCGGAGCCCCTCCACGGCGCCGAGTCGATCCTCGGCGTACCGGATCAGCTCGTGCTCGCTCGCCTCGATGGCGTCCATGCCGAGGTCCATCAGGTAGTCCAGCGCGGTCCCGAGGCCGATGCCGCCCGCGACGTGCGGCGTGCCCGCCTCGAACTTGGCCGGCAGGCCCGCGAAGGTCGTGTTCTCGAACGTGACCCGGTCGATCATGTCGCCGCCACCCTGGTAGGGGGGCAGTTTCTCGAGCCACGCCTCGCGGCCCCAGAGCGCCCCGATGCCGGTCGGGCCGAACGTCTTGTGGCCGGAGAAGACGAGGAAGTCGGCGCCGAGGGCCTGCACGTCGACCGTCGTGTGGGGGGCCGCCTGGGCGCCGTCGATCAGCACCGCCGCGCCGACGGCGTGGGCGGCCTCGATGAGGGGCGCCAGGTCCACGACGGTGCCGAGGGCGTTGGACGTGTGGGTCACCGCGACCACCTTCGTCGCCTCGGTGACGATCTCGTCGAGGCCGGAGAGGTCGAGGTCGCCGGTGTCGAGCGCCGGGATCACGCGCAGCCGCGCGCCGGTCCGCTCGCAGGCCATCTGCCACGGGACGATGTTGGCGTGGTGCTCCAGCGCCGAGACCACGATCTCGTCGCCGTCCGAGAGGAGCGTCGCGAAGCCGTGGGCGACCAGGTTGATGGCCTCCGTCGTGCCGCGGGTGAAGACGACCTCGTGGGCGTCCGCGGCGCCGAGGAAGCGCTGCACCGAGCGCCGCGCCTCCTCGTACGCCTCGGTGCCGGTCGCGCTCAGGAAGTGGACGCCCCGGTGCACGTTGGCGTTCTCGTTGGCGTAGTACGCCGCGAGCCGGTCCAGCACGACCTGCGGCTTCTGGGTGGTGGCCGCATTGTCAAGGTAGACGAGCGGCATGCCGTCGTAGACGGTCCGCTGGAGGATCGGGAAGTCGGCGCGGAGGGCGGCGACGTCGAGCGGGGCGGTGGCGGGCATCGGCGTGGGGTCGGGCATGGCGTAAACAACGGCCGCCCGGTGTCCGTGTGCCCGCCTCGGCGCCGAGGCGGGCGCATTCACCGAGCGCGCACGGCCCGCGGCGAACGCACCGGACCGCCCGGCGTTGGCGCGCCACGTGGAGACACCCGACGAACAGCGACGCCCCTCGGCACCCGAGCCCCCCGCCGAGGTGGTCCACCAGAGCGGCGGCTCGGGCGGCAACGACCCGCTGGCGTCGCTGCGCCTGCCCGGCTTCCGGCTCTACCTGCTGGGCAGCCTGTTCTCCGGGGCAGGCAACCAGATGCGGACCGTCGCGGTCGGCTGGGAGGTCTACCAGCGGACCCAGACGCCGTTGAGCCTGGGAATGATCGGGCTCGTGCTGGCGCTGCCGGTGCTGCTGCTGGCGCTGCCCGCGGGCGCCGCCGCCGACCGGTACCCGCGCAAGACGCTCATCCTGATCAGCCAGGTCGGGCTGGCGCTGTCGGGCCTGGGGCTGGCCTGGGTGTCGTTCACCGACGGTCCGATCCCGCTGACGTACGCCTTCCTACTCGGCACCGGCATCTTCCGCGCCATCGGCTGGCCCGCGTCGCAGGCCATCGTGACCGGGCTGGTGCCGACGCGCGTGTTCGCCAACGCGACCATGTGGCGGAGCGTGGCCTTCCAGCTCTCGGCGACGCTCGGCCCCCTCGCCGGCGGCGTGTTGCTGGCGACCTCCGGGGCGGGCGTCGTCTACCTCGCCGACGCGGCCTCCAGCGTGGTCCTGTTCGTCTGCCTGCTGTTCATCACCCCGACGCCGCAGGCGCGGTCGGTGGAGAAGCGGTCCTGGGCGAGCGTGATCGAGGGCGCCCGGTTCGTCCGCCGCCAGCCGGTGATCCTGAGCACGATCACGCTCGACATGGTGGCGGTGCTGTTCGGCGGGGCCGTGGCGCTGCTGCCGGTCTACGCGACCGACGTGCTGGGCGTCGGCGCGACGGGCTTCGGGTGGATGCGGGCGATGCCGTCGCTGGGCGCCATCACGATGGGGCTCGCGCTGGCGCTGCTGCCGCCGATGCGGAAGGCGGGCCGGGCGATGCTCGTCGCCGTGGCGGCCTTCGGGCTGGCGACCATCGTGTTCGGGCTGTCCACGAGTTACCCCCTGTCGCTGATGGCACTGTTCTGCATCGGCGCGGCGGACAACGTGTCGGTGGTGGTCCGCTCGACTGTGCTCCAACTGCTCACGCCGGACTCGATGCGGGGGCGCGTGGCGGCCGTCAACGCAGTGTTCATCGGGACGAGCAACGAGATCGGCGAGCTGGAGTCGGGGGTGGTCGCGAGCCTGATCGGCAGCGTGGCGACCGTCGCACTCGGCGGCGTGCTGACGCTGGTGACCGTCGGCGCGGCGGCGCTGATCTGGCCCCCGCTGCGACGGCTGGGCGCGCTGGAGGACCTGGAGCCGCCGGCGGACGGAGAGGACGCCCCCTCGACGCCCCTTCGCCTCTGACGACCTCCCAGCCGGCCCACCTCGGTGCCGAGGCGGGCGCGGTCAGCGGCCCGGCGTGTCGTGGTAGGTGCCCAGCACCGCGTACTGCCTCGGCCCGCCCCCCCAGTTGATGAGCAGGCCGCCCGCGCGGAGCCACGCATGGAAGTCGAGGACGCCGTCGCCCTCGTCCCGGACCCCCAGCGACAGCGTGGACGGCAGGCCGCGGCGGTGGAGCATCACACGCCCGGCGAAGGCTTGCGGCAGGCACGTGTCCGGGTGCTTGCGCCCCGCCCGACGGAGCGCCCGCCGAACGGCCAGGACCCCGTCCGTCGCCGTGTGGGTGCCGTCCAGTGGGGCATCGGGCGCGCCCGCTTCGCCGAGCAGGGGCGTCAGACGACGGATCGGCACGACCCGCAGCACCACGCGGAACGCATGGAACAGCACTGCGGCCTCGACCGCGCGGCCCAGTTCGGGCAGCGGCAGACGGAGGACGCGCAGGAGACGGAGCCGGGGCACGAGTGGGGACGAGGCGATCCGGAAAACTAGCCTCCTGCCCAGGACCCTCCCCCTGAAGGCGCGGATGAAGAGACCGTGCCGTGTCCCTCCACGAGACCCCGGCTTCCCCTCCAGCCGTAAGTTTCTCACTCTTTCGCCTCGCCTCCATGTCCGACGCTCCCCTCCCCTCCGACGCCCCGCTGCGTCGCGCCCAGCGCGCGATGCACGCCGACGTCAACGGAACCGCCGTGATGATGGACATCGAAGCGGGCCACTACTACGGGCTCAACGCCGTCGGCACGCACATCTGGGGCCTCCTCGCCGAGCCGACGACGCCCGCCCAGATCGCGGCCGACCTGCCGGTCCACTTCGAAGTCGAGCCAGAGGAGGCCGAGCGAGCCACGCAGACGTTCCTCGCGGACCTCCTGACCCGCGGCCTGATCGAACCCGCAGGCGCCTAGCATGAGCATTCCAGCCGAGGACGACGCGTACCACTACGTCGCGTACGGGCTCCACGTCGCCTCGTCGCTGGCGCTCCCCGAGTTGCGCCCCGCCCCGCAGGAGGTCGCGACCACCGAACCCGACCTGCGGATCGGGTTCGGGACAGTGCCGGACGACATCGGCGAGCCGCTGGCCGAGCGCGTGACGTGGGCCGGGCGCGCGGGCGCGTGGCGCCACGAGATCCACGGCGTGGCCCGCTACCTCGTCCAGAAGGAAGGGTCGGAGGTCGTCATCGAGCGCACCGGCGGCACCGATGCCGACGTGCGGGCCTTCCTGTTCGGCACCACGCTGGGCGCGATCCTGCACCAGCGCCAGATGTTCGTGCTCCACGCGTCGGCGGTCGTGGGGCCGGGCGGCGCGGTCGTGGTGGCGGGGCGCTCCGGTGCGGGCAAGAGCACGACCGCCGTGGAGCTGGCCCGCCGCGGCCACCCCATCCTGAGCGACGACAAGACGGTCGTCCAGTTCGACGCCGACGGCACGCCGATGGTGCTCTCCGGCTACCCGACGACGCGCCTCTGGGAGGACGCCGTCGAGCGCATGGGCACCGCCCCGTCCGACCTGGCGCCGCTCCGGGAGGACGCGCGGAAGTACCTCTACGAGGTGCCCGCCTTCCAGACCGAGCCCGCGCCGCTGCGCGCGATCGTGGTGCTGCAGCCCTGGAACGAGATCTCGCTCGACGCCCACGACCCCGGCGACGCCCGCCTCGACGCCCCCGGCGTGCTGGTCGCAGAGCGCCTCCAGGGACCGGCGGCCGCCAAGGTGCTGCTCAAGATGACCTACCGCCGCCGCATCGTCGAGAGCGCCGGGCTGCAGGTGCCCCACTTCGCGTGGGCCATGCGGATCGCCGGCGCGGTGCCCGTCGTCCAGGTCATCCGGCCGCGTCTGGCCCAGACCCTCGGCGAAGTCGCCGACGCCGTCGAGGCCCAGCTGGCGCGTGCGGTCGCCGAGGCGGGCTGATGGGCGCCGTCATCTGGCTCGCGTCGTACCCGAAGTCCGGCAACACCTGGACGCGGGCACTGCTGGCCGGGCACGACGAGGCCGGGGCGCTCGACCTCAACCGGATCGGCCACGCCGGCCACCCGGGCGGCATCCGCGGCCTCGACGACCTGATCGGCGTCAACCCGACGATGCTCCGCATGGACGAGATCGACCGGTACAAGCCCGACGCGGCCCGCGCATTCGCGCGCGACACGGCCGACTGGGCCGGCGTCGTCTACTGCAAGATCCACAGCGCGAACGTCGCAACGGCGTCCGGCGACCGCTTCTTCCCCGCCGACGCGGGGCGGGCGGTCTACATCGTCCGCAACCCGCTCGACGTGGCCACCTCGACGGCGCCCTTCTTCGGCCTCGACATCGACAAGGCCATCGCGCGGATGGCCAACTCGGACTTCATCCTCAACCCCTGGCGGCGCAGCCACACCTACATCGCCCCGGAGCCGATGGGGTCGTGGAGCGACCACGTCCTGTCCTGGCTCGACGCCCCGGGCCTGGACCTCCACGTCGTCCGCTACGAGGACCTGCACGCGGATACCGCTGGCACGTTCGCCGCCGTGCTCGACTTCGTCGGCGTCGACACAGATCCGGCGCGCATCCAGGCGGCCGTGGAGGCCGCGCGCTTCGAGCGACTCCGCGAGAAGGAGTCCGCCGAGGGCTTCTGGGAGCACAACATGGGCCGTGCGACGGCGCCGTTCTTCCGCAAGGGGAAGACGGGGTCCTGGCGCGAGGAGCTGACGCCCGAGCAGGCGCGGCGCGTCGTGGCTGACCATGAGGCCGTCATGCGACGCCTCGGCTACGGCGACGTGATCGACGAGGTCGCCGCGCTCCCGACGGAATGAGCGCCCCGCATGCCCTTGCCGTCCGCCCCGGCGACGCGCCCGCGCGCGGCCCGCTGGGCGCCGCCGTCGTCTGCTTCGACGACTGGGCCGGGACGCCGGGCGTCCACCTGCTCTACGCCGACCTCGACCTGGCCGACCGCGCGCGCCTCCACGCCGACCTCGGGGCCGAGGCCGAGGGGACCGACGACGACGCGCTCGTGGTCGCGGCGATCCAGACGTGGGGCGACGACGCCCCCGACCGCCTCGGCGGCACGTTCGCCTACGCCGCCTGGGACGGCGCCCGCCAGGCCGTCGTGGGCGCCGTCGACGGCCTCGGGCTGCAGCCGCTCGGGGTCGCCGAGACGCCCGGCGGGCTCGTGATCGGCGGCGACGTGCGGGCGGTGCTCGCGGCCGACGGCGTGCCGGACGACCTCGACGAGGGCGCGCTCGCCGCCGCCCTGCTGGACGCCGCCTTCAAGCCCGCCGCGGTCGGGCGGACCTTCCTACGCGCCATCCGGGCGCTGCCCCCCGCGCACCGGCTCGTCGCCGACGGCACTGGCGTCCTGACCACGCGCTACTGGCGACCCGAGACGACGCCCGTGCGCCACTTCCGCGGCATCGAGGCGTGCGGCGCGGCCCTGCGGACGCTCCTGCGGGAGGTCACCGCCGAGGCCATCGGCGACGCCGAGCCCGGCACCGTGGGCGTCCACCTCTCGGCGGGCATCGACTCGACGGCGGTGGCGGCGTTCGCGGCCGAGGCGCTGGCGGCCCGCAGCCTCCCGCCGCCGACCGCCTTCTCCTGGCTCCCGGCCCCCGCGCCCGGCACGCCGCCCGCGCCCGACCAGGCCCGCGTGCTCGCCGTGGCCGACCGCTGGGGCATGGACGTCGTGTGGTGCCCGCCGACGCCCGACGACGCCCTGGCCGGCCTCTCGATGGATGCGACGCGCGAGCCCACCACCATGTGGACGCCCGAAGCCCCCGTCCGCCGCGCGGCTGCCGAGCGAGGCATCCGCCTGATGCTCTCCGGCTGGGGCGGGGACGAGGCCATCAGCTTCAGCGGGCGCGGGCTGGTGGGGCCGCACCTGCTGCGGACCGGCCGGTGGGGGCCGCTGATCGCGTTCGCGCTCGCCGACCCCCGCGCCGCGCTCCAGCGCTACCGGGCGTCGCCGATCCGCCGCGCCCGGCTGACGGCCCACCCGCCGCTGGATGTGATGCGCGAGGCCGCGCTTCGGGGCGAGCACGCCACGTTCGCCCGGCCGGACCTGCTCCGGCGCGCGGACCTTCCCGAGAGCCTTCCTAAGCCCGTCGGGGACCCGCGTGCGTACCTCGCGTGGCTGCTCCACCGCGGCCACCTCGGGCAGAGGACGGCCGCGTGGGCGCAGGTCGGGACGCCACTCGGCCTCCGCTACCGCTACCCACTGCTCGACCGCCGCGTGCTGACGTTCGCGCTGTCCCTGCCTCCAGAGGCCTGGCTCACGCGGCGACGGCTCCGGCGCTGGCCCCTCCGCGAAGCGACGGCCGGGCTCGTGCCCGACCGCGTCCGTCTGCACGACTCGAAGGCGGAGCCGACCTGGACGGAGGCCTCCCGCCAGTCCACCGAGGTGGCCGCAGCCCAGTTCGCGAGCCTCGCGGCCCGGCCAGGAGCCCACGCGCGCGCACATCTCATCGACATAGGGGCCCTCCAGGAAGCGCTTTCAGTATGGACGCAGAAAATTGAAGCAGAAAACCAGGGCCGGTGGACCGCATTAGGCCTTCAAGCCGTATCCTTCCTTTCATCACCCCCCGCTCCCCTTTCCCGACCGCCGCGATGAACACGCTCGACTCCACCCCGCAGGACGACCGTCAGCCCTGGACCGCTCCCGCCCTCACCACCCTCGACCTGACGGGTGAGACCGAGACGGGCACCCAAGACTTCAGCTCGGAGAGCTCCTTCCCGAACGACCAGCGCTACGCCTCCTAGGCGAGTCTGCTGTCGTCCGATTTCGGGCGCCGCTCCTAGATTGGGGCGGCGCCCGTTCCCTTCCTGGCTCTCGCGTTCTATGTCGCTCGCTCCCCCGCTGGCCGCCCCGCGCGGCATCGACAAGCGTCTCGTCCTGGCCGGTGTCCTGCTGGCTGCCGTCGCATTCGCCTTCTGGACCGGCTCCCGGTACCCGTCGCTCGACAACAAGGCGATGATGGCGGGCGACGCCGAGATCACCGGCCTCGCCTTCGACCGCGTCGTGGAGGTCGCCCCGGACGCGCCGGTGCTGACGCGCATCGGCGCCAACTCGGTCAACTGGGCCTACACCAACAAGCAGGGGATGACGTTCGGCGTGCTGTTCGCCGCCCTCGTGCTGACGGTGCTGCCGCTCGCGTCGAAGCGCAAGTTCGAGGGGGGGATGGCGAACACGCTGATGGGCGTCGCGATGGGGGCCCCGCTGGGCGTGTGCGTCAACTGCGCCGTGCCCATCGCCGAGGGCATCCACCAGTCCGGCGCGAGAGGCGAGACGACGCTGGCCACGCTGATGTCGTCGCCGACGCTCAACGTGGTCGTGCTGTCGATGACGTTCGCGCTGTTCCCCTTCTGGATGGCGTCGCTGAAGCTCGGCCTCACGCTGGGCTTCATCCTGCTCGTGATCCCGCTGCTGGTGCGGATGCTGTGGAAGGAGCGCGGCCCCGCCCCTGCCGCCGAGGTGCTCGCCCCGGACGGCGCGACCATCGGCCCGGATCTCCCCGCGGCCCCGGCGCTCGACGAGGCGATGGGCTTCGACACGCGCCCGGCGACGTGGGGCGCGGCGATCGCCTGGACGGTCCGCTCGCTGGTCAAGAACCTCTGGTACATCGGCAAGACGACGGTCCCGCTGATGCTGCTCGCGGGCCTGCTCGGCGCCATCGTAGTGACGCTGCTCCCGTGGGAGGCGCTGACGAACTGGCTGCCGGCCCTGCAGCTGAAGGCCCACCCGATCCAGACGATCGCGACGCTCGCCGCCGTGGCCCTGCTGGGCACGTTCCTGCCGGTGCCCATCGCGTTCGACGTGATCGTGTGCGCGATCCTGAGCGCGGCGGGCGTCCCGCTGGCCTACGTGGCCGTCCTGTTCGTGACGCTGGGCACGTTCAGCGCGTACCCGTTCCTCCAGATCCAGCACTCGATGTCCCGGCCGACGGCCGTGGGCCTGTTCGTGGGCGTGGCGCTGCTGGGCGTGATGGCGGGCGTGGCGGCGCTCGTGCTGAACCCGTGGTACGAGACCCGTCAGCAGACGGTCGCCGCGACGGCGCTGCTCGCGGCCGACCCGGCCCCGCGCGCGACCTTCCCCACCGAGGCCCTCTCCGCCGACGCCGTCCGCGCGCTGCTGATCGCCGCGCCCGCCTCGGCGGCCGTGTCGTCGGCCGACGGCGTGACCGTGGAGCGGACCGCGTTCCGCACCGCCGGTACCGGCGGCGGTGAGCCCGGCACGATGGCCTTCACCTCCATCCACGGCGCCGACCTGGGCATCGCGGAGCCGAGCAACGCGACCGTGGACCGCGCCCTCGTGGGCATCGGCACCAACCGCGCCGCGGCGTCGGGCGACGTGCACGGCGACGGCTGGCCGGACCTCGTGTTCACCTCGCAGGCCGGCGTCTCGCTGTGGGCCAACATCGGCGGCGAGCGGTTCGTGCGTCAGGAGATCGCCGTCCCGGCCTTCGACGACCTCTACATCGCCGACGCCGGGCTCGTGGACCTCGACGGCGACGGCGCGCTCGACCTCTACGTGGCCTCGGCGGGCGGCGGCAACCACGTCGTCTACAACGACGGCGGCGCGTTCACCGAGGCGGGCCACGTCGTGCTGCCGAACCTGCCGGGCGCCTTCCGCTCCACCTCGACCGCCTTCGGCGACGTCAACGGCGACGGCGCGCTCGACATCGTGGTCGGCAACGTGGTCGGCGCCAACGTCCGCACACCGGGCAACCCGGCGGACACGTCGCTGGAGGAAGCCCGCAACGCGCTCCTCCTCAACGAGGGCGGCCGCGGCGCGTTCGCGATGGAGGCGCTGCCCGGCGTCCCTGGCGAGACGCTCTCGTTGCTGCTCTCCGACCTCGACGGCGACGGCGACCTCGACCTCGTCGCGGGCAACGACTTCAGCACCCCCGACGTGTTCTACCTCGGCGACGGCGCGGGCGGCTTCCGGCTCGTCACGCGCCAGGACGGCATCGTCCCGACGGGCACCAACACGACCATGAGCGTCGTCTCGGCGGACCTCGACAACGACCTCCGCCCCGAGCTCTTCATCGCCCAGATCGGGCACCTGGAGAACGCGCGGGTCGCGGGACGCCTCCCGGCGGACGTGATGTGCGCCGAGCGGGCCGAGCAGGACCGCGAGGCGTGCGAGCGCGCCTACCGCTTCCAGCTGACCCAGACACGCGCCCGCGACCAGCAGTCGGCGAGCGTGTGCATGGAGCTCGACGACCCCGCCGAGCAGGCCGACTGCGCGGCCAACTTCCTCGCCCAGACCAAGGGTCGCAACGGCGCCAACTGTGACGTGCTGACCGAGGCGGGACGCTGGCGGCTCCAGAGCCGCTACTGCGCCCTGTTCGAGCAGCGCGTAGCGCCCCTCTCGGAGGCCGACAAGGCGGCCCTGATCCCGTCGAAGGGCAACAACCTCAACGTCCTCTTGCGCCGCGCCGACGGCGACGCCCTCCGCTACACCGACGAGGTGGAGATGTCCGGCCTCACGCGGACGGGCTGGACCTGGGACACCCGCTTCGCGGACTTCGACCAGGACGGCTGGCAGGACCTGTTCGTCGTCAACAGCGTGATGATGAACCGCCGCAACGACCGTGACCTGCTGTTCCGCAACGTCGACGGGCGCCGCTTCGAGAACGTCACCGAGACGGTCCCCGGCCTGGGCTCGTGGATGGCGACCTACGCCACGACCGCCGTCGACCTCGACCTCGACGGCGACCTGGACCTCGTGACGCCCCGCGCCATGGGCCCGGTGGATGTTTTCCGGAACGAGGCGGGTGGGGCCGCCCTCCAGGTGGTGCTCCGCGACGATGCGGGCGGCACGACCACCGGCATCGGCGCCACCGTCATCGTCCGCTACGGTGACGGCAAGCACCAGATGCGCGAGATCCAGGCCTCGGGCGGCTTCCTGTCGTTCGACGAGCCCGTCGCCCACTTCGGCCTCGGCGACGCGAGCGCCGTGGACACGATCGAGGTCCGCTGGTCGACCGGCGAGACGACCGTCCTCTCGGGTCCGTTCGCGACCGGCGCGCGCTACACGGTCCGCCGGGAGACGCGCTGATGCTGTTGTTGACAGGCGGGGCGCGGCGACGCGTCCTCGCGATCCTGCTGGTCGGCCTGGGGATGGGGAGTGCCTGCACGCCCGAGCCCCCGTCGATGCCCGAGGTGCTGGCCGAGAAGCACGAGTGGCTGGCTGAGGCCCGCGGCGCCCCCGCCTTCACCAACGGTCGCGCACGCGCGCTCCGGGAGATGGACAGGCCGCCCCCAACGACGCTCCGCGACATCGTGCGTGGGTCCAGCCGCCTGCTCCAGGGCGGACTCACGCAAGAGGCCATCGACATGCTGAGCCTGGGCGACAGCACGGCCTGGGAGCCCGCACAGATCTCACGCCTCGGCGTCGCCTACCTGCGGCTCGGCGAGCAGGCCAACTGCCTGGCCGCGGGCCACGCCGCTGAGGTCTGCATCCTGCCGTTCCGCGCGGCGGCCGTCCACGCCGACCCCGAACCTGCGCGCCGCGCCGCCGCCCTGTTCGAGACGCTGCTCGACCGCGACTCGACCGACCTCGACGCCCGCTGGCTGCTCAACATCGCGCACCAGGCCCTGGGCGACTACCCCGACGGCGTTCCGGCGCGGTACCGCATCCCCGGCCTCGGCGTCCCGCCCGAGGGGGCCGCCGACGGCTTCCCGCGCCTGGAGAACGTCGCCCCGGAGCGCGGTGTCGCCACGATGGCGCTCTCCGGCGGCGCCGCGCTGGACGACTTCGACGGCGACGGCGACCTGGACCTGATCGCGTCCAGCTGGGGCCTCGCCGATCCCATCCGCTACTACGAGAACGACGGCCGAGGCCACTTCACCGAGCGCACGCAGGAGGCGGGCCTCGACGGGCTCACGGGCGGGCTCAACCTCATCCACGGCGACGTGGACAACGACGGCGACCTCGACGTGTTCGTCCTCCGTGGCGCCTGGACGCGGCAGTGGGGCGAGATCCCCAACTCGCTCCTCCGCAACGACGGCCAGGGCCGCTTCACCGACGACACGTTCGCCGCCGGACTCGGAAGCGAGCGCCCGACCGGCGCGGCTGCCTTCGCCGACGTGGACGGGGACGGCTGGCTGGACCTGTTCGTGGGCAACGAGGTCGGGGAGCGACGCACGCACTACGCCTCCGAGTTGTACCTCAACAACCGCGACGGCACCTTCCGCGACGCGGCGCGCGAGGCGGGCCTCACCGTCGATGCCTTCGTCAAGGGCGCCGTCTGGACCGACGCCGACGCCGACGGCCGGCCGGACCTCTACGTCAGCGTCATGAGTGCGGCCAACCGCCTCTACCTCAACCGCAGCACCGACGGCCGCGTCCGCTTCGAGGCGGCGCCGGTCGCCGCAGGCCCGGAGGCGAGCTTTTCGGCGGCGGCCTTCGACTGGGACCAGGATGGCCGCGACGACCTGATGGCGCTCGCCTACCCCAGCCGAGGGTTCTCGGAGGGCGACGGGCTCGCGGGCGGCGCGGCGCGCGAGGCGCTCGGGATGCCTCCCCGCCACGAACCCACCCACCTGTTCCGCAACCTCGGCGGCTCCTTCGGCGACGTCACCGAGGTGGCCGGGCTGGGCCGCTTCACCGCGCCCGTCATGGGTGTCAACGTGGAGGACTTCGACGGTGACGGCTGGGTGGATCTGTACGCGGCGACCGGCGCGCCCAACTTCGCCGCGCTCGTTCCCAACCGCCTGCTGATGGGCGGCCCCGACGGCCGCTTCGTGGACCGGACGTACGTGTCGGGCACGGGCCACCTGCAGAAGGGGCACGGCGTCTCGTTCGGTGACGTAGACGGCGACCTCGACCCGGAGCTCTACGTGGTCGCGGGCGGTGCGTTCGAGTCGGACACGGCAGCCAACCTGCTCTTCGACAACCCGTGGCAGGACCGGGGCTGGGTGGTGTTGCGGCTGGAGGGGCAACAGGCCAACCGCTCCGCCATCGGCGCCCGCGTCGCCGTCCGCGTCCTCGATTCGGACGGCTCCCGGCGCACGCTCTGGCGGACGGTCGGGATGGGGGGGAGCTTCGGCTCGAACAGCCTCCAGTTGGAGGTCGGGCTGGGCGGCGGCACCGTCGAAGCGGTGGAGGTCACGTGGCCGGGGAGCGGCACCGAGAGCACGTTCGGCGACGTCGAGCGCGGAGGGCGCTACCGGCTGGTCGAGGGCACGACGGCGGCGCAGCCGATCCCCCTCACCCTCGACGCGACCCCTGCACGTCCCACGATGGGCGGACACGAAGGCCACGGCGCCTGACCGCCGCGCGATCTAGCGCTGCCCCGTCACCCAGCGCGCCCCGTTGCGAACGAGCCGCGCCGGTCGTGCGGCGATGCGCCGCGCCCGGGCGGCAGCGCCCGGGCGGAGGTCGGCCTCGGCGAGTTCGCCGCTGGCCGGGCTCACGAGCAGGTGCCAGAGGTGGCGGAGACGATCGCCGGAGCGGTCGTAGAGTCCCGCCCCGAGGGCTGCCGTGGCCGGGTGCATCTGGCGCTCGTGGTCGGGCGTCTCGGTGAGGCACCAGCCCGCCAGCCGCCGCAGCCGCGGCAGGTGCGCCTCGATGCGGGGGCGGACTGCCTCGGGCACCGGCGCGCCCAGGAGGCGGTGGGCGAGGTACGGCCCCAGCAGGACGGCCCCTTCGAAGCCGTCCGCGGCGGCCAGCGCGACGACCTCCTCCCAGGCGGCCTCGTCGAGGCGCTCGGAGAGAGCCGCGGCGTCGGCGAGCCACGTCAGGCGGCGGTAGCCGTGCATGGCGCCGTGAGCGAGCACGAAGGCCGCGCCCGCAGCGGACACCCGCGTGTTGCGCCACGCCAGCCCCGTCGTGTCCACGCGCAGGTCGGCAGCGAGCCCCTCGGCGAGCGTCGACAGGCCGCGGTCGCGGAACGGCCGCCAGTGGATTTCGAGCGACACCCGCCACTCGGGGTGAATGAAGGCGGCGTCCTTGAGCTGGAACTCAGTCGCGACCACCTCCGCCTCGGCGGCCGTCAGGCCGCGGACTTTGCCGCCGCTCTCGAAGCCGATCCGTCCGACGACGGCGAACGCCTCCGCCAGCGCATCCGGGGCGACCAGCACATCGAGGTCGATGCTCGTCCGCCGGGCGGGGTCCCCGAAGAGCCAGGAGGCGAGCGCCGGCCCCTTGATCGGGAGCGCCGGTACGCCCGCCTCCCCCAGCGCCCCCAGCACGACGGTGAGCACCCGCGCCATCTCCAACTGCCGCCACGCGTTGTCCGCCTCGGCCTGCTGGAGCGCGTGGCAGAACGCAGAGGGGACCGTCGGCACCTCGCTGAGCGAGCGCGCGACATGCGGAACGAGCCGGTGCGCGAACACCAGCTTCCGAAACGTCGGCCAGTCGACGCCCTCGGTGGCCTCGGTCAGCGGTGGCGGGCACGTCCGGGCGCTGAGCAGGAGGAGGCGCGACTCCGGCCTCGCCCAGAGATCCCGCTCCAACGTCGTCGGCGGTCCGAACAGAGCGCTGCGCTCATCGGGACCAGAAGAGACGGAGGACGGCGGGCGGGGCATCGAGGCGGACGAGACGGCAGCGGGCAGGATACCGACCGGGGGGTCGGCACTCGGGTGCCCCAACGCACGACGCCCCCTGCAGGATCTCTGCACGGGGCGTCGTGTGGGACAGAATCGGACCGGGGTCACATCACGGCCACGATCTTCTGGCGGATCTGGGCGCGCGTCTCGTCGGTCCGCTCCTGAATCAGGGAGACCATCTGCCGGAGGCTGCCACGGGTCTTCTTGAGCCGCTTGTCGTCGAACTCGACATCGGACCACATCGCCTTGATGCGGTCTCGGAGTCGGCGCCAGTCGTTGTTCATCTTGGGGGTGGCCATGGGGAAGTGCGCTCTCCAGCGAGGGTCGTTGTGATTGTGTGGCAAGGGGTTAACGCGGAGTGCGCAGGGATTGTTGCAGATAAGACCGTTAGGTTTTCAGAATGCCCTGCGCTCGACCTCCGCAGGGCGGTCCAGTCGCTCGGCCGACCGACGCAACCATCCGGCAGTGACACAGTATGCTAAAAAACCAACACCCCTTCCTCCGTCATGCGCCTTCTCCTCTCCCCGCTCGCCCTCGGCCTGCTCGTGCTCGCCCTCGGACCCCGTCCCAGCGCTGCCCCCGATCCCTGTGATGTGGCCGGGACGTACGCCCTCGACCGCGCTCCAATCGTCGCCAGCGTGGTCGCCTCGATGGACGCCTCCCTGGCCGACCTCGGTCCACGCCCTCCCAGCGGCACGCTCGCCGCCACCCGGTGGACGGCGGAAAAAGACGCCTACGAAGACGTCCGCGCCGAGGCGCGAGACGGCGGCATCGTGCCCCACATGACGCTCGCGCTCTCGGAGGATGGCCGGGCCGTGCACCGCACCGCGGATGCCGAGGGGGCCGAGCGCACCGAGCACACCGGACGCTGGCAGGCCGACGCGGCCTGCCGGGTCGTCACGCTCGACATGGGCGACGAGGCGCCATCGACCGCCCGCATCGAGCGGGGCCGCCTCGTCTTCGACGACCATGACACGCGGCACCGCGGCCCCTTCAACGGCGTCGCTTTCGACCGGGTGCGGTAGGGCTGCCGGGCCATTCTCGCGTTCTCTTCGCCCGCCTCGGGGAGCGCGTAGGACCGGCGCGGGTAGCTTGGCTGCGCCGACCTTCGGTTCCGCCCCGGCCCCCCGAGACCCATGCAGATCACCCTCCCCGACGGCTCTTCCCGCGACCTCGCCGATGGCGCCACCGGCCGCGACCTCGCCGAGTCCATCTCGTCCGGCCTCGCCCGTGCCGCGCTGGCCGTCGAGGTGGACGGGGAGGTCCGCGACCTCGAACGCCCCCTGCCCGATGGCGCCACCGCCGCCATCCTGACGTGGGACGCCGATGGCGGCAAGCAGGCCTTCTGGCACTCGTCGGCCCACCTCCTCGCCGAGGCGCTGGAGGCGCTCTACCCGGGCGTCCGGCTGGGCATCGGCCCGGCCATCGAAACCGGCTTCTACTACGACGTCGACCTCTCGGGGACAGACCACCCGACGCTCTCGTCGGACGACTTCCCGGCCATCGAGAAGAAGATGATCGAGCTGGCGCGCACCGGCAGCACGTTCGCGCGCCGGGAGGTCTCCAAGGCCGACGCTGTCGCCTTCTTCGAGGAGAAGGGCGACCCCTACAAGCTGGAGCTGCTGGAAGGCCTGGAGGACGGCCAGATCACGTTCTATGAGCAGGGGGGGTTCACCGACCTCTGCCGCGGGCCGCACATCGCGTCTACGAAGCCGATCAAGGCGGTCAAGGTGATGAGCCTGGCGGGTGCCTACTGGCGCGGCGACGAGAGCCGTCCGCAGCTGACCCGCATCTACGGCGTCAGCTTCCCGAAGCAGTCGATGCTGACGGAGTACCTGGAGCGGCTGGAGCTCGCCAAGCAGCGCGACCACCGCAAGCTGGGCAAGGAGTTGGAGCTGTTCATGTTCTCCGACAAGGTGGGTCCCGGCCTGCCGATGTGGCTCCCGAAGGGCGCCCGCCTGCGCGAGACGCTGGTCGACTTCCTGAAGGAGGAGCAGGTGCGCCGCGGCTACGAGCCCGTCGTGACGCCTCATATCGGGCGGCTGGACCTCTACCGCACGAGCGGCCACTACCCGTACTACTCGGACAGCCAGTTCCCGCCGATGCTGGAGAGGGGCGGCGCGCCGATCCCGCACGGCGAGGACCCGAACGCGCGCAGCCACGAGGGACACGAGGACGAGCAGGGCTACCTGCTCAAGCCGATGAACTGCCCGCACCACACCCAGATCTACGACCACAAGCCGCGGAGCTACCGCGATCTGCCCGTCCGCCTGGCCGAGTTCGGGACGGTGTACCGCTACGAGCAGTCCGGGGAGTTGGGCGGCCTGACGCGCGTCCGCGGGTTCACCCAGGACGACGCCCACGTCTTCTGCACGCCCGCCCAGGTCAAGGACGAGTTCAAGGCCGTCATCGACCTCACGCTGACGGTCCTGCGCGCGCTCGACTTTCAGGAGTTCACGGCGCAGGTTTCGCTCCGCGACCCGGCCAACACCGAGAAGTACATCGGCGAGGCGGCCCAGTGGGACGCGGCCGAGCAGGCCATCCGGGAGGCCGCCGCCGAGATGGGCCTGGAGACGGTCGAGGAGGAGGGCGAGGCCGCCTTCTACGGGCCGAAGCTCGACTTCATGATCAAGGACGCGCTCGGCCGGAGCTGGCAGCTCGGGACGGTCCAGCTGGACTACAACCTCCCGGAGCGCTTCGACCTGACCTACATCGACGAGAACGACGACCGCGTGCGGCCGGTGATGATCCACCGCGCGCCGTTCGGCTCGCTGGAGCGCTTCATCGGCGTGATGCTGGAGCACACGGGTGGCAACCTGCCGCTGTGGCTGGCGCCGGTCCAGGTGAAGGTGCTGCCCATCACGGACGCCCAGAACGACACCGCCACGTCCGTCGCCGACGACCTCCGGGCCGCCGGACTCCGCGTCGAGGTGGACACCCGGAGCGAGAAGGTCGGGCGCAAGATCCGCGACGCCGAGGTCGAGAAGGTGCCGGTGATGCTGATTCTGGGCAAGAACGAGGCCGAGGCCGGCACCGTGAGCGTCCGTCGCCACGGCCTCGGCGACGACTCCGACCAGGGCGTCCAGTCGCTCGACGCGCTCCGGACGGCGCTGCTCGACGAGATCGCAAAGGGGATGGGCCGCGCGTAAGTCCGCCCGCCTCGGGACCTCTACGGGGGCACCGAGGCGGACAGGGTCGAGGTCGGACGGAGCCTGATCCCATCCCGCTTGGGCACCGGGCTGCCCCTGCCACCGTTCGAGCGGCATGATTCGACTCCTGTTTCTCTCCGCCCTCCTGGTCGGCCTCAGCGGCTGCGGCCCGGCCAAGTCCCTCGCCGTCGACGTGCTGGGGTACTCCGAGGCCTCGCTCCAGGAAGAAAACGTCCGCCGCGACGTCGCCTACCTGCCGGACGGCGACCCGAAGCACCGCCTCAACCTGTTCCTCCCCCTCGCCGACTCCGTGCGCGCGACGCCCTGGCCGGTGGTGATGTTCGTCCACGGCGGCGGGTGGACCGAGGGCGACCGCGACTTCTCGTTCGGCGGCGAGGACTTCTACAACAACGTCGGGCGCTACCTCGCCGGGCACGGCATCGGAACGGCGGTGATCAGCTACCGCCTTCTGCCGACCACCGACTGGCGGTCCCAGGTCGCGGACGTGGCGGCGGCGCTGGCGTTCGTGCAGGACACCATCGCCACATTCGGCGGTGACCCCGCCTCGGTCGTGCTGATGGGCCACTCGGCGGGCGCCCAACTGTCGGCACGCGTCGCCTACGACCCGGCGGTGCGCGAGGCCGCGGGCGCCATGCCCGTGTGCGGGCTCGTCAGTGTGAGCGGGGCCGCGCTCGACCTCGTGGACCCGGCGACGTGGGAGACTGGCACTCGGTTCGGCTACTACTCGGCCCTCTTCTCTCCGTCCAACGAGGACCTGGACGGGCCGCCCGAGACGCCGTACCCCTGGCAGGTCGAGGCCTCCCCGGTGAGCTACGTCACGTCGGACGACCCGGCGACGCTGATCCTCTATGCCGACGGCGAGGCGGCGCTCTTCGGGACCCAGGCCGCCGCGCTGGCCCGCGCGCTCCGCGCCGCGTCCGTCTTCCACTCGACGGCCGTGATGCCTGCCTTCAACCACGAGGTGGGCGTTCTGAACCTGAGCCACCCCGACCGGGTGGTTGGGCCGGAGACGCTCCGCTTCGTCCGCCAGCGGGACTGCTAGACGACCTGCGTGCCGTTGGCGACGGGTCGGTCGGGGCGGAGCACGATGGCGCCCTGGCTCGGGCTGACGGCCGCCAGCACCACCACCTCGGCGCCGCTGGGGACTACCACGACCTGCGTCCCCAGCAGATCCTCCGGCCCGTAGTTCTCGGTGATGTGCGAGACCGCTTCGCGGCGGCCCCCGCCCACGTCGATCACGAGGTGGAGCGCGTCGCCCTCGGCGACGGCCTCGACGACGGTCCCGACCCGAAGGTCGACAGTGGTGAAATCCATGGCGGTGCAGGCGGTGACGGGCGCAAGCTAGACCCGCCGCCCGCGCGAACACGCCTCACCGGCCGGTCGCGAGATACTCCGCGGCGTAGGGCGCCACCTCGGGTCGCAGGACGAGGGAGTCGGCGCACCCGGCGAAGGCCTCGCGGAGTGCGTCGGCAGGGACGAGGGGGTCGGGCAAGGGCGTCGCCCGCGCGACGCGGCCCGTCAGGTCCAGTGCACGGCGCACCGGCCCGACCGCCAGCAGCCGCGCGTATGCCCGGCTCGCGGCGCGATTCGCGGGCCCGGGCACGCGATCCAGCACCGGCCGCACGACGGCCGACAGGCGCGTGGTCGCCGCCAGCGCGTGCCCCGGCATGGACGCGTTGACCCGCCCGGGGTCGAATGGCCGGTACGGCAGGCTTCCGACCCGGCACAGCGTCTGCACGTACGCCTCCAGGTCGTCGCGCAGCATCTCGTACGGCAGCACCGTCACCCGCTCACGCCCGAACGCGGCCTCGTACAGCCCGATCACGCGGTCGTAGTCCATGAACATGCGGTAGCTCTTGAGCGCCTGCACGTTGGCGTCGGGGTCCCACGCCCAGCGTTCGGGGCGGCCAGCTTTGATGCGCTGAGCGACGAGCGAGCGGATGGCCCCCTCGAACCCGCGCACCAGGATCAGAATGTGGGCCGTGGGGAAGAGACGGGCCAGTTGCGCGCACGTCTCGGCCTGCCGCTGTCGCCCCGCGGCCAGCGTGCTCATCCGGGGCGGGTCGCCCGTCGGCCAGCCGGACCGGGGGGACCGCCCGTGACGCGAGAAGACGCTCACGAGGGCCTCGCTGCTCGACACCACCAGGCCGGGCTGCGGGCCGACGATGTCGTTCGGGATGTCCTCGATGTGCGCGTGCCCTGCGAACCCTCGCCGCGTGAAGGCGATGTCCTCCCGAGACTCGCACCACGCCTTGAAGAAGGTGGCGCCAGCCTTCGGATACCCGATGTGGATCAGGTGCGGAATCTCTCCGCGTCCGGCATCCGAGGCCGCTGCCGTATCGTGTGGATCCATGGAGAGACGGGCGGGGGCTGCGAAGATAGCCGCCCCCTCGCCGGGGTCCGTGCCGGGTTTTCGCAGCCTCTGCCCGAACCCCATTCCGCCTCAGACGTACCCAACCCATCCGCGGCCCCCCGTTTTGCCGCCCCATTCCACAACCCGAGAGGTCCACCATAGCCCGACGTAGATCCCGCCGGCCCGAGCCAAAGCGCCGCGAGCCCGACGCCAACATCAACGAGAACATCCGCGCGCCTCAGGTCCGCGTCGTCATCGACGGCGAGGGACAGAAGGGCGTCATGCGCACCGAGGAGGCCATCGACCTGGCCCGCAGCATGGGCCTCGACCTCGTCGAGATCTCTGCCTCGTCCGACCCGCCCGTGACCAAGATCATGGACTTCGGGAAGTTCCGGTACGAGCAGCAGAAGAAGGCCAAGGAGCAGCGCAAGAAGCAGGCCCACCAGGGCGAGCTCAAGGAGGTCCGCTTCCGCCCGCGCACCGATGACCACGACTACGATTTCAAGCTGAAGCACGCCCGCGAGTTCCTCGAGAAGGGGAACAAGGTCAAGGCGTGGGTCCAGTTCCGTGGCCGCGACATCATCTACAAGGACCAGGGCCTCGACATGCTGGAGCGCTTCACGGAAGACCTCGCGGACATCGCCAAGGTGGACCAGGCCCCGACCATGGAAGGCCGCCGCATGACGACGATGCTGACGCCGGATAAGAAGGGCTAGCCGACGTCCGGGTGCCCGCCTAGATGCCGAGGCGGATGGCCTCCAGCCCCCGAACACTCTGCGAAGACCCCGGGCGCCGGTTGGCGTGCCGCCCGGGTGCCTCTAGCTTCCCTGCCTCCCCGCCCGCCGCGTGTCTGCGGTGGGCGGTGTTGTCTGGACCCTCTCGCAAAGCCAAGAGATCGATGCCGAAGATGAAGTCGAACAGCGGCGCCAAGAAGCGCTTCTCGCTGACCGGGACGGGTCGCGTCAAGCGCAACAAGGCGTTCGCCAGCCACATCCTGACGAAGAAGTCGCCGAAGCGGAAGCGCAACCTCCGCGAGTCGACCCTGGTCGCGCCCGCGGACGAGAAGCGCATCAAGAAGCTGATCGCCAAGTAGCGACCGGGCTCGCTGCCCGCCGCGCCTTCCCTCCTCCTCCACCCTCACCACGGAACCAAGATGCCCAGGTCAAAAAACCTAGTGGCCTCCCGTCGCCGTCGCCGGAAGCTGTTGAAGCTGGCGAAAGGCTACTGGGGACGCCGTAGCAACGTCCACACCGTTGCGAAGATGAGCGTTGAGAAGGGCCTCCAGTACGCCTACCGGGACCGCCGTGCGCGCAAGCGCCAGTTCCGCCGCCTCTGGATCGCCCGTATCAACGCCGCCGCCCGTCAGAACGGGACCACGTACTCGCGCCTGATCTCCGGCCTCAGCAAGGCTGGGATCCCGCTGAACCGGAAGGTCCTCGCGGACCTGGCGGTCCACGACAAGGCCGCCTTTACGGCCGTGGTCGAGCAGGCCGCGGCGTAAGCCCCGGACCCGTTCGACCACGCGACTCCCGCTCGGCCCCGGCCCGGCGGGAGTTTTTGGTTCGGCCCTGTGGCGTGTTGCGTTGACGGCACCGCCTCACGCGCAGGCTCGCACGCCGCTACATCGAGACCACGTACCACGCACCACGGACCATGTCTTCGCTCGACGACTCGATCGCCGCCGTCCAGGCTGAGATCGACACGCTGCCGCTCACGACCGCCGACGAGGCCGAGGCCTTCCGCGTGCGCTTCCTCGGCCGCAAGGCGGGCGCCATCACCGACCTGTTCGCCCAGATCGGGACGGTCGCGCCGGAGGACCGCCGGGCGGCGGGCCAGCGCCTCAACGCCCTCAAGCAGGCCGCCCAGGACCGCCTCGACGCAGCCACGGCCGCCCTCGCCACCAACACCGAGGCGGGCGCCACCGACCTCGACCTGACGCTGCCCGGCCGCGTCCCCGCCCCCGCCGAGCGCGGCAGCCTCCACGTGCTGACGCAGACGCTGGCCGACATCCAGGCCATCTTCCAGTCGTTCGGCTTCGCCGTCGCGCGCGGGCCGGAGATCGAGGACGACTGGCACAACTTCAGCGCGCTCAACTTCCCGCCCGACCACCCGGCGCGGGACATGCAGGACACGTTCTTCCTGGAGCCGCCCCCGCCCGATGGACGCGGCGTGCTGCTCCGCACACACACGTCCCCGGTGCAGGTGCGCGTGATGGAGAAGACGCCGCCGCCGATCCGCGTGATCGCGCCCGGCCGGGTCTTCCGCAACGAGGCCATCTCGTACAAGAGCTACTGCCTGTTCCACCAGGTCGAGGGGCTGGTCGTGGACGAGGGCGTGAGCTTCGCCGACCTGAAAGCCATGCTGACGGCGTTCGCGAAGGCCTTCTTCGGCGCGAGCGACGGGCCGGCGCGGGAGGCGAAGATGCGGTTCCGGCCGAGCTTCTTCCCCTTCACCGAGCCGAGCGCCGAGGTCGACGTGTGGTGGGCCGACGAGGCCATGCCCGGCGGCGGGCGCTGGATGGAGATCCTCGGCTCCGGCATGGTGGACCCCAACGTGCTCGCCAACGTCGGCGTGGACCCGGAGCGCTTCACCGGCTACGCGTTCGGCATGGGCGTCGAGCGGATGGCGATGCTCCGCCACGGAATCGACGACATCCGGCTGCTGTACGAGAACGACGTCCGCTTCCTCAGGCAGTTCTAGAGGGATGCGGGATACGGGATGGAGGCATGCGGGCCGAGCGCCCTCCTCATCCCTCATCCCGCATCTCTCCATCCCTCTCTTCCCATGAACGTCTCCAACAACTGGCTCTCCGAGTACGTCGCCCACGGGCTGGACGCCGAGGCCCTCGCCGAGCTGCTCACGATGTCCGGCCTCGAAGTCGAGGACGTGGTCGCGACCGGACCGTCGCTCGACGGCGTCGTGGTCGGGCACGTGCTCGACGTGCGCCCGCACCCCAACGCCGACCGCCTGCGCATCTGCTCGGTCGACCTCGGCGACGCCGGGGAGCCGGTGCAGATCGTCTGCGGTGCGCCCAACGTGGCGACTGGCCAGAAGGTGGCCGTCGCGACCGTCGGCACCGAGCTGATGCTGCCCGCGCGGGACGGATCGGGGCTGGCGCCGGTGACCATCAAGAAGGGCAAGATCCGCGGCGAGGTCTCCTTCGGGATGATCTGCGCCGAGGACGAGTTGGGTCTCGGCGACGACCACGACGGCATTCTGGTCCTCGACGCCGACGCGGCGCCCGGCCAGCCGTTCGAGGCGTACCTCGCCAACCAGGGCGACCTGCCCGGCGACACGGTGATCGACATCGCCATCACCCCCAACCGCCCGGACGCGACGTCCCACATCGGGGTGGCGCGCGACGTGGCGGCGCTCACCGAGACGGCCCTCACACGCCCCGAGGTGGACATCCCGACGCTGGGCGGAGACGTGGATGACCTCGTCTCGGTCGACATCCAGGTGCCCGAGGACTGCCCACGCTTCGTCGGGATGGTGGTGCGCGACGTGACGGTCCAGCCGTCCCCGGAGTGGATGCAGGACCGGCTCCGGGCGGTCGGCCTGCGGCCGATCTCGAACGTGGTGGACATCACCAACTTCGTGATGCTGGAGATGGGGCAGCCGCTCCACGCCTACGACCTCGACCGGCTGGGCGGCGAGGTGGTCGTCCGCGCCGCGACCGCGGGCGAGACGATCAGGACGCTCGACGGCGAAGAGCGCACACTCCCCGAAGGGACCGTGGTCGTCGCGACGCCCGCCGAGGCCGTCGGCATCGCGGGCATCATGGGCGGGCAGAGCACCGAAGTGACCGACGCCACGACGACCGTCTTCCTGGAGGGCGCCTACTGGAACCCGTCCGTCATCCGGCGCGCGGCGAAGGCGCTCGGGATGCAGACTGACGCCAGCTACCGCTTCGAGCGCGGCGCCGACCCGACCCTCCAGCCGGAGGCGGTCGCGCGGGCTGCGGCGCTCGTCGCCGAGACCGGCGGCGGCACGATCGTGGACGGACGCATCGACGCCCACCCCCTCCCCTACACCCCCCGCACGGTCACCGTCCGTCCCGCGCGCGTGGCGGCGGTGCTGGGCATGGCCGTCCCCGAGGCCGACATCCGGCGCCTGCTGACGGCCATCGGCTTCGAGGTGTCCGAGACCGACGGCCTCGACGCGTTCGCCGAGGCGGCCATGCGCGAGGAGGGCGTCGACGCGGCGCTCGCCGAGGCGTCGGAGGCCGGGCTGACGGTCACCGTCCCGCCGTTCCGCCCCGACGTGGAGCGCGAGATCGACGTGATCGAGGAGGTCGCGCGGCTGTGGGGTTACGACCGGCTCCCGGCGCCCGCCACCACGCCGGTCCCGCTCACGCCCGCGGGCGACACGCCGGACGCCCGCCTGCTGGACCGGACGCGCCAGCGCCTCGCCGCGCTCGGCTTCCGCGAGATCGCCACCAACTCGCTCCTCCCCGCAGCCACTGCCGAAGCCTTCGCCGACGCCGCGTGGACCGGACTCGACGGCGAGCCGGTGGTGACCCTCAACCCGATCTCGCAGGAGATGGCCGCCCTGCGGCCGTCGCTTCTGCCCGGCCTGCTGACCGTGGCCAGCTACAACCAGGCGCGCGGCGCAGGCGCCCTCCGCCTGTTCGAGTGCGGCCACGTGATGCGGCGCACGGCAGATGCCAGCGGCACCGTCGAGGGCTACCACGAGCACAGTGCGCTCGTCCTCGGCATGAGCGGCACGACGCCCGCGACCTGGAACGGCCCGGCCCGCACGACGGACGTCTACGACCTGAAGGGCGTCGTGATGGACCTCCTGGCCGACCTCGGCATCGACGACGTCACGGAGACGCCGCGCCCGGCGCCCGACGGGGTGACGGCCTACGCGCTCGACCTCCACGCCGACGGTGTCCGCCTCGGCAGCGTGGGCCGGCTGGCCGACGACGTGGCCGACCGGGCCGACCTCACGGCCGAGCTGTTCGTGGCCGAGCTGGACTGGGACGCGCTCGCTCGACTCGCCACCCGCGCCGAGCCCCCCGCGTACCGCGCCATCTCCCGCTTCCCGACCGCGGAGCGCGACCTCGCCCTGGTGGTCCCGGAGAACCAGCCTGCCGCGCCGCTGCTGCGCACGATCCGCGAGGCCGGGCGCCCGCTGCTCCAGGACGTGCGCGTGTTCGACGTGTACCGTGGCGACGGCGTGCCGACGGGTCAGAAGAGCCTCGCCGTCGCGCTCCGGTTCGGCGCCGACAAGACGCTCCGCGACCAGGAGGTGGACGGACGCGTCCGTAGGATCGTGAAGATGCTGGAGGCGCAGCACGGGGCGACCCTGCGGTCGTAGCGTCGCTCGCCGCCCCCGCCCGCCTCGGCACCGAGGTGGGTCTGCTCGCCTCCCCTCCCCCTTCTTCCCGACATGCCCGACCTCCTCCGCCGCTTCCTGCAGGGCCTCCTCATGGGCGGCGCCGACATCATCCCCGGTGTCAGTGGCGGCACGATGGCCCTCATCGTCGGCATCTACAAGGACCTGATTGGCGCCATCGGCGACGCGTTCTCGGCCGTGCTGACGTTGGGGCGCGGGCGCGTCGGAGAGGCCATCCGGCAGGTCCGCGCGCTGAACTGGGGGCTGCTGCTGCCCGTCGCGGGCGGGATCGGCGTCGCCGTCGTGATCGGGTCGCTGTTCATCCCCGAGTTGCTGGAGGCGTACCCGGTCCAGTGCCGAGCGCTGTTCTTCGGGCTCGTCGCCGCGTCGCTCGTGATCCCGTGGCGCGAGCGGCACGCACACCGGCCGATGCACGTCGTGGTGGCCGTGGTGGCTGCCCTCGTCGCGTTCGTGCTCGTCGGCCTGCCGCGCAGCGGCGACGCCGCCGACCCGTCGCTGTGGCGCGTCGCCGGGACGGCCGCGGTCGCCATCAACGCCATGATCCTGCCCGGCGTCAGCGGTGCGTTCCTGCTGGAGGTGCTCGGCCTCTACCGCCCGACGCTGGAGGCGCTCCGCGGCCTCGACATCCCCTACGTGCTGGCGTTCATGGGCGGCGCGGGCGTCGGCCTGGGTCTGGCCGCCAAGGGACTGAGCTGGCTCCTCGACCGCTACCACGACTGGACGATGGCGGTCCTCGTGGGCCTGCTCGCGGGCTCGCTGCGCGCCCTCTGGCCGTGGGTCGCCACCATCGACCACGTCTCCTCCGACGGCACCGTCGAGGTCGTCCCCGACCCGTCGGTGCTCCTCGCGCCCGGCTCCGAGTGGCCCGTCGCGCTGGGCCTGGCGCTCCTCGGCTTCGCCTTCGTGACCGGCCTCGCCTGGGTCGGCCGCAAGCGCCTCGGGCACGGCGACGAGATCCTCGCCGCCGAGCACGACCAGATCCACGCCGAGTAGCCCATGCCGCCTCGGCCCCGAGGCCGACCCAGGCGCCTCCCGTAGGGGCACGCCGCTGGCGTGCCCGCTCACCGCCGAGGCACATCTGTGACGTTGACCGACGCAGAGCGCAGAGCGAGGCCAAAGCCGCTGACCTCGGCCAGAGCAGTAGCGAGCGACGCATCGAGGACCTGAGCCATGCGGGGATCAGCCTCCACCACCTCCGCCACTGACAGGAGGCCACCCTCTTGTCTAGGACCGACAACCCAGCGTGGCGACGGATACACCTCGCTCGGCTGTTTGCTCAGTAGCTCCATCCGCCCACCACCCTCATCCGAGTCCATGAAGGTGTAGCGCTCGGTAAAGTGGGTCCCCAACACGTCTGTGAACTGGAGTACTAGCACCGTCCACACAGACCGTCCCCCCTTGTTCGCTCGCACCGAATACCCTCGACCGGGCACCACCGACGGGATGTCGAAGCAGATCACCGCCTCATAGTTCTCCCACTCGACAGGCTCCTGCTCCTCCTCGTCCCAGACTGTCCCGTAGTTGTAGCTCAGCAGAATCCCGGAGACCTCGGTCGCCACCCGG
Organism: Rubrivirga sp. SAORIC476; assembly: GCF_002283555.1. Taxonomy (NCBI): domain Bacteria; kingdom Pseudomonadati; phylum Rhodothermota; class Rhodothermia; order Rhodothermales; family Rubricoccaceae; genus Rubrivirga; species Rubrivirga sp. SAORIC476. Next base: position 456,827 of record NZ_MVOI01000006.1, on the reverse strand, counting down.
CCTGTCACGGTGTACAGCGTCAGCGTCATCTGTTCCCCTCCGTCTGCTTCCTCCGCCTCGACGTACAGCCCGGGATACGCCTCCAGCCTCGCCTGCTGCACCAGCGCCGCCCGGCTGACCTCGTTAGCCGCCCGCGCCTCCGCCAGCGCCTCCCGGCTCACCCGGTTCGAGTCGTCCGCCGTCGCCACCGCGTCCCGGCTGGCCCGCAGCGACCGCCACGTCAGCCACAGCCAGACGACCGCGACACCCTCGCCGCCCTCCTCGCCGACGTCTCCGCCGCTGCCCTCGCTCAGGCCGATCCTACCCAGCCCATCACCGAGGTCAAAGCCGAACTCCGCGACGACGTCCGCACCCGCGTCCTCCACCTCGCCGCCGCCGTCCACTCCTGGGCCTCCCGCCGCGGCATGACCGAACTCGCCGCCCGCAACGACCTCACCCGCACCGAGGTCTACGCCCTCCGCGACTTCGACCTCGCCAAGCAGTCCGAGATCGTCGTCGCCGACGCCCGCGACCACCTCGACGGCGAGGACGGCCTCACCGCCCGCCAGAACGTCCCCTCCGACGAGGTCGATGCCCTCGATGCTCTCGACGACCGGTTCGCTGCCGACCTCACCACTCCCCGCACCGCCATCGTCGCCAGGAGCCGCGCCACCGCCGAGATCGCCGAGCACCTCTCCGCCATCCACCGCCTCCTCCGCGACCACCTCGACCCCGCCGTCGCCCGCCTCGCCGACGCCCACCCCGACTTCGCCCGCGAGTACCGCGCCGCCCGCGTCGTCGTCGACCGGGGCCGTCGCCCTGCCTCCGACGATCCCATGCCCGAGTAAGCTCCGTAGCGAGCCGCCCCTGGCGTGCCCGCCCATGCCGCCTCGGCCCCGAGGCGGGCGCCCTCAGCCCAGCGTCACCGCGTCCACCACCCCCACGATGGTCGCGTCCGCTGCTGTCAGCGCCTGCACGTCCACAAACGGCAGCGCCGCCTCCGCCGAGGTCACGTAGAGCACCGTGTCGCCCGGCCCCGCGTCGCACGTGTCCAGCGCCGTCGTCGGGCGCCCCGCGTTCGAGCCGTCCGCCCGGAGCGGCTGCACGAGCAGCATCCGCCGTGCCTCCAGCGACGGGTCCTTGACCGTCGCCCAGATCGACCCGATGACGCGGCCCAGCCTCACGCCGCCTCCGCTGCGACGCGGGCGTCCTCGTCCACGTCCAGCCGGTCCACGATGGCCATGATCACTGCGTCGACCGCCTTGCCCGTCGTGATCGCCGTCTGACGGCCCGACGAGCCCTGCGCCACCAGCACCCGCTCGCCGACGCCCGCGCCCACCGCGTCCGCCGCGATCACGACCGTGTCCAGCGGCGCCCCGTCGAGGTCCACCTCGCGGACGATCAGGAAGGTCATCCCGACCAGGCCGGGATCCTTGCGCGTGGCCCAGACGGTGCCGATGACGTCGCCGAGAAGCATGGGGGAAGAGAAAGCGTCTCCGAAGGTACGGGACCGCCGACCCTACCTGTAGCGCGACACCACCCTGTCCGCCTTCGATGGCCCTTCCACCGTCCACGTGACCTCCACCGCCTCGGGCCCGAGGCGGAGGGAGACGGCGTAGCGGTCCGGCGCGCACACGAACGGCGCGCGGCCCACCCAGGCGCCGCACACCCCCAGATCCAGCACCGCCGACGCCGGGACGTCCTGGCGCAGGATCTCGACCGCCAGCGCGGCGCCCTCCACCCACCACCGCGACGACGCCCGCCAGCGCATTGGGCGCCCGCCGTCCGCCGCCCACGTGCCCGCCTCGGTCATCACGAGCACATCCCCGTCCCAGGTCGCGTCGACGGTGCCCGTGCCCTCGCCCGCCCAGCCCGCGCCCGAGCGCAGCGTCCGCGCCACGTGCGTCGCGGCTGACAGTCGTGCCAGAACCCTCCGCGCGCGCTCCGTCGTCACGCGCCGCTCGCGGCAAACGCGTACACCACGTCGTGGGAGTTGCCCAGACCGGCATAGCACAGCCACCGCACCCCGCCGTCGGCCAGTCCGACCGAGTGGCCGACCTGCCCTCCCCGCGCGACCAGACCCAGGACCACCGTCCGCGCGATCTGCTTCGGCGCCCCCACCGCCGCCTCGGTCAGCCCCCAGTTCTGAAAGTCCGCTCGGATCTGGACCACCATCGACTTCGGCAACGCCGCCGGCAATGTCGATACGTACGGTGCGTAGTACCCGAAGTCCGTGTTGCCCGGCGGCAGCACGTGCCCGGGGTGGAAGACGGGGAAGTCCTTCACCAGCGCCGACGCCAGGGCCGCCGCGAGTTCCTGGTCCGTCGCCGTCGGGTCGACGGAGTCGGTGCCTGCAGCCTGGAGGAGAAGATGGAGGTCTGCCGACGCGAGAGCCATGGTCCCTGAGATGCGGGGCGATCAAGGTAGTCCGGATACGGAAGACGGCCTCACGGTCCGGCAGATCGCCGAAGCCGTGAGACCGCCTCACCGTCTGGAGCCGACTGGACCGTACCCGGTTACCCGATGTCGACGGACTCGACGGCGCCGAACACGTAGACGATGTCCTCGGTGTTGCCCAGACCTGCATAGCAAAGCCACGAGATCGAGGCGTTCGGTCCGTCAGCCGTGACGCCCGAGAACGCACCGGCCTGGCCGCCCTGCGCCACGAGGTTGGTCGTGATCGTCTTGCCGATCTGCTCGGCCACGTCGGTGTCCGTGTCGATCTGCCAGTTGGTAAAGTCCTGCAGGATCTGGTTCTTGACCGCCTGCGGGACCTCCCCCTGGCGCGCGTTGCTGAACGGCCCGAAGTAGCCGAACCCGCTGTTCTGCAGAGGCAGCGTCTGGCCGGGGTGGTACGTGCCGAAGTTCTCCGTCAGCGCGTCCTTGAGCGCCTTCTCCATCTGCTTGTCGATCGAGGTCGGGCTCGTCGGGTCGAGCGGCTTGCCTCCCGCCTTGTTGACGAGGTAGTTGGCATTCGTGATGTTGATAGTGATGTCAGTTTTCAGCATGGCTTCGAGCGGTTGAGGAAGGAAGGGTCGAGACGCAGTGTGCATCTCGACGGAGCGCAGGACCGGATGGCCATCCAGATGCACGAGCTGTCCTGCCCCACCATCCTAGCGAGAAGCCTCGACCGGTGAGTTCGTGTAATCCAACGGTTTACGTCACATCGTGCGATGCCACGACAGATGCACAGCGGAGACCACCGGTCGAGCCACAATCCCTCTACGAGGACTCGCGGCGGATCGCGACCACGGCCAGCGTGCAGCGGCTGACGCAGATCATGTGCCCGGCCTGGTCGCGTACCTCCACGCCCCACACCTGGCTCGTCCGCCCGACGTGGATCGGCGTGCCCGTCGCCGTCAGCAGGCCCTCCCGCATCGGGCGGAGGTGGTTGGCGTTGATCTCCTGGCCGAACGCTGTGTACCCGTCCGGCGCGGCGAGGTAGGCGCCCACGCTCGCGACCGTCTCGGCCAGCGCCACGGTCGCTCCGCCGTGGAGGTAGCCGAGCGGCTGGTGGTGCCGCGGCTCCACCGGCATCGTCGCCACGACGCGCTCCGCCGACCCTTCTACGATCTCCATACCCAGGGTGTCGCCCAGCGTCTCGCGGACGGGGAAGTCGGACAGGCTCTTGGGCATCGGCGTAAGGGGGCGAGAGGGGCCGTAGTCTACGCGCCGCCTCCCCCCTCCTTCCCCATGTTCGACGCCCTCCGCGACTGGTTCCTCGGCCTCGGCGCCCAGTACGGCGTCGACCCGCTCGTCTTCGGGGCCATCTACGTCGGCGCGATCCCGCTGTTCTTCCTCTCGCTGGCGTGGCTCGGGCGGAACGTGCGCGCAAAGAAGAGCCCCGTGCTGCCCATCCTGGCAGCCGGGGCCTGCTTCGTCTCGGCGTACGTCTACCTCATCCTCGCGGGCGAGAACGTGCCCGCGTGGGTCTACGGCTTCGTCGCGCTGCTCGTCGCCTTCGGCGCCTGGAGCACCGTCCGCTCCATCCGCAAGACCATCGACGAGGCGAAGGCGGACGCGGTGGGCTAGTTGAACGGGACCGTAACCCGGACCCCCACGACCGCATCCAGGAACTCGCCGAGGTCGCCGGAGATGGGCGCCCGCACGACGAGGCCCGGCCGGACCGGCCCCGCGGCCACGTCCGCCATCACGCCGACGAAGAGCTGCGTCTCGTCGCCCTCCTCCGTGAGCGGGGTGAGGCCCGTCAGGCCGCCGCCGAGGCGCGCCGCGCCGTTGTCGAAGAGGAGTTGCGCGGCGTACCCGAGGAAGGCCTCCGTCTCGTCGCCGGCCGTGTCGTCGGTCGCCACCAGCAGCTGGGGGATGGCCCGGAGGCGGACCGAGAGGCCCGGCGCGCCCAGGTCGACGCGGCCCTCAGCGAGCCCCGAGAGCGTAACGAAGTCGCTGACGTAGGCGCCGATCTGCTCGTAGTCGGTGAACACACCGACCAGCTGGGCGCGGGTACGGTCTCCGGACTCCGTCGAGGTCGGGACGCGGAGGTACCCGCCCAGCGTGACCGGCGAGGTCGGCAGGTCCGCCTCGACGCCGACCTGGAGGTTGCCGAGCGCCACCGAGGTCTCGCCGCTCGTCGCGCCCACCGCGATCGGCAGGTCGCCCACGATCCGGAGGAGCGGCCCGACCGGCTGCGTCGTCGAGAGCGTCCACGCGGATGTCAGGCCTTCGTAGGGGTTGCCCTCGGTGAAGAAGGGCCGGTCGGCTTTGATCGAGACCGTCGTGCCGTCGGTAGGCAGGTCCCAGTTGGACGGCTGGGCCGAGGCCGCAGAGACGAGGAGGGTGGCGAGGAGAAGG